>JAYVPU010000185.1:0-21782 GCA_043757205.1 Comamonadaceae bacterium | reverse complement strand
TTTCGACGTTCAAATCGAGACCAGACTGAAACACCAAATTCAACAAGTAAATCATTAACTTACGACGTCCTGATGTGCAAACGTTGGGACACTACTGTCAAGAGTGAAATACCCAAATGGAGCCGGATGGTCAAAGACTCTGGAGCCCGTGCCGAATAAGGCCATTGAAATAAAACACTGAAGGAAAATAGCGCTCATGTCAGCCTCGCAACTCTCGCAAAATATCCATCGACTGTCCCGCATCGAGCTGCCCGGTGCGGGGCAGGTGTGTGTCGCAGGCAATTACGCCTATGTCGGCCACATTCCGAATAAAGCTCAGTTGGGCACCTCCATTCTGGATATTTCTGACCCGCGCCATCCCCGCATCGTGAGCCAGATTCACCTGGACGACCCGGGCTCCCACTCCCATAAGGCGCGTGTTGTTGGTGACATCATGATCGTCAACAGCGAGCGCAACATGACACCGATTGGCCGCAGAGCTGACGAGTTGCCAGGCCTGCGCATCAAGCTGCGCACGGCTTTAGGCCGTGAGCCCACGCACCCTGAATTGGCCGAAAAGCTGAACATCAAGGCGTCCGACATTCCCGCCGTGGAGGCGGCTGAGCGCAACCCCTATGACCAGGGCGGCTTCAAGGTGTACGACATCTCGGACAAAACCCGCCCCAAACTTCTCACCCATCAAAAGACAGGTGGCATTGGCGTGCACCGCTTTGACATGGATGAGAACTACGCCTACATCTCCACCGAAATGGCGGGCTACATCGGCAACATTCTGGTCATCTACGACATACGTAATCCAGTCAAGCCGCAAGAGGTCTCGCGTTGGTGGCTTCCGGGTCAGCATCTGGCAGGTGGTGAGTCGCCCACCTGGAATGGCCGACGCACCCGGCTGCACCATGCCCTGCGTTTTGGCGATGAGTTGTGGGCCGGTCTATGGCATGGCGGTGTGGGTGTCATCGACATCAAAGACATCTCCAGACCTACCACCTTGGGTACGTACAACTATCACCCGCCGTTCCCCGAGCCTTCGCACACCTTCATGCCGCTGGAAAAGTTGATTGGTGGACGACGCATTGCCGTGGCCATTGACGAGGAAGACCATGCCCATGACGCCGAGGAACTGGATCGCCGCAAGGGGCGCCCGCACGGTTGTCTGTGGACCTTCGACGTGACCGATCTGAAAAATATCAAGCCGCTGGCCAGTTACGAGGTGAGCGAATTGGATTCACCCTGGAGTCGCGCTACGCCGGGGCGTTTTGGTGCGCACCAGTTTCAGGAGCAGCGCCGTGGCACGATGATTTATTGCGCCTGGTTTGCGGGCGGTTTACGCGTGGTGGATGTGGCAGACCCATCGTCACCCCGTGAGGCGGGTTTCTTTATTCCCGACCCCGCACAGGGCCGTGCAGCGCCGCAGACCAATGATGTGTTTGTGGATGAGCGAGATCGGATTTACATGGTTGATCGCTACGCGGGGTTTGATATTTTGGAGCACGTGGCTTGACTAAAAAACCACATGCACATTCTTGTGCTGCGTATAGGTGAGCAGCTCATCCGCACCTTCTTCGCGCCCAATTCCCGATTGCTTGTAACCGCCAAATGACGCGCCGATGAAGTGGCTGCCGACGTGGTTGATCCAGACGTAACCAGACTCCACCCGTGACGCCGCCCGGTGGGCGTTGGACAGGCTGGTCGTCCAGATGGAGGCGGTCAGGCCGTACTCCACCGAGTTGACCTGATCGAACATCGTGTCTTCATCGTCCCAACGTAATACGGACAGAATGGGGCCAAACACTTCCTCTCGGGCGATGCGCATGTCTTGAGTGACGCCGGTAAAGATCGTCGGTTCGACAAACCAGCCTTTGGCGAGTTTCGGATCACTCGGTGGCTTGCCGCCGTAGGCCAGCGTGGCACCGCCTTGTTTGGCGATGGCGATGTAGGCCATGACTTTGTCCCACTGGGCTTTGCTCACAATTGCCCCCATGGTGGTGGCCATGTCGGTGGGGTTGCCGGGCTGGTAGTGCTGCACGGCTTGCAGCAGGCCTTCAATCACGCGGTCGTAGATGGAGCTGTGGACAAACAAGCGCGAAGTCGAGCCGCAGCTCTGCCCGCACCAGGTGAAGTTCATTCCGTTGATCGCACCGGGGATGGCCTTGGCTAAATCGGCGTCGGGGTAGAGGATGCAGGCGTTTTTACCGCCCAGCTCCAGCGTGACATGTTTGAGCTGATCGGCAGCGGCTTTGGCAATGGCTCGGCCCGTGGGCACGCTGCCAATCAAGGACAGGCGCGGCACCAAGGGGTGCGCCACCAGCGCTTGGCCACCCGCTGCACCACCACTGATGATGCTCAGCACGCCAGGGGGCAGGATGCCGTCGATCAACTCCATCATCCGGTAGGCCGAGAGCGGGGCCTGGTAGGGCGGCTTCATGATGACGGTGTTGCCCGCGATCAGGGGCGGGGCCATCTTGGCGGCGGTGAACATGATGGGGTGGTTGTAGGCCACGATGCGCGCGCACACGCCGTAGGGCTCACGCACCGAGTAGTTGAGGATGCCGTCGCCCATGGGCAGGGTCTCGCCTTTGATTTCGGTAGCCAGACCGGCGTAGAAGTCGATTTGCGCGGCAGCGATCAAGGCGTCGCGCTGCATTTCACTGATGGGGTTGCCGCAGTTGGCGGCGTCCAGCATGGCGAGCTCAAACGCGTTCTCGCGCAGCACGGCGGCTACTTTTTTCAGCAGTGCGGCGCGCTCTAGTGGTTTGACTTTGCGCCAGGTTTTAGAAGCCTGATGCGCGGCTTGCACAGCGGCATCGACATCCTCGGCATTCGCCTCAGCACACAGACCGAGGGACTCGCCGGTGGCGGGGTTGATGGTCTCCAGGTAGCCGCCTTTGGGCTTGTGCCAGGCACCGCCGTAATACAGGTCACGGTGTGTGGGCAGCATGGCGCTCAAGGGTTTTGTGGTGATAGTCATGGCGGCAAGGTGGTGGTTTAGCGTTTGTGGCTGGCGGAGTTGGTGGTGGTGTTACCGCTCATGTTGGCGTCATACCCAGGGGCGACGCAGGCGTCGATCACGCAGACCTTGCCTGCCTTGGCCAATTGCAAACCTTGGCTGATGGCTTTGTGGAGGTCTTGCGCGCGGCGCACCGGGCCTAGGCCTTCGGCGCCCATGGCGCGGGCCATTTGGGCGATGTCGATCTCGGGCTCGCTCATGCGTTGGCCTATCCATTTGTTCTCGACCGGGCGGCCACGCTCCTTGGCCACACGCTCCTGGTGCAGCTCGTCGTTGAAGAAGGAGTGGTTGTTGCACACGATCATCAGCAGGGGGATGCCGTAGCGCACGGCCGTCCACACAGCGGTGTTGCTCATCAAAAAGTCACCGTCGCCAATGAGTGCGACGGCGATGCGGTCTGACTGCGTGTGGCGCAGAGCCAGCGCCACGCCCACGGTATTGCCGGGGCCTGCGCCCACGCCGCCACCGCCGTCCGCACCCAGGTAGTCCAGCGGGTGATGAAAGTGGCGGTAAGCGCCGTTCCAACCCAGGGGCAGGCGGGCCAAACAAATCGGCTGGTCTTGGCTGCACTGCGCCAGCACATCGGCCACGGCGCGGATGCTCAGCACATCGTCATCAGGCGCGGCGGGCAAGGCGGCGCGGGACGGCCAAGACAGCCAGGCTTGCGGTTTGATGCATTCATTGAGCGCGGCCACCGCAGCATCGGGCTCGCACAGCATGAAGACATCGGCCGGGGGCAGGCTGCCCATGTCCATGCTCCAGCCCCGGTGGCTGTGCATGTCCAGCGAGACATGAATCACCTTGGCATCGCAGGTGCTGGCCCCGAAAGCTTGTTTGAAAGCACCTCCCGGATCGACCCAGTCCAGCAGCAAAATCACATCGGCCTCACGCACGGCAGCGCAGGCCTCGGGGCTCATGAAGTAGCCCGGTGCGCCCACATGCTGAGGGTGATCGGTGGGGAAGGCGGCGGCGTTTTTCAGGTCGGTCACCACGCGGGCTTGCAGCTTCTCAGTCAGCGCCACGCGAGTCTGCCAATCGTCAACGCTGCGTGACATGCGGCCTACCAAGATCACGGGGCGCTGGGCTTGAGATAGCAACTCGGCCGCGCGTGCCACATCGGCGGCAGCGGGCGGTGGCGCTTGAGGCGGGGCGTAGCGCGCGGGGTCGGGCGTGGGGATTAACGCGCCGGTTTTGACTTCTTGCAGCGCCGCATCCAGGTTGATATAGACCGGGCCGCGCGGGGCCGTTTGGGCAATTTGACTGCCGCGCAACAGGGCTTCGATGGCGGCGGGCACGGAGCCGGGCTGGTTGTCCCACTTGGTGTAGTCGCGCACCAGCGCGCCCTGGTCGGCGGCGGTGTGGATCCAGTCGATCCAGGGGCGACGGCGTGCGGCATCCCAAGGGCCAGTGGCCCCGAGCATGAGGATGGGTTGGCGATCACACCAAGCGTTGAACACGGCCATGGTGGCGTGCATCAGCCCCACGTTGGAATGCACCACCGCGCCCATCATTTGGCCCGATGCTTTGGCAAAGCCTTGCGCAATCGCAATCGCCACCTCTTCATGCAGACACAAGAGCATTTGCGGCGCGTTATTGCCCAGGTGATTCACCAGGCTGTCATGCAGGCCGCGGTAGCTGGCACCGGGGTTGAGCGCCAGGTAGGGCACACCCATGGCGCGCAGGCATTCGGCCAGGGCGTCGCTGCCCCAGTATTCGGTGCCTTGCAGACTGGGGAGAGGTTGTTCGGTTTTGCGCATGGTAGTTTTAGTCTGCTTTGATATTGGCTTCGCGGATCACTTTGCCCCAGCGGGCGTGGTCGTCACGAATCATGGTGCTCAGGGCTTCCGGGCTGCTGGCCACGCCCTCAATGCCTTGGCCCGTCAAGTTGGACTTGATCTCTGGCAGTTGCAACACGCGGGCGATGTCGGCGTTGACCTTGCTCACGATGTCTTTGGGCACACCGGCGGGCATGAACACGCCCAGCCACACGTCCAGCGCCACGCCGGGGACGGTCTCGGCCATCGCGGGCAAATCGGGGAAGGCGGCGAAGCGTTGACCACCGGCACCTGCCAAGGCGCGCAGCTTGCCGTCTTTGATGTGCGGCAGCAGCGAGTTGACGGCACCGATGAAGAACTGAATGCGCCCGCCCAGCAGGTCGGTGATGGCGGGAATCGCGCCTTTGTAGGGCACATGCTGGGTCTGGATACCCGCGCCAAAATTGAGCATCTCAGAGGCTAGGTGCTGGGGTGAGCCGTTGCCTGAAGAGCCGTAGTTCAGCTTGCCCGGATTGCGCTTGGCGTAATCCACCAGTTCGGCCATGTTTTTGGCGGGCACAGCCGGGTTGACCACCAACACAAAGGGGACGGTGGCCACTTGGGTGATGGGCGTCAAGTCTTTGAACACGTCAAACGGCATCTTGCCCATGTGCGGGTTGGTGACGAAGATGTTGTTAGCGCCCAAGAGCCATGTGTAGCCATCAGGCGCGCTCTTGGCTACGGCGTCTGCACCCAGGTTCATGCCCGCGCCGGGGCGGTTTTCGACGACGACGGGCTGGCCCCAAAGCTCGGTGAGTTTTTGGGCAATGATGCGCGCCAACACGTCGTTGCTGCCACCGGGGGTAATGGGGACGATGAACTTGATGGGGCGATTGGGGTAGGGGCCGGTTTGCGCGCTGGAGAGTGAGGGCAGCAGCAGTGCTACGACGAGGCTGATTGAAATGAAGAAACGATGCAGCATGCTGGTCTCCTGGTGGGCACTGGATTCCCGCCTTCGCGGGAATGACGAGAGGGGGCGGGAAGGACTGGGTTTTTCTAGTTACTCAATCTTCAAGTTCGCGTCCTGCACGGTTTTCTTCCAGCGTGCCATGTCGTTTTGCACCAAGCTGCCGAGCTGCTCAGGGCTGCTGATTTGAATCGTCAGGCCTTGCTTTTCCATCTGCTCGCGCACTTCGGGCAGGGCCAGCACGGCGCTGAAATCGCGGTGCAGTTGGGCGATCTTGTCGGGCGTGGTTTTGACGGGGGCCAGCACGGCGTACCAAGCGTCCACGGTGTCCATGAGTTCATTGCCACTCTCTTTGAAGGTGGGCACGTTGGGCAGTAAAGGCGAGCGAGCGACGCCTGTCACGGCCAGCATGCGCAGCTTGCCCGCCTTGACCTGAGGCAGCATGGAGTGAAAGCTGGCAAACATCACTTGCACCTGGCCGCCGATCAAGTCGGTGGTGGCGTTGCTGATGCCTTTGTAGGGCACGTGCAACATGTCAAAGCCTTGTTGCTGCTTGAGTAACTCCATACCCAGGTGGTGCGGCGTGCCGTTGCCGGGGGAGCCAAAGTTGATTTGTCCGGGCTTGGCCTTGGCCAGGACGATCAAGGCGGGTAAGTCATTGGCGGGCACAGCGGGGTTGACCACGATGGCGAAGTTGGCCACGGCCAATTTCATGATGGGGGCCAAGTCGGTCGTCACGTCAAAGGGGACGCGCTTGTAGAGGTGCGGGGCCATGGTCATGCTGTTGATGGCCATCAGCAGGGTGTGGCCATCGGGCGCGGCTTTGGTTGCTGCTTCAACGCCGATGTTGCCGCTGGCACCGGGTTTGTTGTCCACGATGACGGGCTGCTTCCAGCGCTCGCTGAGCTTGGGGGCGACGATGCGGGCAATGATGTCGCTGCCGCTGCCGGGGGTGAAGGGCACGATGAGCGTGACGAGGCGGTCGGGGTAGGCCAGGGCGTTTGAGCCGGACAGGTAGAGCGCCAGCAAAGCGGCAACACGAGTGAGTGACGTGAACATGGCTTAGTTCTCCTGCTCGGGTGCCTTCATGCCCAGCAACTTGAAGGCGTTGCCAAAGTACAGGCGGCGGGCGTCTTCTTTGGGGAGTTTGAGGTCTTCCACTGAGCGAATGCCTTCGCGGATGAACATGGGGCCTTCCTCGGGGTCGAACGGGCAGTCACTGGCAAACACCACCTTGTCGGCGCCAAAAAAATCCAGGCCGCAGCGCAGGGCTGAGGACGAGCCACCCAGCACCGTGTCGCCGTAAAACATTTTGAAATACTCCATGGGTTTCTTGGAGAGTTTCTTCAGCACATCGGCCTCGGCCGGGTCCACGCTTCGGCTGCCCAGTTGCGCCCACAGGGTCTCAGCGCGGCCCGAGAAGTAGGGGATCATGCCGCCGCAGTGGTGGGTGATCAGGCGCAGGCTGGGCAGCTTGTCGAACAGGCCCGAGAACACCATGCGCGACATGGCCACGCTGGTTTCAAACGGCCAGCCCAGCACCTGCCAAATCTCGTAGTGCGACTTGTCCTCACCCACATAGTCGGCGCGTGAGCCAGGGCGTGCCGGGTGCATCCAAACTGGCATGTTGTGATGGTTGGTGATGCGCTCGAAGATGGGGAAAATGTCGGGCCCGTCCAGCGCGCGGCCATTGACGTGGGAGAGGATTTGCACGCCCTTGGCACCCAATTTTTCGATGGCGTAGTCCATCTCGGCCAGCGCGGCCTCGGGGTTGTTCATCGGGAGCGATGCCACGAAGGTGGGGAACTTGTGCGGCCATTGTTTGCAAATATCAGCCATGGCTTCGTTGGCCACGCGGGCAAAGGCGGGGGATTCATCGGGCCCGCCCAGCATCTCGGGCGAGGGCAGCGAGAGCGACAGTACCTGCTGCACCTCGGGCCAAGCGTCCAGCATGGCCACGCGTGCGGGCATGTCCCACAGCATGCGCAAGTTGGTCATGCGTTTGATCATGCCGGGCTCTTTGCCGTGCTTTTTCACCAGCTCCAGATAAGGCAAGGGCAGGACGTGGTTGTAGATGTCGATTTTGATGTCGGTCATGGTGATGTTTTACGGTAATGGGACGGTTAAGGGGTCGTAGGAATAAAGCCATTCGGTGCGGGCTTTGCTGAGGTCTTGGTCATGAAAGGCTTGGCGCATTTCGGCTTCGTCTTCAATGCGGTAGAGCGCGCGGCTGGCGGTGGAGCCATTGACGATGCGCGCGGTGCGCTCTAGCCGGTTGCGTTGGTAGCGTTGCAGCGCGGCGGGCACGTCGTTTGATCCTTCCTCCAGGCAGCGGACCAGCACAGCCGAGTCTTCAATCGCCATCACCGCGCCCGAGGCCATGTAGGGCAGGGTCGGGTGGGCTGCATCGCCCAGCATCGTGACGCGTGGCGTGCTCCAGTTGGCCACCGGCGGGCGGTTGTTCAGCGCGTAGCGGTAGCAGCTGTCGCGATCGATGGCGTCGATCACGGTTTGAATGGTGGAGTGCCAGCCGACAAAATCTGCTTTCAATTCGGCCCAAGGGCGCTTTTGCGTCCATGACTCGTTCTCGGGCTGGTCGTGCTCTACCAAGCCAACGAAGTTCATCACCGCACCGGCGCGCAGATAGTACATGACGGCGTGTTTTTTGGGCCCGCACCAGACGGTGGAGACACGCGCCATGATGTCGGCGGGCAGGCGCTCCACCGGAATCACGGCGCGCCATGCGATGTCACCGGTGTAGCTGACTGGGGTTTCGCCGAGAATTTGCGCGCGGATGGCGGACTTGATGCCGTCGGCCCCGATCAAGACATCGCCTTGGATGCTGCGGCCATCGGCTAACTTCAAAGTGACGCGATCAGGGGATTCTTCAAAGCCCTCGACCTTGGCATTCAGCGTGATGCAATCGGGGTCCAATGCATAGACCTTGCGTGCCAGCACATCGTGCAGATCGGCGCGGTGCAGGTGATAGTAGGGCGCGCCGTGAGCGCTCTCATGCCCTTGGCCCAGGGGCACGCTGTGCATCAGCTCTGCCGTATCAAAGCGGCGGAACTCAAACGCCTGCGGGCGCACCGCCACTTTCTCAAGCGCATCGCGCAAACCCAGCGCGTACAAGACCTTGACCGCGTTGGCGCTGCTCTGCACACCGGCCCCTACCTCGCCCAGGGCCGAGGCTTGCTCAAAAATCCTAACCTTAAAACCGCGCTGAAGCAGGCAAGCCGCAGCGGTCAAACCGCCAATGCCTGCACCAGCGATGATGACGCTGAAGTCTTGTTTCATGGAATCAAGAAATACCGAATTGCTTAGCCGAGCTTGCCGACCTGTTGTTCAAGGATTTGCCAGCCGGTAGCGCCGAGTTGCGATTTCCAGCGGCTGTAGAAGCCGTCGCCCAACTTCTTGCGAAAGCTGGCGGTATCGGCGGTGTTGAAGATCTGGCCTCGCTGTGCCAGGGTCGTTTCCAGTTGCTGATTCAAGTTGTTGGTGTAAGCGCGCTGCAATGCCACGTATTTGGTGACGTTGCGTTGCACGATGTGTTGGATGTCTTGTGGCAAAGCGTTCCAGAACTTCAGATTGGCCAGCAAGTTAAAGCCCGACCACATGTGGTTGGAGATGGACTGGTGGTGGCTGACCTCGTACAGCTTGTTGACCTCGGTGATGACCAAGGGGTTTTCCTGGCCATCAACACGTTTGTCTTTGAGCGCGGCGTACAGCTCACGGATGTTGATGGTGACCGGCTGCGCACCGAGCGAGCTGAACAGGTCGCGGAACATCTCGCCATCGGGCACGCGAATTTTCATGCCGATCAAGTCGTCAGCCGTGCGAATGGGTTTGGCAATCATGCCGATCTGCCTGAAGCCGTTCTCCATCAAACCGGTCTGAAAGCGAAAGATGCCTTTGGCTGCGCACTCTTTACCGAGGTACTCGCCCAGCGCGCCATCGTTGACCTGGTGCACTTGCGCGTGGTTGGCAAAGGCAAAGGGCAGACCTTGAATCTCGGCCACCGGCACCACGCGGCCCAAGATACCGCCCATCAAGGTGAAAAATTCCAGCTCGCCTTGTTGCAGCATGTCGAGCGCAGCGGGATCGGAACCTGGAATCTGGTTGTTTTGCGCAAAGACGGTGACGACCAATCGGCCATCGGTTTCCTTGGCCACTTGGTTCCACAAATCCACCAGAAAAGAGTGCTGGTGACTTTGCCCCGGCTGGTTGTGGAACTGCTTGGCCGTCCATTGGGTCGACCGTTGGGCCGATGAAGTCGCCGGATTGACACCGCAAGCGCTGAGGGCACTGGCACCCAGCAAGGCGGTGGAACGTGACAGGATGCGCCGTCGATCAAGGTCAGGCAAGTTCATGTCAGTTCAGCAGCGGAATGCTTTTGTAGTCCGGCCCTTTCGGGATGGACAGGAGGTAAGCGTGGATGTCGGCCAAATCTTCTTTGGAGAGAATTTTCTCGGAGTATTGCGGCATCGGGCCTTTGGTGTGACGAATGAAGACGTTAATGAACTCAAAGGGTTTGGGATCGGGCGCGAGTTTGGGGCCAGTGACACCGCCTTGGCCGACAAAGCCGTGGCATTGCCAGCAGCCGTTTTTCACAAATGTTTCTTTGCCTTTTTCGGCGGATTGGGCGAACGCAGTTGTTTGTGCGCCAAGCACAAGCACAGCCAGAGCGACGGATTTCAAAAGGTTTGAATGGGTCATGGTGGGATCTCCGGTTTTAACGCGGTTGCGTCCAGACGTTGAGCAAAGCGGGGTGGCCTGAGCGCACCACTTCCACCGCCTCTTTGAGTGCAACTTTGAGTTGCGCCGGGTCTTTGATTGGGCCCTTGGCCCACCAGCCCATGGACTCGGCGAGCTTGTGGTACTCGATATCGGGTTTCTCCAGGCTGGTGCCCACCGGCCCCATGTCGCCACCCAGATTGACTTTGCGGTTGCGAAAATTGGCCAGGCGTTGCACGTGCATTACCTCCTGGTGGTAACCGCGGTTGTTGTGCATGACGGAGAGCAGGGGAATTTTGTGTTTGGCGGCGGTCCACAACACGCCCGGTGCAAACATCAAGTCGCCATCGGATTGAATCGACACCGAGAAGCGCCCCAGGTCTTTGTTGGCCAGCGCGGCGCCGACGGAGGCGGGTGCGCCGTAGCCCACCCCGTAGCCGCCGGAGCGACCCAGCCATTGGTGGTGCTTTTCCATTGGCCACAGGCGCGTGGGCCAGTTGCTGACGTTACCCTCGGATGCGACCAAAGACCAGTCCAGGTGCTTGACGGCGTCATAGGTTTCCATCACCAGGCGCGCGGTGCTGATGGGGCTGGCGTTCCAGCCCAGGGCGGCGGCGGTTTTGGTGCGAACGCGGTCTTCTTCGTAGGCTTTTTTGGCACCTTCGGTGCGCTTGGCAATGGCTGCTTTGCGCTCGGGTGTCAGTGCGACTTTGACGGCCTCGATCAGCGCGGGCAAGGTGGCCTGGGCATCCGCAGCCATGGGCACGTCCACCACTTGAAAGCGCTGGAAATCCTGGTAATTGGCCTTGGTGTTGAGCTCGACCGAGTTGATGCTGATGAGCTTGGTCTGGGGCTTGATGCGGCTGGCGCGCACGCCGTGTCCGGCTTCCTCGTTGTTGTCAGTGTAGGCGTTGACGGTGGCCCAAAAGTCGGACAACTCCAGCCCGATGATGACGTCGGCGTTGGCCACGGCGGTGGGGCCGGTGCTGAGGTAGTGGGTCTTGGGGAAGTTCATTCGGCTGCCCTGGTCAATGACCTTGGCTTGCAGCAGTTCGGCCAACTCCACCAGTAGCGGCACACCCGCTGGCGTGCGCGCCGCGCGGTCGGCCACGATGACGGGGTTGTCGGCGTTCACTAGCAGCTTGGCGGCTTCTTTCACCGCACCGGTATCGCCTTGCGGCGGGGTGGTGGGCACGTAGCGCGGGATGTAGGGCATTTGCCCGCCATGCGCGGACATGGGGGCCATCTGCAAGGCAGCGTCCAGCGAGATCGCTACCGGCCCATAGGGCGGTGTCATCGCGATTTTGTAGGCGCGGATGAAGGACTGCGAAAAGTGCTGGAGCGAGACCGGCGTGTCGTCCCACTTGGTGTAGTCGCGGATCATCGCGTTGATGTCTTGCGCTGAATGGAAAGTGGGTACGCCGGGCGGGCGGTAGGCGGCGTCCATGTCGTTGCCGCCGACGATGATCATCGGCACGCGGTCACACCAGGCGTTGTAAATCGCCATGGACGCGTGTTGCAGGCCGACCGTGCCGTGGCACAGCGTAAGCAGCGGCTTGCCGGATGCCTTGAAGTAGCCATGCGCCATGCCCACGGCCGACTCTTCGTGCAAGCAGGTCAAAAACTCGGGCATCTTGTTGCCGCCATAGTCAATCAGTGACTCATGCAGGGCGCGAAAGCTGGAGGCGCAGTTGGAGGGCAAGTACTTGATGTCGAGCGACTTGATCACATCGACCATGAAGTCCGAGCCGGGTATGCCTTCGGCGTGTCCCAAATCGGGGGGAACGCCCGTCTCAGCCGCCGCACCTTGGGCTGAAGGGGGGAGCGCAGAGGGTTTGGCAGCCCCCTTGGCCGGTATCGGGTCAGCGGCCTGGGCGGTGGTGAGTGCGGCGGCTGCGCTGGATGCCACGACGCTGCCCAAAAAACCTCGACGCCCTAAGGGTGAGGTGACCTTCTCGTTTGCCATGTTTCGCTCCTGGTGATTTGCGGTACTGACCGAGGCAAATCCTAAGCGAAAGGGGAGCGAATGGGGCTAGGGAATATCCCGCCCTTGTTACTTTTCCGCTTGCAGAAATTCCAGCATACGGGCATATTTTTCGCCCCAGGGCATGGCTTGCCACAGCTGTTTGAATCCCGCCTCGGCATCTTTCAGCTCCACCGCGTACGCGGGCGGGGGCAGGTAGCGCAGGGGTGCGAAGTAGCTTGCCGCCTTGGCCTGAAATTCCGGGTCGGCGGCGGCCTTTTGCAACGCAATCGCCAGTTGCTCGCGGATGGCCGTCGGCAATCCCTTGGGTGCTGCAACACCGCGCAGGGAGGCCATCACAATGTCGTAGCCCTGCTCCTTGAACGTGGGCACGGTTGGCGCCAGGTTGGTACGGGCCACGCTCATCTGGCCCAGTTGGCGGATGGGACTGCCACCTTTGGCGTACTGAAGGGCCTCGCCAATGTTCATCGCGGTCACCGTGATTTGTTTGCTGGCCACGCCGTTGTGAACTTCGGCCGCACCCTTGAATGGGACGTGCGTCATCTTGATGCCGGCCGCGCGCTCCAGCATCAGCGCCGAAATGTGGTCGTCGGAACCGATGCCGGTCGTGCCATAGGTGACGGCGCCCGGATTTGCTTTGGCATACGCGACGAGATCTTTCAAGTTTTTGTAGGGGCTGTCCGCATGCACGGAAAAATTGCCCGGATCGTCCACGACGTTGCCCAGCAGATCGAAGTCTTGCCAGTGAAAGTTCGACTTGCGCTCGATCGGGATCGTCAGCACGTTCGGAGTGTTGATGAAGCCAATGGTGTAGCCGTCAGCGGCTGCCCGTGTGAGTTCGGCAAAGCCGATGGCACCGCCCGCGCCGGGGCGGTTAACCACGACGATGCTGGCGTTGTTGCCCAGGTGCTTGGCCAAGAATTGGGCCGTGGTGCGGGCGATGATGTCGGTGCCGCCCCCGGGGGCGTAGGCCACGATCATCTTGATCGGCTGCTCAGGGTAGGCGGCGAACGCCGGGACGACCGTTGCGGCGGCGGACAGCATAAAGGACGGCAAGAACTGGCGCAGAAGGGAAGTGACGCGTTGCATGGAATGATTTCCTTGGAGGGCGGTGGGTGAAAGTGGTCAGCTCAGCGCAGGATCTGGGCGCGCCGCTGCTCGTAGGCGGGCCAGACTTCCGGGTTGACGAGACGGGGCGGTCGATCACCGGCCAGTAGCAGGGCAATCTGCTCGGCTCCGATGGCCGCGACATTGCGTCGCGCCTCATGGGTCACGCCGGCGGTGTGGAACGTGGCGAAGACCTGGTCCATGGCCAGCAGCGGGTGATCCAGTGGCGGGGGCTCCTGGTCCCAGACATCAAGGCCCGCGCCGGCCAGATGCCCGGCCTGAAGCGCTTCGATCAAGGCCGACTCATCGTGAATACCGCCGCGCGCCGTGCTGATGAAGATTGCCCCCTTTTTCATGCGGGCGAAGGCGGCCGCGTTCATCAGCTTTAGGGTGCTGGCGTCGCGCGGGCAGTGCAAGGACACGATGTCGGCCTGGGCCAGCAGTTCTGGCAGCGAGACCGACCGCGCTCCGCGGCGCGCAATTTCTTCGGGCGTAAGCAAAGGGTCGGTCGCAATCACTTCCATGCCAAAGGCCTGCGCCAATGCCGCCACCCGGCGGCCAGTATGGCCGATGCCGACCAGGCCAAGCGTCTTGCCACGGATCTCATGGCCCATCACATCCTCACGCGAGAAGCCCTGCTCACGCCGCATGCGCCGGTCGCTCTCCGTCATGCGGCGGGATACGCCGAGCATGAGGCCCAGTGTGTGTTCCGCGACCGATGGCGCGTTGCCACCGGCCTGGTTGACCACGGCAACGCCGGCCGCAGTGCAGGCGGGAACGTCCACCGTGTCATAGCCCGCGCCACTGGACGATACGCACAGCAGTTGGGGACAGCGGGCAAGCAGCTCGGCTCCCGCTACCCATTCCGTTGGCAACTCGTCCTTGGCGGCCGAGACGTGATAAACATGCGCGCCGGACAGCAGAGCCCAGGCTGCGGCGGGGTTGCCACCAACCGGGAAGACTTCAACCGACACGCCCTGTTCTAGGGCCAGCCGCTCGTCAAACGCTGCGTCTATCCACAGATCCGAGCGGACCACTCGCTTGTCATGGGTCTTCATGTCAGAGGGGCTCCGTGTTGCAGCCGATGCGCTGGAGCGTGGCGTCAATCCATGCGATGTCCAGCCGACCTGCGGCAATGTCTGCCAGGGTCGTCTTCTCGGCTTCCATCTTCTTGCGTGTGGCGGCCAGCACTTCCTCGACCTTGTCAAACGAAACGCACAACAGACCATCGGCATCACCCAACATCAAGTCGCCGGGATGGATGACCATGCCTTCGATGGCGATCGGAACGTTGATCTCACCCGGGCCGTCCTTGTAGGGGCCACGGTGCGTCACCCCCGCCGCGTAAACGGGGAAGGCGCCCGAGGCGATCTCCTCTGAATCTCGGATCGCGCCGTTCAGAACGATCCCGGCCACACCGCGCGCCAGCGCTGTGGCCAGCATGATTTCGCCGAACAACGAGTTGCTCAGGTCGCCACCTGCGTCAACGACGATCACGTCGCCTGGTTGTGCCATCTCCAGGGCCTTGTGGATCATCAGGTTGTCGCCCGGGCGGACCTTCACCGTGAGTGCGGGGCCAGCCAAGAGGCCGCCCCTGTGCATGGGACGCAGGCGTGAGCCGGCGGCCGTCATGCGGGCCATGCTGTCGCTCACGTTGGCAACGGGAAGGCCCTTGAAGGCTTGAATGAAATGCTCGGGCACCTGGCGAGTTCGTTTGAGAATCTGGAGTCCAACCATGTTTGTCTTTCAAATGAGTTGAGGGCGGTTGGCGGTAATGTACAATAAAAAAACAATTTAGTCGAAGCAACATTCTTACTTGGTATTTTTAAAGGATAAGTCGTTGCAATGTTTTTGCAGTTGAATACAAAAAGGAAACAAAATGGCCATTGCTTCCGACAATGCCTATGAGCTTCTGAAGCAGCGGATGATTGCCGGAGCCTATGCGCCCGGCGCGCAGCTCAAGGAAGAGCACATCGCGCGCGAGTTGGACATCAGCCGCACCCCGATTCGAGCCGCTCTCAAGCGGCTGGTGCAGGACGGGCTGGCGACCGCCGATGCGGGTCGCGGTGTGCGCGTTGCCGAGTGGACCGAGATCGACATTCAGGAGACCTATGAACTGCGCGGCCTGCTGGAAGGCCATGCGGCGGAACTCGCGGCGCGTCGTGGCGGCACGGCTCTGGCGGACCGGCTGGATGAGCTGAACGAGCAAATGGCGCAGACCATCGAGCGCGGCGAAGAGACCATGGCCGAGCGGCTGCAAGACATCAATGCGCTTTTCCACCGGGCCATTCTGGAGGCCAGCGGCTCGCCGCGCTTGCGCGCCATGTTGGTCGGCTTGATCGACATGCCCATCGTGATCCGCTCGTATTTCATCAGCACCCCGAAGGATTTGGTGCAAAGCCTTCATCACCATCGTGATCTCGCGGCGGCGGTGCGCATGGGCGAACCTGAACTCGCTCGCCAAGCGATGCAATTGCACTTGCGTGTGGCGGCGCACCGCTTCAAGCTGCGGCGTAGTGAGTTCAGCGGTTAATTTTTCCCGCCCCGTGATCGAGTCATCCGTGTCGCGAAGGGGGTGTGAAGTTATCTAGGGGAGAAATTCCGCGCTTGTTATTTCACCGTTTGCAGAAATTCCAGCACGGCGGCGTGAAACTTTTCCGGCACTTCCATGTGCGGCACATGGCCCACGCCTTCAAACTCGACCAGCTTGGCACCGGGAATCATCTGTTGAGCGGCCTTGCCGAGCGCCGGGAAGTTGCCCAAGGGCTTGACCACTTCGGGCGGTGCAAAGCGGCGGCCAAACACGGTGCGGTCCAGTTGGCCAATGGCCAGCAGCGTGGGAATCTTGAGTTTGGGCAGCTCGTTGTAGATGCCGCCCTCATCAATCATCTGGTAGGTGAGCGCTGAAACGCGGGCAAAACGCGGGTATTCGCCGCTCTTTTGCACGCGTGCAAACACCTCCACCAAGCGTTCGGTTTGCGGCGTCCAGTTAGGGAAGTAGCTCTTGAGAAAGTTGCGGTAACTGGTCGGCGTTTGCGCCATTTCCAGCTTGACCAGGTTGTCGGTGGCCTGCGGGGGAATGCTGAGTTTGTAGTCTTCCAGACCCAGTGGGTTTTCCAGCACCAGCGCAGTCACTCGCGCCGGGTTGATGCGCGCAAAATGCACACCGAGCATACCGCCCATGCTGTTGGCGATGACCGCAACTTTTTCAACTTTAAGGTGATCAAGCAGGCGCGTGGTGTTGGCGGCCAGCAGCTCAAAGGTGTAGCGCATCTCAGGCTTGGACGATTTGCCAAAACCAATCTGGTCTGGCGCAATCACGCGGTAGCCCTGCGCCGAGAGCACCTTCAGGGTGTTGGCCCAGTAGTCGCTGCCAAAATTTTTGCCATGAAACAGCAGGGCCGTTTTGCCGTTGGGGTTGGCGGGCTGCACGTCCATGTACATCATGCGCACGGGTTGGCCTTGCAACTCAAACTGCAAGGTTTGCAGCGGGTAGGGGTAGGCCCAGCCTTCCATGGCCACGCCCAGGGCGTCGCTATCGGCGTAGCTGGGTGGTGCGGGTGGGGTTGGCGCGGTGGTGGGTGATTGCGCCATGGCGCTGGCGCAAGCCAATAGCAGTCCAGCCGCAGCAGGGGCGGCGCGCAGAAACATAGTTTTCATCAAGGGGTTTGGGGTTGGGTGGACGATTCGGTCACGCGGCGAGCGCCATCAAAGCGACGGCTCCAATAACTCAGGCGCATGTCTTCTACCCGCACTTCTGCACCTGGCTTAGGGGAATGGATGAATTTGTCGTCACCCACATAGATGCCCACATGGCTGAAAGCGCGCTTCATGGTGTTGAAAAAAACCAAGTCACCGGGCACGAGATCGGTGCGGTCAATCGTCTGCGTGGCGGCGGCTTGTTGTTCAGCACGGCGGGGCAAAATCAAACCCACGGTTTGCTCGTACATGGCGCGCACAAAACCGCTGCAGTCAAAGCCGGATTCAAAGCTGTTGCCGCCACGCCGGTAGGGCACGCCCAGCGCGCCCATGGCGGAGACGACCAACTCTGACGCTTTGTTTCCCATGGTTTGGGTGACCTGCGTGAGCTTGCCCAGTAAGCCTTTGTCGGCCAACATGCGCTCCATATCGTCGGCCTGATCTGCCGGGGCGGCATGGGCGCTGACAGCAATGAGCAGGCTGAGGAGGAGGGCGGTGGTGCGCATGGCGGGTAGGATAGCGGCTTGCAAAGCGTGATGTCAAGTTAAAGTTTTTTCGTGAAATACTTTGCAACACATTGATTCATATTGATTTTTCTCAAAGGCTGCCATGTTCAATGCACTGGTTTTAGACAATAGCGATGGATTTTCTGCCTCCATCCAGTCGGTGGACGAGTCCCGCCTGCCGCCGGGCGATGTTACCGTGGCCGTGACTTACTCCACCCTCAACTACAAAGACGGCTTGGCCATCACCAACAAAGGCCCGGTGGTGCGCCACTGGCCCATGGTGGCTGGCATCGACGGTGCGGGCACGGTAATGGAGTCCAGCCACCCGGCCTGGAAGGCAGGCGACGCCTTTGTGCATAACGGCTGGGGCGTGGGCGAAAACCACTGGGGATGCTTGGCCGAGAAAGCCCGCCTCAAAGGCGACTGGCTGGTCCATTTGCCCAAAGCCTTCACCGCGCGTCAGGCCATGGCCATCGGCACGGCGGGTTACACCGCCATGCTGTGCGTGCTGGCGCTGGAAGACCACAGCGTCAAGCCCGACGCGGGCGCGGTGCTGGTGACCGGTGCCACCGGCGGCGTGGGCAGTGTGGCCGTGGCGCTCTTGGGCAAGCTGGGCTACAACGTGGTGGCCGCCACCGGCAAATTGTCTGAGGAGGCTTATCTGAAATCACTCGGAGCCAGTGCGGTGATTGACCGGGCTGCTCTCGCCCAGCCCGGCAAACCCTTCCAAAAAGAACGCTGGGCCGCCGTGGTGGACGCCGTGGGCTCGCACACGCTGGCCAATGCGCTGGCGCAAACGCGTTACGGCGGCGTGGTAGCCGCCTGCGGGCTGGCGCAAGGCATGGACTTGCCCACCACCGTCATGCCCTTCATCTTGCGCGGCGTCACGCTCGCAGGCGTGGACTCGGTCATGGCCCCGCTGGCCAAACGCCAGCGCGCCTGGGACCGTCTGGCCCGCGACCTGGACCCGAAGTTGCTGGAAAGCATCATCGAAGAAGTGCCGCTGCAAGCCGCCATTGCCAAAGCCCAGCAACTCATGGACGGCCAAGTGCGCGGCCGGGTGCTGGTTCGCATCGTTCCTTAACATTGACTGGAAATTCCCATGCTCCTAGACGCCGAAGACTGCCAACTCATACTGGTGGATTACCAAACCCAACTCATGCCCGCCCTGCATGAGGGCTCCGCCGTGCTGGCCAACGCCCTGCGCTTGGCCAAGCTGGCCAAACTCATGCAAGTGCCACTTTGGGCCACCGAAGAAAACCCCGCCAGCCTCGGCCCCAACATGCCGGAGCTGACCGATCTGATCGAGCTGGCCCATGGCAAAACCCTGATCAAAATGCAATTCAGCGCCGTGGAAGAGGGCCTGGGCGAATGGCTACGCCCATCCGCACCCATATCAGCTCCCAAAGGCAACGCCCGCAGCCTGCCCAAGCACCTGCAAAAACCGCAAGCCAACGAAACCGCCCTGCGCAACACCCTCGTCATAGCCGGTTGCGAAGCCCATGTCTGCTTGCTGCAAACGGCGCTTGACCTGCTGGAAGACGACTTCGACGTCTGGGTCGTCACCGACGCCTGCACCTCCCGCACCGAACGCAACCGCGACGCCGCCTTCGACCGCCTCGCCGGTGCAGGCGCAGAACTGGTAACCACAGAGATGGTCGCCTTCGAGTGGCTGCGCTCGGCGGAGCACCCGGCGTTTAAGGAGGTGTTGGCTTTGTTGAAGTAGGGTTTCTAGATGGCCTGGATTGAGGTCAAATGAACGCATGCACATCACCCCGCGAACCTTAACCAACACTTTTCAGACGTTTTTTCACTCAGAAAAGTCAAGTGGGATTCTGCTGATTGTTTGTACTGCCGTCTCGCTCTTGATGGCGAACTCATCGTTCGGCCCAGAGTATGCGAGTGGGTGGCAAATGCGGCTCGGTGGCCTCAGCGTGGAGCATTGGGTCAACGATGCGCTGATGGCGATTTTCTTTCTGCTCATTGGCTTGGAACTCGAACGTGAACTGTACAGCGGTGAACTGTCCAAAATCCGAAATGCCCTGTTGCCGATGTTTGCGGCCTTTGGCGGTATTGTTGCGCCGGCATTGATTCATTTTTCACTCAATGTCGGCACGCCGACGCAAGCGGGAATCGGGATTCCGATGGCAACAGACATCGCCTTTGCGCTCGGCGTTCTGGCCTTGCTCGGAAACCGCGTTCCGGCATCGTTGAAAGTGTTTGTGGTGGCGTTCGCGGTCATCGATGACTTGAGCGCCATTGTCATCATCGCGGTGTTCTACACCGCGCAACTCTCGCTGGGCTATCTTTTGGCGGCTTTGGCCGTTTGGGCTTTACTCTGCGGGTTGAATCGTCTCTTTCGCGTGATGGCCTTGACCCCTTACCTGCTGGGCGGCGCGTTGATGTGGTTTTTTATGCTCAAGTCGGGCGTTCACGCCACCATTGCCGGGGTGATGCTGGCCTTTTCCATCCCTTTCTCCGCCAAGGCCGATGACGAAGCCTCGCCCTCACATCGGCTTGAACATCTTCTGCACAAGCCCGTCGCGTTCATTATTCTGCCGATTTTCGCTCTGGCCAATACGGCGATCCTGATCGGCGCGGACTGGATGCAAGACCTGAGCAGTGCGAATAGCCTTGGTATCACTGCTGGCTTGATGGTGGGCAAGCCTTTGGGGATAACACTCCTCTGTTTTGCTGCTGTTGCCATCGGCCTATGCCGCTTGCCTGCCGATCTGAGCTGGCGGCATGTGGTTGGCGCAGGAATTCTCGGTGGCATCGGGTTCACCATGTCAATTTTCATAACCAACCTCGCCTTCGCTGGAGATGCCGGGAGCATCAACGCCTCCAAAATGGCGATTCTTCTGGCTTCGCTGATTTCAGGAATTGTTGGTTTTCTCTGGCTCAGGTTCGTGCGGGAACGTGGTGAAGCCGCTTAAGCCAAGGCCAAATCAAGCACACCCTTGGCCGCCGGTCTGGCTAATAGTGCGGCAAACCAGCGCTCAATGTTCGGGCGCTTTTCCCGCGCTTGCGGCAGGCCAAGCCAGCGCTGCACCTCGCAGCCCAGTGGAATATCAGCCATGGTGAAACGCTCACCGACCATAAAGCTGCGGTTGGCCAGGTGCGCATCGAGTATGGCCATCAGGGGCTCAACGGCAGCATTGGACTGCGCGACCAGAGCCGGGTCGCGCTGGTCAGCCGGCAAGCGAATCAAATGCCAAAAGCCGTTGCGGCTGGCCGGGTTGACGAGGGTTTGCTGCCACTCCATCCAGCGCTCGGCGTCGAAGCGTTCCTTGAGATTTTCAGGGTACAAATGCCCCATCGAGTATTGGGCCGACAGGTAGCGGGTGATGACATTCGATTCCCACAGCACGTAGTCACCGTCTTCCAATGTTGGCACTTGTGAATTGGGATTGAGCGTCATATATCCCGGTGTTTTGACCACACCATGCACACCGCCTGCCTCATGGCGCGCAAAGTCCAAGCCCAGCTCTTGCGCTGTCCAGATCACTTTTTTGACATTGATGGAGGTCATGCGACCCCAGATTTGTAGTTTGCTCATGGTCTTGTCTTGTGGTCAACGGTGGAAAGAATGCTCGGTTAAAAATAGGCGAGTCTCACCGCGCCAGATTTAACGCCAGCAAGCGCTGCAAGATGTCAGCATCAGGCAGTTCGGGTGTGTAGTCGGCCCAACCGTAAGCGCTGGCTACTGCGGCGTCGAGCTGGTGGTGCGCCATGGTCAGCCAGGCGGGGCGCTGGTTGTACAGATTGGTTAGCGTGCGTTTTTGCAGGGCTTTCAGGTCGGCCTCGCTGATGCCCGCTTTGGGTACGATTCTGTCGGGGTAGGGCGACTGCGCCATGCCCAGTGGCGTGACCTCTTTGACGTGCTGCGTCCACTCGGGTGGGTTGAGCCAGTTGTCCCGCAGGTCGCTCAGTTTCTTGGCCGCGCTGGCGATGGCGATGGCGGTATCGCGCAAGCCCTTCTCCGTTCGGGCTGAGCTTGTCGAAGCCTGGGCGATTTTTGAAC
>JAYVPU010000184.1:0-21847 GCA_043757205.1 Comamonadaceae bacterium | reverse complement strand
TTCCGTTCGGCCTGAGCTTGTCGAAGGCGTCATGAAAAATTCAACCGCTCCACCCACCACCACCGGGATCTCAAACTGGCTAATCTGGTAGCCCTTGGGCAGGTCCGGGTAAAAGTAGTTTTTGCGGGCGAAGATGCTGCGCTCAGAAATAGTCGAACCAATGGCCAGACCGAACTGGATGGCGCGCTCCACCGCGCCCTTGTTCATCACCGGCAGCGTGCCTGGCAGGGCCAGATCCACCGCGCAAGCCTGGGTATTGGGCTCAGCCCCAAACGCGGTCGATGCGCGGCTGAAGATTTTGCTGTGGGTCGAGAGTTGGGCGTGGGTCTCGAAGCCGATCACGACTTCGTAGCCCTGGACAAGTTTGCTCATGAGTTCCATGGGTAATTGCAAAGTTTCAAAGGGGTGCTCATTGCAGTATCCAAATACCGTTGTGCTTGATGGCGTCGTACATGGCATCTGGGGCCAGGTCGAGTTCACCGGGCCAGGTGACTGCGCCATGCGCAACGCATGCTTGCGCAAAGAAGCTTGAATTTTTCAAAGGCTCAAACACACCGGTCAAATGGGATGGCAAAAATTTGACATCGCCTTGGAGTCCGTCAGAGAACTCGACATGCAAGGTCAAATCGTGGGTCGCAGTCACTGCCACAACGGGCGGTGCGCAAGGCGTTAGACCAAAGGCGAAATCTGTTTCGGATGCTGCTTCGATTCGCATAGCTGCCAGTCCTCCATCAATTCGTTACGGTGCATTGTTGCCCACTCAAGTACCAGCGCATGAGCGCGTCGTGGCAATGAGCCTCTGAGTAATTCCAAAGTTTCTATCGCATATTGCGCACGGTATTCGCCATAGTCCACATGGAAGTGTGGCGGGGCGTGATCGTCCCAGTACATGCGAATGAAGAGGCCGTAAAACGTGCATATCGTTGGCATGTCAGAAGCCTGACGGTGTGCAGAGGTGAAAATCCGTGGCCTGCTGCAAGCGGTGCGCCACGTTGAGCAGCCGGGCTTCTTGCAGGTAGTTGCCAATGAGTTGCAGGCCGACGGGCATGCCGCCCCCTTCTTGTGATGCAGCAAAACCGGCGGGCACGCTCATGCCGGGCAAGCCAGCCAGTGAGGCGGGCAGGGTGAAGATGTCGGCCAGGTAGTTGGCCACCGGGTCGTCGGCTTTTTCACCGATCTTCCAGGCGACGGTGGGAGCAACGGGGCCAGCGATCACGTCGCAGACTTTGAACGCATTTTGAAAGTCGTCGGCAATCATGCGGCGGATTTTTTGCGCTTGCAGGTAGTAGGCGTCGTAATAGCCGTGGCTCAGCACATAGGCCCCGACCATGATGCGGCGCTTGACTTCGTCGCCAAAGCCTTCGGCGCGGGTCTTTTTGTACATGCTCACCAGATCGGTGTAGTCCGAGGTGCGGTGACCGAACTTGACGCCGTCAAAGCGGCTCAAGTTGCTCGACGCTTCGGCGGGCGCAATGATGTAGTACACGGGGATGGACAGCTCTGTGCGTGGCAAGGCGATAGGCACCAGCTTTGCGCCCAAGGTCTCGTACGCCTTGAGGGCTGCATCGACCGCCGTGCGCACATCGGGGGACAAGCCTTCGCCAAAGAATTCTTGGGGGATGCCGATGCGCAGCCCGTGCAGTGAATCGTTCAGGGAGCGCGTGAAGTCCTCAGTCGCAACGTCGAGCGAGGTCGAGTCACGGTCCAGATCAGGCCCACACATTGCGCTGAGCAGCAGGGCGCAGTCTTCAGCACTGCGCGCCATCGGCCCGGCTTGGTCCAGGCTGGAGGCGTAAGCGATCATGCCGTAGCGCGAGGCCCGGCCATAGGTCGGTTTGATGCCGGTGATGCCGCAAAACGAGGCGGGCTGACGAATCGAGCCACCGGTGTCGGTGCCGCTGGCGGCGGGGGCCAGGCGCGCGGCCACAGCGGCGGCGCTGCCACCGGATGAGCCGCCGGGGATGCGGCTGGCGTCCCAGGGGTTGCGCACCGGGGTCGGGCCGCTGTGCCCCAGCGGCGGTGTGGCTGATTTTTCATTGGCTGAACCCATGGCAAATTCGTCGCAGCTGACCTTGCCCAGGGTCACCATGCCCGCACCCGAGACGTTGCCGCTCACACTGCCTGCAACACCTTGGCCCAGGCGTTGCACCACGGTGGCGTCAAACGGCGAGCGGTAGCCCGCCAACATGCGTGAGCCTGCGGTGGCCACAAAATCGCGGGTGACAAAAATATCTTTGTGGGCGATGGGCACGCCGGCCAACGGGCCAGCCGTGCCTGCGGCTAGGGCCTGATCCGCCGCGCGGGCTTGGGTCAGGGTGGCGTCTTCGTTTAAATCGACAAACGCAGCCAGGGATTCGTTCGCTTTGACGCGGGTCAAAAAATGCTGCGCAGTCTCAACGGCCGAGACCTTGCGCTCGCGCAGGTGCTGGGCCAGCGCGGCCACGGAGAGGTCATGTAGGTCGGGGCTGGGGCGGCTCATTCGATCACCTTGGGAACGAGAAACAGGCCCATTTCGACGGCGGGTGCGTTGGCCTGGTTAGCTTCGCGTTGGTTGGACTCGCTCACCGTGTCTTCGCGCAGGCGCAAGACGATGTCCTGGATGGTTGCCATGGGGTGCGCCAGTGGCTCGATGCCTGTGGTGTCCACGGCGCGCATTTTTTCAACGATGCTGAAAAAGTCATTGATTTGGCCGCGCATGCGCTCGGCTTCAGGGGGGCTGAGTTCCAAGCGCGCCAGGTTGGCGATCCGGGAAATATCAAGTGCAGTCAGTGACATGGCGGAAAAGAGTTGAAACCGGGTGTAAGGCACTCAGAATTTGAGAGCATGGGACGGGGTCATTTACAGGGGGATGGGGTATTATCCCGCCTTTAGGCGACACTTTTCTGTCAGCGCAGATTTTGAGTGTCGTTAACGGTTTTTAACAGTCAAATGGGTGGTGGTGGGCCGACGCGCCTGCCATGCCCGCAGAGAGGATTTTCATGTTTGGGTCATTTCGTCGGTATTTTTCTTCGGATTTAGCCATTGATCTGGGGACAGCCAACACCCTGATTTATGTGCGCGACAAAGGCATCGTGCTGGACGAGCCCTCGGTCGTCGCCATTCGCCACGAGGGTGGCCCGCAGGGCAAAAAAACCATCCAGGCCGTGGGCAAGGAAGCCAAGGCCATGCTGGGCAAGGTGCCCGGCAATATCGAGGCCATTCGTCCGATGAAAGACGGCGTGATTGCCGACTTCACCGTCACCGAGCAAATGCTCAAGCAATTCATCAAGATGGTGCACCCGCGCGGCGTGTTCAAGCCCGGCCCGCGCATCATCATTTGCGTGCCTTGTGGTTCCACCCAGGTGGAGCGCCGTGCCATTCGTGAATCCGCATTGGGTGCGGGTGCCAGCGAAGTATTTTTGATCGAAGAGCCTATGGCCGCAGCCATCGGTGCGGGTTTGCCCGTGTCCGAAGCGTCGGGCTCCATGGTGGTGGACATCGGTGGTGGCACCACGGAGGTCGGTGTGATCTCGCTCGGTGGTATGGTTTACAAGGGCAGTGTGCGCGTCGGTGGCGACAAGTTTGATGAGGCCATCATCAACTACATCCGCCGCAACTACGGCATGCTGATTGGCGAGCCCACGGCTGAAGCCATCAAGAAACAAATTGGTTCGGCCTTCCCCGGCAGTGAAGTCAAGGAAATGGAAGTGCGCGGGCGCAACCTGTCCGAGGGCGTGCCGCGCAGCTTCACCATCTCCAGCAACGAGATTCTGGAAGCGTTGACCGATCCGCTCAACAACATCGTGTCTGCCGTCAAAAATGCGCTGGAACAAACCCCGCCCGAGCTGGGTGCTGACATTGCCGACCGCGGCATGATGCTGACCGGTGGCGGGGCCTTGCTGCGCGACCTGGATCGCTTGTTGTCAGAAGAAACCGGTTTGCCGGTGTTGGTGGCTGAAGATCCGCTGACCTGCGTGGTGCGCGGTTGCGGCATGGCTCTGGAGCGCATGGATCACCTGGGCTCCATTTTCACCAGCGAATGAAGTTGATGGCTTCATGCCTTTAGGCACTCTTGATCGATCTCCACCGCCTTTTTTCAGACAAGGCGCATCAGCTCTATCCAAGCTGATTGTGTGCAGCGCTTTGGCGCTGTTTCTCATGGTGGCCGACACACGTTTCAACCTCACACAGCCTTTGCGTGTGGCGTTGGCGGCTGTGGTGTACCCGATGCAGTGGTTGGTGTTGCGC
The DNA here is from genome assembly GCA_043757205.1 of Comamonadaceae bacterium. Taxonomy (GTDB): domain Bacteria; phylum Pseudomonadota; class Gammaproteobacteria; order Burkholderiales; family Burkholderiaceae_C; genus CANCDA01. The sequence goes on along the minus strand of JAYVPU010000184.1, from coordinate 17,620 downwards.
CCGGTGTTGTTGACCCAGGAGGTCATCAGCTATTTCGAGTCCTTAAAGCAGTCACAGTCCAGCGCGGAAATGGCGCGGCAAAAACTGGGGCAACAATCTCAGCGCGCCAACCAGGTGGAGCAGCTCACGCTTGAAAATGCGCGCCTGCGCCAAATTTTGCAACTGCGCGAACGCATCACAACGCCCTCTCAGGCGGCCCAGGTGCTGTATGACTCGGCCGATCCCTATTCACGCAAAGTCATCATTGACAAAGGCTTGCTTCAAGGGGTGAGCGCGGGATCGCCGGTGCTCGATGAGCGGGGCGTACTCGGGCAGATCACGCGCGTCTACCCCTCGGTCAGTGAAGTCACCTTAGTGACGGATCGCGAGCAGGCCATCCCCGTGCTCAATGTGCGTACCGGCGCCCGTGCCGTCGCTTTTGGTGACCCGACAGCGAACGCCAATGCGCTGGAGTTGCGCTTCATGGCGTCCAACGCCGATGTGCGAGTGGGTGACGTGCTCACCACCAGTGGTGTGGACGGGGTTTATCCACCGGGCTTGCCCGTGGCCCGTGTGGACAAGATCGAGCGACGGGTGGAGACGGCCTTTGCCCACATTTACTGCACGCCACTGGCCGGTGTCGATGGGGCTTTGCACGTGATGGTCTTGCAACCGATCTCCGGTCAGATTGCACCGCGACCTGCCCCTGACAGTCTGCCTAAAAGCGTCAAGAAAGGGTCAGCCCCATGATCATGCGCCAAGGGCAACAACAATTGCTGTTGCCTGCCAACCCGTTGTTCATCTGGGGCAGCTTGCTGCTGGCGCTACTTTGGGTCATGTTGCAAAACATGGGCTTGTGGGGACGCGCCGCCTGGGTGCCTGACTTGCTGGCGGTGGTGTTGGTGTTTTGGGGCGTGCATCAACCTTTGAGAGTGGGCGTCGGCTTTGCGTTTGCATTTGGACTCGTGATTGACGTGCACCAGGGCAGCGTGCTGGGTCAACATGCCTTGGCCTACACCGTGTTGAACTTCTTTGCCACCTCCATCCACCGACGCTTGCTGTGGTTTCCCGTGCCATCTCAGGCCTTGCATGTTCTACCCTTGTTTTTTACGGCGCATGCGGTGGAGCTGGCCGTGCGCATGATGGTGGGGGGCACCTTTCCTGGCTTGACTGTGTTGCTGGCCCCGGTGATCGAGTCGTTGTTGTGGCCGATCGTGAGCGTGATCTTGCTTTTGCCCCAGCGACGCGCGCCCGATCGGGATGATCACCGTCCGCTGTAGATCATGTTGGTGCTTGTCTTGTTATGACGGAATTTCGTAACGTTCAGGCGGATCTGACGCGCTTTCGGGCGCGGGTGTTGACCGTCACCGCGAGCATGCTGCTTCTGTTTTTACTGCTGGCCGTTCGCTTGGTGTACCTGCAAGTGGTGCGCCATCAGGACTTGAACGAGCAGGCTGAAAACAACCGCACGTCCATTGTGCCGGTGGTGCCCAATCGAGGCTTGATTCTGGATCGCAATGGCATCGTGCTGGCGACCAATTACTCGGCCTACACGCTGGAGATCACGCCCTCCAAGGTGGTCGATGTCGAGCAGACCATTGAAGACCTCACCCATGTGCTGGACATTTCTGCCCGTGACAAGCGGCGCTACAAAAAGCTGCGCGAAGAAACCAAAGGCATGGGGTCTTTGCCCATTCGCACCCGATTGACGGATCAAGAAGTGGCCCGTTTTGCGGCACAACGCTTCCGCTTTCCGGGGGTTGAAATCAAAGCGCGCCTGTTTCGCAACTACCCTGGTGGCGAGCTGGCCAGCCACCTGATTGGCTACATCGGCCGCATCAATCCGTCTGAGAAAAAAGCCCAGGAAGACTGGGACGATGAAGCCCAGGCCAATTACCGGGGCACCGAATACATCGGCAAGCTGGGCGTAGAGCAAAGTTTTGAGACGCAGTTGCACGGACTCACCGGTGTGGAGCAAGTTGAGACCTCGGCCGGCGGGCGCGCCATGCGCAAGCTCGCCAGCAAACCCTCTACACCGGGTGACACCATCATGCTGTCGGTGGACATCAAGCTGCAAAACCTGATCGAGACCATGTTTGGTGATCGGCGCGGTGCGCTGGTGGCGCTGGACCCCAAGACCGGCCAGGTGTTGGCTTTTGTGAGCAAGCCCACCTTTGACCCCAACCTGTTTGTGGAAGGCATTGACGCCGACAGCTGGCAAGAACTCAACACCTCGATTAACAAGCCCCTGCTCAACCGTGCCCTGCGTGGCACCTACCCGCCGGGCTCCACCTACAAGCCCTTCATGGCCATGGCCGCTTTGCAGAGCGGCAAGCGCTCCGCCTCCTTCATCGTCAACGACGCGGGTTCGTGGAACTTTGGTGGCCATACCTTTCGCAGCCATGGTGACCACGGCCTGGGCGCGGTGGACATGTACCTGAGCATCGTCAAGTCCAGCAATGTGTACTACTACTCCCTGGCCAATGACCTGGGCGTGGACACCATTCATGACTTCATGAAGCCCCTGGGCTTTGGGCAACTCAGCGGCATTGATGTGCAGGGCGAGGTGCGCGGCGTGCTGCCCAGCCAGGCCTGGAAACGCGGCTACTTCAAACGCCCCGAGCAGAAAAAATGGTTTGCGGGTGAGACCATTTCCTTGGGCATCGGCCAAGGCTACAACACCTTCACCATGCTGCAACTGGCCAGCGCCACAGCCACCTTGGTCAATGGCGGCATCAAGCATCCGCCGCAATTGGTTGTGGCCACGCAAGATGCCCTCACCCACACCAAAGTCATGCAGCCTCCGCCCCCTGCGCAAGACCTGAGCTACAGCCCGGAGAACGTGGCCATCATCCGCAAAGCCCTGGTGGGCGTGACGCAAGAGGGCACTTCGGCCCGTGTATTTGCTGGCGCTGGCTACCTGAGCGGCGGTAAGACGGGCACGGCGCAAGCCGTCGGTATTGGGCAAAAAGAAAAGTACAACGCCAAAAATATGGACGAGCATCAGCGCGACCACGCCCTCTACATGGCGTTTGCCCCGGCCGATGACCCGAAAATCGCCCTGGCCGTGGTGGTGGAAAACGCCGGTTTTGGTGCCGAGCACGCGGCCCCCATCGCGAGGCGCGTGTTTGACTATTGGCTGTTGGGCCAGTACCCGAACGAAGAAGACATGGCCGCCGTCAAACTGGGCAAGGCGGGTGCGCCAATTGGCAAGCCCAGGCTGGCGGCAGAGGTGCCCTGGCCACCTGTGCGTTGACAAACCCTAACAACCAATGCCGGGCCGATCCGACTGGGTCATCATTCCGTTAGCCACTTTGGCGTCATCGGAAAAATCAGTCCGCTTTGGCGCCAGTGCTTTTAACGATCTTGCTCCAGTGCGCGATTTCACTGGTGATGTAGGTGGCGGTTTCTGCGGGCGTACCGCCAACGGTCAGCAATCCGCCTTTGTCAAACTTCACTTTGAACTCCGGCATGTCCAAGATTTGGTTCATAGCACGGTTCATTTTGTCGACGATCGCTGGGGGCGTGCCGGCAGGGGCGAAGACGGTGGTCCAGGTGTAGTCGTTGATGTCGGCATAGCCCAACTCGGCGAAGGTGGGCACATCCGGCAGGCTGGCCAAGCGCTTCTCGCTGGAGATACCCAAAATTTTCACCTTGCCTTGCTTGGAAAATTGATAGACGCCAAAGGCGGCCGTGCAGCCCACCGGCGTTTCACCACTGACCACGGCCAAAGAAGCTGGCCCAGCCCCTTTGTAGGGGACGTGAACAATGTCGGATTTCCACAAAACGCGGAAGATATTTTCGCAGGTCAGGTGAGGGGTTGTGCCGCTGCCCGGTGTCGAGAAAGATGCTTTGCCATTGGCGGCGTACACCTTCAGCTCGGCCAGACTGTTTACCGACACTTTCTCATTAACCGAAATGACATTGGGCTGGGTTGACAACACAACGACCGGAATGAAGTCTTTGTCCGGGTTGTAGCCCGCCTTAGCCCCGTACAAGCTGGGGTTGACGGCATAGGCCGACGAAGTGACCAAAAACGTATAGCCATCGGGGGCCGCACCGGCAACGAATTGCGCCCCCAAATTCCCCGCCGCACCGGCCTTGTTTTCCACAAAAACGGATTGCTTCAAGATCTCGCCGAGCTTCTCGGCAATCATGCGAATGCTGCTGTCAGTTGGCCCGCCCGGGGGGAAGGACACGACCATCTTGATCGGTTTGCTGGGGTAGTCCTTGGGCACTTGCGCGTGGGCAGTCGCCGTGATGGCGAGCAGCAACAGTGTTGCCGTTGTCTTCAGTGAAAAAAACATGTCATCTCCTAATCTGTGTTGAGGACTGAGCTACGCTGCGCCTCGGGCTGTCTCGCAAAGTCTCAGTTGGGGTAAGGCTCGCGCCATCATAGCGATGTCTTTCACGGGGCGACTCACACGTGAAGCGCATTGAAGCCGGTCTTCAAAATCAAGGCGCTCACCACGCCGATGAAAGCCAGCCTGACAAAGCCCGCGCCGTGCTTGAGCGCCATGCGCGTGCCCAGCAAGCTGCCTGCAATATTGGCCAGTGCCAACCCCAGCGCCATGTGCCACCAGACGTGGCCTTTGAGCGCCAGCAGGATCAGCGCGGCCAGGTTGCTGCTGAGGTTGAGCAGCTTGGTGCAGGCCGTGGCATTCAAGAAATCGTAGCCCAGCCAGCGCACCAGCAGGAAGACAAAGAAACTACCTGTGCCCGGGCCAAAAAACCCGTCATACGTTCCCAGCACCAAACCAATGAGTGAGGCGGCAACCACTTCCCTGCGCCCGGCAAAGCGCGGCGCATGCGTGCGCCCCAGCTCTTTTTTGGCCAGCGTATAGAGCAGCAAAACCACCAGCACAATGGGCAGCAATTGGCGAAATAGATGGGGTGAGACCAGCGTCAGCAGCCAGGCCCCGGCAAAGGCACCCAAAGCGCTCATGAGCATGGCGGGCCACAGTGTGGGCCAGGGCAGCGTCACCCGGCGGCTGTACTGCGCAGCGGCAAACAGCGTGCCCCACACCGAGGCCGACTTGTTGGTGCCCAGCAAAGTGGCCGCGTGGGCACCGGGGTAGGCGGCAAACAGGGCGGGCACGAGAATCAAGCCGCCGCCGCCCACAATCGAGTCGATAAACCCGGCCAGCCCGGAGGCCAGCGTGACCAGAATCAAATCCATTTTTTCTTTAAAAAAGTAAAGGCACCGGGTTAAGGGGTGCCTTTGAGTTCACATCTACTTTGGATGTGAAAAATTGTTGATTTTGTCGAACCCGCCGTGTCGTCCTCGGCTCATTTCGCGTGGTGTGTCCACGCTTCGCAGTTGCGTGGCGCGAGTGTAGCGTTGAGTGACGACTTTGTGTCTGGGGGTTTTCCCTTTATGCCCCTTATGCCTTGAGTGCCTGGGCGGCGTCTTCAATGATCCAGTGCGCGGCGCGCTCGGCAATCATCAGCGTGGGCGAGTTGGTGTTGCCGCTGGTGATGCGGGGCATGACACCGGCATCGACCACGCGCAAGCCCGCCACACCGCGCACCCGCAGCCGCGCATCCACCACCGCCATCGGGTCGCTGTTCGGTCCGTCAACGATGCCCATCTTGGTCGTGCCCACCGGGTGAAAGATGGTGGAGGCAATGTCCCCGGCTAGGCGCGCCAGCTCCTCGTCGGTCTGAAACTGCACGCCGGGTTTGTACTCTTGCGGCTGGTACTTGGCCAAGGCCGGTTGCGCCACGATTTGGCGCGTCACTCGCAGGGAATCTGCCGCCACCTTGCGGTCGGCCTCGGTGCTGAGGTAGTTGGGCGCAATGGCGGGCGCGTCTTCAAAGTTGTTGCTCTTGATCTGCACCGTGCCGCGGCTCGTGGGGTTCAGGTTGCACACGCTGGCGGTGAAGGCGGGGAAGGTGTGCAGCGGTTCGCCAAAGGCGTCCAGGCTGAGCGGCTGCACGTGGTACTCCAGGTTCGGGTGCGGCTGGCTCGGGTCGCTGCGCGTGAAGGCCCCCAACTGCGAGGGCGCCATGCTCATAGGGCCGCTGCGCGTGAACGCGTACTCCAGCGCAATCTTGGCCTTGCCCCACAGCGAGTGGGCTTGGGTATTGAGCGTGGGCACGCCTTTCACCTTGAACACCGAGCGAATCTGCAAATGGTCTTGCAGGTTGGCTCCCACACCCGGCAGGTCTTGCACCACAGGGATGGCGTGCTGTTGCAGCAGGGCGGCGGGCCCTAAGCCTGAGAGCTGCAAGATCTGCGGCGAACCTATGCTGCCTGCACTCAAAATCACCTCGCGCGTGGCGGTCACGTTCACCAACTCCTGCCCGCTCCAGACCTGCACGCCGGTGCAGCGCTGGCTGCCATCGGCCTGCTTGTCCAGCACCAGGTGGGCCACCTGCGCCAAGGTCCACATCTCAAAGTTGGGCCGGGCATAGCAGGTGGGCCGCAAGAAGGCTTTGGCCGTGTTCCAGCGCCAGCCGCTGCGCTGGTTCACCTCGAAATAACCCACACCTTCGTTGTCGCCCCGGTTGAAATCGTCGGTGGCGGGAATGCCCGCTTGATGTGCGGCCTGCGAAAAAGCGTCCAGCACGTCCCAGCGCAAGCGTTGCTTTTCAATGCGCCACTCGCCCCCGGTTTGGCGGCCACGCATGAGGGTGCGGTAGGTGTCCGCAGGCTGGCCGTGCAGATCCATCAGCTCGGTCGGCGTGCCCCGGGCGCCGTGCAGGGCATCTGCACCTTTGTAGTGGTCTTCGTGGTGTTTGAAGTAGGGCAGGGTCTGCTCCCAGCGCCAGCTCGCGTCACCGGTGAGCTTGGCCCACTGGTCGTAGTCACGCGCCTGGCCGCGCATGTAAATCATGCCGTTGATGCTGGAGCAGCCACCCAGCACCTTGCCACGCGGATAGCGCAGCGAGCGGCCATTCAAACCCGCTGCGGGCTCGGTCTGGTAGAGCCAGTCGGTGCGCGGGTTGCCGATGCAGTGCAGGTAACCGATGGGGATGTGAATCCAGTGGTAGTCGTCGCGCCGCCCAGCCTCAATCAGCAGCACGCGCTTGCTGGCGTCGCTGCTGAGGCGGTTGGCCAGCAAGCAACCAGCGGTGCCCGCGCCGATGATGATGTAGTCGAAGGTGGGGATGGTCATGGGGGCGGTCGGATGAGGCGATTATTTGGCCGTCGGCATCACAAACTCAGCGCCCTTGCCAATGCTCTCGGGCCAGCGCTGCATGATGGACTTCTGCTTGGTGTAGAAGCGCACACCCTCTTCGCCGTAGGCATGCATGTCGCCGAACAGCGAACGCTTCCAGCCGCCAAAACCGTGCCAGGCCATTGGCACAGGAATCGGCACGTTGATGCCCACCATGCCGACTTGGATACGGCGCGAAAACTCACGCGCCACATGGCCGTCACGGGTGTAGCAGGCCACGCCGTTGCCGAACTCGTGGTCGTTGACCAACTGCACGGCGGTGACAAAGTCAGGCACGCGCACGCAGGCCAACACCGGGCCAAAAATTTCTTCTTTGTAGATGCGCATCTCGGGCGTGACGTGATCAAACAGCGTGCCACCCATCCAAAAACCTGCGTCACAGCCTTCGCCGGCGGTAGCGCCTTGGAAGCCACGACCATCGACCAGCATTTGCGCGCCTTCTTTGACGCCGATGTCGATGTAGCCGGTGATGCGCTTGTGCGCAATGTCGGTGACGATGGGGCCCATCTCGGCGGCCAGATTCGTGCCGTTGAGCACCTTGAGTGTCTTGGTGCGCTCGATCAACTTGGGGATGATTTGGTCGGCCACATCGCCCACCAGCACTGCTACGCTGATCGCCATGCAGCGCTCACCGGCCGAGCCGTAAGCCGCGCCAATCAGGCCGTCCACGGCTTGGTCGATGTCGGCGTCGGGCATCACCACCATGTGGTTCTTCGCGCCGCCCAGGGCTTGCACGCGCTTGCCGTGGTGGGCGCCGGTCTCGTAGATGTAGTTGGCGATGGGCGTGGAGCCGACGAAGCTCACGGCCTTCACGTCGGGGTGCACCAGCAGCGCATCAACGGCTTCTTTGTCGCCCTGCACCACGTTGAACACGCCCTTGGGCAGGCCGGCCTGGGCCAGCAAATCGGCCATGAACAAGGCCGCCGAGGGGTCAATCGGGCTGGGCTTCAAGATGAAGGTGTTGCCTGCGGCAATCGCCACCGGGAACATCCACATCGGCACCATCACGGGAAAGTTAAAGGGCGTGATGCCCGCCACCACGCCCAGCGGTTGGCGCAGCGTCCAGTTGTCCATGCCGGTGGAGACCTCGTCGGTGAAGTCGCCCTTGAGCAACTGGGGAATGCCGCAGGCGAACTCGACGATGTCGATGCCGCGTGCGACCTCGCCCTGCGCGTCAGTGAAGACCTTGCCGTGTTCGGCGGTGATGAGGTGCGCCAACTCGTCTTTGTGCAGGTTGAGCAGCTCTAAAAACTTGAACATCACGCGGGCGCGGCGCAGCGGCGGCGTGTCGGCCCAGGCGGGGAAGGCGGCTTGCGCGGCAGCCACAGCCGTGTCCACTTCGGCTGTGCTGGCCAAAGCCACATGGCCGGTAACCTTGCCGGTGGCGGGGTTGAACACGTCTTGCGTGCGGCCCGAATTGCCTGCCACGACGTGGCCTGCGATGTAGTGATCGATATTAGTGATGCTCATGATGTTGTCTCCAAATAATGAGACGAGTGTCCTTGAATTCAGACCGCATTACCAATGAGTTCGATTAAATCATGATATAAATTTATCAAATATGGCTGAATCAACCTCCATCGACCCTCAAACCCTGCGTGCTTTCATCGCCGTGGCGCGCGAAGGCAATGTCTCGCGCGCCGCCCTGCGCCTGCACCTGAGCCAGCCTGCTGTCAGCCTGCAACTCAAAAGCCTGGCGCAAAGCACCGGGCTACAGCTCTTCACGCGAACACCGCACGGCCTGGGACTCACGCCCGACGGCGTAGCCCTGCTGCCGCAGGCCGAAAAAGCCTTGGCTGCGCTGGCTGACTTTGGCCAGGCCGCGCTTAAGCTCAACAGCACCCTGCGCGGGCGTTTGCGCATCGGCACGATTTTGGACCCCGAGTTCACCCGGCTTGGTGCCTTCCTGAAAGAGCTGGTGGAGTCGGCCCCGCAGATCGAAACCGAGCTGCGCCAAGGCATGAGTGGCGAGGTGCTGGCGCGTGTGGCGCGGGGCGAACTGGACGTGGGTTTTTACCTCGGTGAGCCCGATGAATTGGAGTTAAAAGAAGCTGCAGCCCTTTATTTGCCTGCACAAGCAGCTATTAATTTTGAAGCAAAAACCCTATCCCATTTCACCTACCGCGTGCTCGCCCCAGCAGGCTGGGGCGAGCAGGTGCTGGGGCGCGACTGGAAGGCGCTGGCCGCGCTGCCCTGGCTGGCCACACCACCCGAATCCGCCCACCATCGCCTGCTGGCGCGCGTCTTCGCCCCGCTGGGCGTGGCCCCGCGCCAGGTAGCGCTGGTGGACCAAGAGGCCTCCATGCTGGACTTGGTGCGCTCCGGCGTCGGCCTGAGCCTGGTGCGCGACTCCATTGCGATGAGCGAAGCGCAGGCCCGTGGCCTGGTGATTGCCGACCGCGTCAGCCTGGACTGCGTGCTGAGCTTCGTCTGCCTCAAAGCCCGCCGTGCTGAGCCGGTGATTGCCAGTGCCTGGGGGGCGCTGGAGCGGGTCTGGCGCTGAAAACGCCGCCTCTGATGGGTTTTGCCTCGCTGATCGGCTTGCTTTACGGGCCTCTGCGTGGCTATCATGGTTCACGGACCCACGCCAAGCCCAGGGAGCTTTGTGAACGACATGCGCGACGCCAGCGACTCCACCCCCAGCATCCAATGGCAGCCCACCACGCCAGGGGCTGGGGAGGCCTGCGTCCAATTGCGCGGTGAATGGACAGCCGCGTCACTGGCCGAGTCTGGCGTGTGGGGGGCCCTGCAAGGTGAACTCACAGCAGTCGTGGCGGGTGGCGCAGTTCAGCGTTGGGACTTGCGTGACGTGCAGCGCCTGGACCACACCGGCGCGCAAGTGCTGTGGAACGTCTGGGGGCGGCAGTGGCCCGCATCGGCTTCGCCACAGGCGCAGACTGCGGTGCAGGCGCACCCCGGCCAGCACGCTTTGCTGGCGCGTGTAGCGCGCTATACCGCACCGGCACCTGCGCCTGCGCGCACCACGCTGCTCGCCTACTACCTGGCTTTTGGCAGCCGGGTGCTGCGCCTGCTGGATCATCTGCACGCGCTCTTGCTGCTCTTGGGGCAATTGCTGCTGGATGCCCTGCGTTTGCTGCGCCACCCCAGCCGCGGGCCGTGGCGTGATTTTTCGGGCCACCTCTACCAGATCGGGGCCACCGCTTTGCCCATCACGGCCTTGGTGGGATTTTTGATTGGCGTGGTGCTGGCTTATCTCATGACGCACCAGCTCAAGCTGCTGGGGGCGGATTTGTTCATCGTTGACATCCTGGGCCTATCGCTCATCCGCGAGTTGGGCCCGGTGCTGGCGGCGGTACTGATCGCCGGACGCTCGGGCTCGACCATCACGGCGCAGATTGGCGTGATGCGGGTGACGCAGGAGATCGACGCCATGCGCGTGCTGGGCATTGCCCAGGGCTTTCGCCTGGTGCTACCGCGCGTGCTGGCCCTGGCCTTGGCTATGCCGTTGCTCAGTGTGTGGACCACGCTGGCCGCCTTGACCGGCGGCATGCTGGTGGCAGACCTGTTGTTGCAAATCCCGCCCTCGCATTTTGTGTTGAGCCTGCCCGAGGCGGTGAACGCGTCCAACCTGACGCTGGCCACCGCCAAGTCGACGGTATTTGGCGCGCTCATCGCGCTCATTGGTTGCCACTTCGGCCTGCGCGTACAACCCAATACCGAGAGCCTGGGCCAGGGCACCACGGCCTCAGTGGTGACCTCCATCACGGTGGTGATTCTGGTCGATGCCTTGTTCGCCGTGCTGTTCAAGGATGTGGGGCTATGAGCGTCGAAGCGCCTCGCAACGCGCCCCTGGACGCACCTGCAGTTGCGCCCAGGGCTGCACCCATTGTGGAGATCGAAAAACTGAGCACCGTGTTTCGCACCGCAGACCAGGACTTTGTGGTTCACCAAGATTTGGACTTGCGCATCGAGGCGGGTGAACTGCTGTCCATCGTGGGCGGCTCGGGCAGCGGCAAGACCGTGCTGCTGCGCCAGATGCTGGGGCTGGAGCATCCCCACAGCGGTCACGTCACCGTGCTGGGACAAGCAGCCGAACATGTCAGCGACGCCGGGGCCGCCAGCCGCGTCGGCATGCTGTTCCAGCAAGGCGCGCTGTTTTCGGCCTTCAGCGTGCTGGACAACATCGCCTTTCCCCTGCGCGAGCTCAAAAACCTGCCTGAGGCGTTGGTGCGCGACGTGGCGCTGGTCAAGTTGCAAATGGTCGGGCTGGACGTGGCGCAAGCGCACAAAATGCCATCCGAACTGTCGGGTGGCATGGTCAAGCGCGTGGCCCTGGCGCGTGCGCTGGTCATGGACCCGCCCCTGCTGCTGCTAGACGAGCCCACCTCCGGGCTGGACCCGGAGAGTGCCGACGGTTTTTGCGAGCTGCTGCGCTCGCTGCACGGCGAGCTCGGCCTCACGGTGGTGATGGTCACGCACGACCTGGACACCTTGTTTGAACTCAGCACCCGGGTTGCCGTGCTGGCCGACAAACGCGTGATCGTGAGCGGCCCGCTGCCCGAGGTCATGGCCTTGTCCCACCCCTTTATCCGCAACTTCTTTGGCGGGCGGCGCGGCCAACGGGCGCAAGCCCAGTTGCCATCCCAGTTGCCAGCACCCCGCTCTCGGGTGTAAAACACCTTTATGGAAAACAAAGCCCACGCCCTGGCCGCTGGCACGTTTGTATTGATCGTCAGCGCTCTGCTGGTCGGCCTGGCCGTCTGGCTCACGCGCGACACCGGGGTGCAAATCCTTTATGAGGTGTCGTCCCGTGAGGCCGTCAATGGCCTGCAGCCGCAGGCGACGGTGCGCTTTCGGGGCGTGAACGTCGGCAAGGTGGACAGCATTAGCTTCGATCCGCAAGTCCAGGGCCATGTGCTGCTGCGCATCAAGGTGGATGAGGCCGCACCGCTGACCCGATCCAGTTTTGCGACGCTGGGTTTTCAAGGTGTGACGGGCATTGCCTTTGTGCAACTCGACGACAGCGGCGAATCCAAAGAGCGTTTGACCTCCCGCCCCGATCAGATCACCCGCATCCCCATGCACCCCAGCCTGGTGAGCCAGGTCACCGACAAGGGCACGGAACTGCTTGTGCAGCTCGATCAATTCAGCCTGCGCCTGAACCAGCTCGTGGCCCCGGACAACCAAAAGGTGTTCATCGGCACACTGAGTGCGCTGGGGCAGGCGGCGGGCAGCTTGCCGCCGCTGGTGCAAGACGCCCGCAGCGTGCTCATGGGTTTGAACGACGTCACCCGTCGCGTGGCCACCAGCAGCGACGCAATCAAGCAAACGGCGACCGAGTTCCAGGGGCTGGCGCAAGCTGTGCAGCAGCCCGGTGCCGTGCTCGATCAACTCACGCAAGGGGTCGCCGCGCTGGCCACGGCCGGGCAGACACTTCAGGCCGTGCAAAGCGACACCCTGCCGCGCCTGAACCGCAGCATTGACGACGCAGGTCAAGCCGTGCGCACCGTGGGTCGCTTGGCCAACACCTTGAGCGACAACCCGCAGGCGCTGATCTTCGGCCACACGCCCGCCAAGCCTGGCCCGGGTGAGCCCGGCTTTGTGGCCCCGGAAGAAAGGGCACCATGAGCGCCATTAATTCAGTAGTTGCTCGTCCTTACTTTTCAAAAGCTATAGCCCTATTGGGCATGACTCTCGCGGCGCTGATGGCCGGCTGCTCCCTGCACGAGCGCGGAGCCAGCCCGGTACTGTATGACTTTGGTGAACGTACGCCAGCGACAGCCAGCGCAACACCCGCCCGCCCCGCGCTGGCCATCACCGTCCACGCGGCCGCTTCGCTGGAAAGCACAGCCCTGCAGTACCGGCTGGCCTATGACGATGCCCGCCAGTTGCGCGCCTACGCGCTGGCGCGCTGGGCCGTGCCGCCGGCCGACTTGGTGCAGCAGCGACTGCGTGAAGGTTTGAGCCGTCAACGCAGCGTGCTCAAGCCGGGCCAGGGCGCACCGCTGTTGTTGGCGCTGGAGTTGGAAGAATTCAGCCAGGTGTTTGACAAGCCGGGACAAAGCGTGGGCGTGTTGCGCCTGCGCGCCACGCTACAGCAGGCCAGCACCTCGGGGCTTAAAACCGTGGCGCAACGCAGCGTGCAAGTGCAGCGCCCAGCCCCCACCGCCGGCGCGTCCGGCGGTGTGCGCGCACTGGAAGCTGCCACCGACGCCGCCGTGGTCGAACTGGCGCAGTGGCTGCAGATGCTGGGGCTTTAACTGCTCCGTCATTCCCGCCTGCGTGGGGATGACGAGGGTCTTCAGCGCCCACCCCCTACATCCACAATGCTGCCGCTGCAGTAGCTGGCCGCATCAGACAGCAACCAGACAATCGCCTGCGCCACCTCGTCCGCTGTGCCAGGGCGGCGCATGGGGATGGTGGGCGCGAGCTGCTGGGCGCGCTCGGGCTGACCGCCGCTGGCGTGGATGTCGGTGTCAATCACGCCGGGGCGCACCGCGTTGACGCGAATGCCATCGGCGGCTACCTCGCGCCCCAGGCCCACCGTGAAGGAGTCGATGGCCCCCTTGCTCGTCGCATAGTCCACGTACTGGCCAGGTGAGCCCAAGGTGGCCGCCACGCTGCTCAGGTTGACGATGGCCCCGCCCGCGCCGCCGTGGCGCGTGCTCATGCGCCGCACCGCCTCTCTAGCGCACAGCATGGTGCCGATGACGTTGATGTCCAACAGACGCCGCCAGCGCGCCACTTCCATTTCGTCCACGCGCGCCGCCACGTCCACCACACCGGCGCAGTTGACCAGCGCAGTCAGGCGGCCCAGCTGTGCGTCAACAGTGGCAAACATCGCCAACACCTGGGCCTCGTTCGCCACATCGGCCTGCACCGCGATGGCTTTACCACCCTGGGCTTGAATGGCGCGCACCACCGCCTCGGCCGCGCTGGCCTTGTGGTTGTAGTTGACGGCCACCGCATAGCCCTGCGCTGCTGCCAGATGCGCCGTGGCCGCGCCAATGCCGCGACTGCCGCCGGTGATGAGTAGGACTTGGTTCATGAACGGCTCCTGTGAGAAATCGGTAAAAAATGGGTGACGAGGATGCGTGGCCAAAAAGATAACATGCGGGCTGGTTACCCCACTCAACTTCAGGAGATCCTCATGCGCAAAACCGTTGACTACTACATCGCCCCGCAAAGCCCCTACACCTACCTCGGCCACGCGCGCTTTGTCGCCATGGCCCAAGCCAACGGTGCCACCGTGCGGCTCAAGCCGGTGGATCTGGGCAAAGTGTTTCCTGTGTCGGGTGGTCTGCCACTGGGCAAACGGCCCCCGCAGCGGCTGGCCTATCGGCTGCTGGAGCTCAAGCGCTTTGGCGAATTTTTGAACAAGCCGATCAACGTGCAGCCCACCTTCTTCCCCGTGCCCGGCGACGACTGCGCGCGCCTCATCATCACGGTGGACTTGCACGACGGGGTGGATACTGCCCTGCGCCTGACCGGGGCCATCCTGGCCGCCGTTTGGGAGCAGCAGCTTAACATCGCCGACGCCGCCGTGCAAGCCGAGTTGTTGAGTGAATGCGGCCTGAGCGCGCAGCGACTTGAACAAGCCAAAGACCCGAAAATCCAGTCGCTGTACGACAGCTACACCCAGGAGGCCAACGACGCGGGCGTGTTCGGCGCGCCCACTTTCATCATCGACGGCGAAATGTTCTGGGGCCAGGATCGCCTGGACTTTGTCGAGCGCAAATTGCAATCCAAGTAAACAAGAAACGACCATGACCCAAACCATTCAACTCACTGCCGCCGACGGCACCACTTTCCCCGCCTACGTGGCCCAACCCACAGGCGCACCCAAGGGTGCCATCGTCGTGCTGCAAGAAATCTTCGGCGTCAACGCGCACATCCGCGCCGTGGCTGACGGCTATGCGGCCGCAGGCTACATGGCCGTGGCACCGGCCACCTTCACGCGCGTTAAATCCGGTGCGGGTCTCGGCGTGGAACTGGGCTACGGCGACGCCGATAGGACGGAAGGCTTTGGCTACAAAGGGGCAGTCGAAGCCCTGCCCGCCCCCGGCGTGCTGCAAGACATCCAGGCCACGATCGACTACGCGGTCCAGGCCACGGGAGGCAAGGTCGCCAAGGTGGGTATCGTCGGCTACTGCTGGGGTGGCCTGCTCACCTGGCGCGCCGCTTGCCTGCTCACAGGCTTGTCAGCCGCCGTGCCCTACTACGGTGGCGGCATGACCGGCCCGGCCGAGGCCGCACGCCAGCCCACCGTGCCCGTGCTCGCGCACTTCGGTGAGCTCGACCAGCACATCCCCTTGGCCACGGTGCTGGCCTTCAAGGCCGCCCAACCCCAGGTGCGCGTAGAAACCTATGACGCCGACCACGGCTTCAACTGCGACCACCGGGGGGCCTACAACGCACCTGCTGCGCAGTTGGCGCGGGAACGCACGCTGGCTTTTTTTGCCGAGCATCTGAGCTAAGACCGACAGTTTTTTGCTACTAATTCGATAGCTGTTTACTCATGAATTTAAAGAGCTACAGGCCATTTCGTCTGACAATACGTTCGCCAAACATGACGCAAATGAGAGCGCAAGCCACCAGCGCAATGCCCGCCCATTGCCAGGGGCTGATGGTTTCACCCAAGGCCAGCATGCCCGCCGCCAGCCCCACCACCGGCACGCCCAGACTGAAGGGCGCGACCCGGTTGGCCGGATGGCGCTTGAGCAAGCCGGTCCACATGGCGTAAGCCCAGAGGGTGGCAATCCAGCCGAGGTAAGCCCCGGCCAGCCAGCTGCTCCACGGCACACTGGCCCATTTCGCCCACTGGGTCCAGGCCATCTCTGGCACAGCGGGCACCGGGTCAAAGCACAGACTTAACAGCAAAAATGGCAGGATGGGCACCAGACTGCTCCAGACCAAAAATTGCAGCGGCTCAAAGTTCGGGCTGGCCTGTTGCGCTTTGCGCGCCACCACGTTGGAGGCCGCCCACATCGCGGCCGCGCCCAGGTTCAAGCCAAAGCCCAAGAGCGTGACGCTGGCCGAGGCACCCGCGCCCGTGATGAAGTTCATGCTGAAGCAGACCAGCCCCAGTGCCGCCAAGATCAAACCCCCAACCAAGGGACGGCTCAGGCGCTCGTGCAGCAGCACAAAGCCAAACAGCACGGTGAAGAACACATGGGTCTGCATCAGTACCGAGGCCAGCGCGGCGCTCATGCCCACCTGCAAGGCCAGGAACAAAAGCCCGAACTGCCCCACCCCTTGAAACAGCCCATAGAGCAGCACCCACCTCCAGTGCATCTGCGGCGCGCGGATGAAAAACACCAGCGGCAAAACGGCGAACACATAGCGCGCCGCGCCCATCTGAAAAGGCGTGAAATCATGCAGCGCCATTTTCATCACCACAAAGTTCAAGCCCCAGATCACGATCACACCCAAGGCGGCGGCCAGGTCGCGCCTGGACAGAGGGGCGGCGGTCATGGGCAGCGGTACTTCAGGGCAAGGGGCATAGCCTGATTATCACGACTGGAGCGAGCCTTGGTTGAGGCCTCGGAGGGCTCGGCATAATTGACCCAGCTGTCCACCAAGCCAACATCATAAAAACCCATGAGCCAACTCCTCATCAACGACTACCTCAAGCAGCTTGATCTGATTCGTCGTGCCAGTGGCAGCAGCCGAGAAACCATTGTGCGCGAGGCGTTCAAGGACTTGCTCAAGGCTTGGGGCAAACAGCAGGGCTTGATCTTCCTGGCTGAGTACCCGCTCAAAACCGCTTTCAAAACGAATATTGCGGTCGATGGTGCGATGCTGCACGAGCTGCGCATGCCCTTGGGTTATTGGGAAGCCAAAGATGCGGACGATGACCTGGATGCCGAGGTCAGCAAGAAGTTCAAAAAGGGCTACCCACAGGACAACATCATCTTTAGCGACGACGCGTTGGCCGTGCTCTGGCAAAACCGCCAGGAGGTCATGCGTTGCGATATGACGGACACCCAGGCGCTCTCCAAATTGCTCAAACTTTTTTTCAGTTTCGAGCGGCCCGAGATTGCCGGTTTTCGCGCAGCGGTTGAGCAGTTCAAAGCGGACCTGCCCGCCGTGCTCTTGGCCTTGCGCGAGATGATTAACCGTGAGCACGACAAGAACCCCGGCTTTCGTGCGGCAGAAGACAGATTTTTAATCCACGCCCAAGAGGCCATCAACCCCGCGCTCACCGATGCCGATGTGCGCGAGATGTTGATCCAGCACATCCTCACCGAAGAAATCTTCGCCAAGGTATTTGATGACTCTGAGTTTCACCAGCACAACAACGTGGCCCGAGAGCTGTACGCGCTGGAGGGTGCGTTCTTCACCGGCGCACTCAAGAAGCAAACGCTCAAGGGCCTGGAAACCTACTACGCCGCCATCCGTGCTGCCGCCGCGCAGATCAGCAGCCACGGTGAGAAACAGACTTTTCTCAAACTCATCTACGAAAACTTTTACAAAGTCTATAACGCCAAAGCTGC
>JAYVPU010000183.1:0-22046 GCA_043757205.1 Comamonadaceae bacterium | reverse complement strand
AGTTGCCACCGTAGCGCGTGAGCTTGGCGTTCTCGATGTGCACGGTGACGTTGGTCACGGCGTCCAGAAACTCGCGGTCATGGCTGATCACAACCATGGTGCCTTCGTAGCGCTTGAGCCAGGCTTCCAGCCAGACCAGGGCGTCCAAGTCCAAGTGGTTGGTCGGCTCGTCCAGCAGCAGCAGGTCTGACGGGCACATCAGCGCGCGCGCCAGCTGCAGGCGCATACGCCAGCCGCCCGAGAAGCTGTTGACCGGGTTGGTCAGCTCGCTGGTTTTGAAGCCCAGGCCCAGGATCAGCGCCTGTGCGCGGGCCGGGGCGTCGTGCGCACCCGCGTCTTGCAACGCCATGTAGGCGTGGGCCATGCGGTCGTAGTCGTCGGTGGCCTCAGACGCCGTCACTTCTTCTTGGGCGGCGAGCAACACGGTGTCGCCTTCGACCACAAAGCTGGTGGCGCTTTGCTCGGTCTCGGGCATGTCCTGGGCGACTTGGCCCATGCGCCACTGGGCCGGGATGTAGTACTCGCCCGCATCTTCATGCAGGCCGCCGTTGAGCAGGGCGAACAGTGAGGATTTGCCCGCGCCGTTACGCCCCACAAGGCCGACTTTTTCACCGGGGTTGATGTTGACGGAGGCGCTATCAAGCAAGACCTTGGCGCTGCGGCGCAATACTACGTTTTTAAGAGTGATCATTGTGAAATTTTGCGGGACAGACCGCAGCTACGCGTAGCGAGCCAGCTCTGTCCTCAACTAATTAGAGAATCGAGGGTAATCAGCAGCACCTGGTCTTCACCGGCGCTGGTTTCAAGCCAGATGGTTTCCAAGGTTGGAAAGGCCGCTTCGAAGTGCTCGCGTTCATTGCCGATTTCCAGTACCAGCACGGCTTGCGGGCTCATGTGGGCGGGTGCGTCGCGAAGCAGGTTGCGGATGAAGTCCATGCCGTCTGCGCCGCCGGCCAGGGCCAGCGTGGGCTCGGCCTGGTATTCAGCAGGCAAGGCGCTCATGCTCTGAGCATTGACGTAGGGCGGGTTGCACAAGATCAGGTCGTAGGGGCCGCGCACTGCATTTAACCCATCGCAAGTCAGAAGGGTGATGCGATCTTGCAGGCGGTGCTTGTCCACATTGATGCGGGCGACTGCAAGGGCGTCGGCGGACAGGTCGGCGCCATCTACTGTGACATCCGGGTAGGCCATCGCAGCAATCACAGCCAGGCTGCCATTGCCGGTGCACAGGTCCAGCACCTGCTGCGTGGTCTCGCTCAGCCAGGGGTCAATCGCGCCATTCACCAGCAACTCGGCAATGAAGGAGCGCGGCACGATGGCGCGCTCGTCCACGAAGAAGGGCACGCCTTGCAACCAGGCTTCCTGCGTCAGGTAGGCGGCGGGTTTGCGGGTTTGGATGCGCTTGGCCAAGAGTGCCGTCACCTGGGCTTGCTGCTCTGCGCTCACTGGCCGGTCTTGCACGCTGTCCAGATCGTCCAGCGGCAAACCAAGTTGCCACAGTACCAGCCAAGCGGCTTCATCAAAGGCGTTGCTTGTGCCGTGACCAAAAGCCACAGCGGCGTCGGTTAATTGCTGGGCACCGGTTTCAATGAGTTCAAGAACCGTCATGCCGCCAGCGTTTCCAGCACACGGCGGTAGATGTTCTTCAGCGGCTCGATGTCGGCCACGCGCACGTACTCGTCCACCTTGTGGATGCTGTCGTTGGGCGGGCCGAGCTCGATCACCTGGGGGCAAAACTGGGCGATAAAGCGCCCGTCACTCGTGCCGCCGGTGGTGGACAGTTCGGTGGTGAGGCCCGTCTCGGCATGAATGGCGTCGCGCACCGCGTTGACCAGCGTGCCGGGGGTGGTGAGGAAGGGCAGGCCTCCCACGACCCACGTCAAGTCGTACTCCAGGCCGTGTTGATCCAGCACGGCTGTCAGGCGCTGCTGTAGGCCCTCAGGCGTGGATTCGGTGGAGAAGCGGAAGTTGAAGTCCACCACTACATGGCCGGGAATCACATTGCTGGCCCCGGTGCCGCCGTGGATGTTGCTGATCTGCCAGGTGGTGGGGGGAAAGAATTCATTGCCCTTGTCCCATTCAATCGTCACCAACTCGGCCATGGCCGGGGCGAGCAAGTGGATGGGGTTCTTGGCCATGTGCGGGTAGGCGATGTGGCCCTGCACGCCTTTGACGGTGAGCTTGCCGCTCATCGTGCCGCGCCGCCCGTTTTTGATCATGTCGCCGGTGCGACTTACCGAGGTGGGCTCGCCCACGATGCAGTAGTCCATGCGCTCATTGCGTTGGCGCAGGGCTTCGAGTACGACCACCGTGCCGTCGATGGCGGGGCCTTCTTCGTCGCTGGTCAACAAGAAGCCAATGTCCAGATTCGCATCCGGCTGGGCGGCGACAAATTCTTCAGCCGCCACCACAAAGGCCGCGAGCGATGCTTTCATGTCGCTGGCACCGCGCCCATACAGCTTGCCGTCGCGGTGGGTGGGTTGGAACGGATCGCTGCCCCACTGCGCCAGTGGGCCGGTCGGAACCACATCCGTATGCCCGGCGAACACTATCAATTTAGGAGCTGCTTGTGCCAATGTTTGTTTGGCTGCAGGCCTTTTTGCCCATAAATTGGTGACACGAAAGTCATCCGGGCCACTGGCTATGGTCTCGCAGACAAAGCCCAATGGCGTCAGATGCACTGCAATCAAAGCCTGGCAACCGGCGTCCAGAGGGGTGACGGAGGCTTGGGCGATCAGTTGTTCGGTGAGTTCAAGGGTGCGGGTCATTCGTGGTGCACGTCCAGGGTGATGTCGGTGAATGTCGGCGTGTCATCGGGGTCTTCGACCACTTCGATTTTTTGGGAGGGTCTGGCAAAGCTGTTTTGCAAACGCCAGATCAGGTTGGTGGTGGAGTCGGCGTGGGCCAGGCCTTCTTTGCGGTCCACCAGACCTTGGGTGATGAGGCGGGCAATGTCTTCTTCAAAATTCTGCGAGCCTTCGGTCATGGCGTTGGCTTGCGCGTCTTTGATGCCGGAAAAGTCGCCTTTTTCGATCATCTCTGACACCAGCTTGGTGTTCATCATCACCTCAACCGCAGGGGTTCGTCCGCCCGAGGTGGTGCGCAGCAAGCGTTGCGAGATGATGGCTTTGAGGGCCACGGCTAAATCACCCAGCATGGTGGGGCGCACCTCCACCGGGTAAAAACTCAAAATACGGTTAAGTGCCTGGTAGCTGTTGTTGGCGTGCAAAGTGGCCAGACACAGGTGACCGGTTTGCGCGTAGGCCAGGGCGGCGGACATGGTTTCGCGGTCGCGAATCTCACCGATCATGATGACATCCGGGGCCTGACGCAGGGCATTTTTCAGGGCAATTTCTTGCGACTCGGTGTCAAAGCCGACCTCACGTTGGTTGACCACGGATCGCTTGTTTTTAAACAGGTATTCGATCGGGTCTTCAATCGTGAGGATGTGGCCGGGGACGTTCTCGTTGCGGTGGTCAATCATCGAAGCCAGCGTGGTGCTTTTGCCCATGCCGGTGGCTCCGACCATCAAAATCAGCCCACGCTTTTCCATGATCAGCTCAGTCAGGATAGGGGGCAGTGACAAGGCCGATAGTGGGGGAATCTCGTTGGTGATGAAGCGAATCACGGCGGCGATAGAGCCGCGTTGGCGCATGGCGCTCAGACGAAAACGCCCGACCCCAGCCAGGGGAAAGCCCAGGTTCAATTCCCCTTTTTCGTCCAGCTCGGCCATCCGTTCGGGCGAAATCACCTCGGCCAGCAAATTGCGCGGTGCGTCAGCCGGCAGTGACTGGCTGTTGATGGGCAGGCATTGACCGTTGATGCGAATGAGCGCAGGCGAATGGGCCGACAGATAAACGTCTGATGCCTTTTTTTCGTTCATCAAGCGCAGGATGCGCTCCATATTGCTCATTCAGTGCCCTCCGGGTTGGTCTTAATCAGTCGCGCAGGAGGTCGTTCAGTGATGTCTTGGCGCGGGTTTGCGCGTCCACCCGCTTGACGATGATGGCGGCGTACAGGCTGTAGCGGCCATTGTCTTTGGGCAGCGTGCCGCTGATCACGACCGAGCTGGACGGTACGCGGCCATAGGTGATTTCACCCGTGGCGCGGTCGTAAATCGGGGTGCTTTGGCCGATGTAAACACCCATGGAGAGCACGGAGTTTTCTTCAATCACCACGCCTTCAACCACTTCAGAGCGCGCGCCGATGAAGCAGTTGTCTTCAATGATGGTGGGGCCGGCCTGCACTGGCTCCAGCACGCCGCCAATGCCCACACCACCTGAGAGGTGCACGTTTTTGCCAATCTGGGCGCAGCTGCCGACGGTGGCCCAGGTGTCCACCATGGTGCCTTCATCGACATAAGCGCCGATGTTCACGTACGAGGGCATCAAAATTGCACCTTTGGCGATAAAGCTGCCACGGCGCGCCACGGCGGGCGGCACCACGCGCACGCCGGTGGCTTTCATTTCTTCAGCGCTCAAGTGGGAGAACTTGGTTTGCACTTTGTCGTAAAAGCCCAGGTCCCCGGCCTTCATGATCTCGTTGTCTTTCAGGCGGAAGGACAGCAGCACGGCCTTCTTGATCCACTGGTGCACCGTCCACTGGCCCACGCTCTCACGGGTGGCCACGCGCAGGCGGCCTTTGTTGAGTTCGGTGATGACGTGTTCAACCGCCTCAGACACCTCTTTGGGGGCGGACTGGACAGAGATTTTGCCGCGGTTGTCCCACGCGGCGTCGATGATGGCTTGGAGTTGTTGGGTCATGAAAATGCTCGGCTTTGAAGTGGTGAGGGTTTTAGGTTCTAGATTGGACAAACTGGGCAATGCGCTGCGCGGCTTCCACGCACTCGGCGGTTTCGGCCACCAGGGCCATGCGGATGCGACCGGCCCCAGGGTTAAAGCCCTGGGCTTCGCGCGCCAGGTAACTGCCCGGTAAAACCGTCACATTGTAATTTGCGTACAGGTCTCGGGCGAAATCCACATCGCTCCCCTTGACCCCGGCCCACAGGTAAAAGGCCGCGTCGGGCAGGGCCACGTCCAGCACCTCGGCCAAGATGGGGGTGACCTGGGCAAATTTGGAGCGGTACAGGTTGCGGTTGTCAATGACGTGCTGCTCGTCACCCCAGGCGGCGATGCTGGCGGCCTGCACCACCGTGCTCATGGCGCTGCCGTGGTAGGTGCGGTAGAGCAAAAACTGCTTCATCAGGGTTGCGTCACCGGCCACAAAACCGCTGCGCATGCCAGGCACGTTGCTGCGCTTGGACAGGCTGGTGAGCGAAATCAGGTTTTTGAAGTCGGCTCGGCCCAGTTTGACGGCAGCTTCCATGCCGCCCAATGGAGGCTCGTCGCGGAAGTAGATCTCGCTGTAGCACTCGTCCGAGGCGATGACGAAGCCGTAGCGGTCGCTCAAGTCAAAGAGTTTTTTCCACTCGGGCAAAGGCATGACCGCGCCGGTGGGGTTGCCGGGGGAGCAGACAAACATCATTTGCGTGGTGGCCCAGACCTCGGACGGCACGCTGTCCCAGTCCACGGCAAAATTCTTCGCCGGATCGCTGGGCACAAAGTAGGGCTGCGCCCCGGCCAGCAACACGGCCCCCTCGTAGATTTGGTAGAAGGGGTTGGGGCACAGCACGGTGGCGCCGGGCTGGGAGGCATCGACCAGGGTTTGCGTCAGGGCAAACAAGGCCTCGCGCGTGCCGTTGACGGGCAGCACTTGGGTGGCGGGGTTGACCTCTATGCCATACCTTCTTTGCAGCCAGCCAGCGGCAGCGGCGCGAAAGGCGGGCTCGCCAGCGGTGGCGGGGTAGCTGGACAGGCCGCTCTGGTGCGCGGTCAGTGCGTCGGTGATGAGTTTGGGGGTGGCGTGGCGTGGCTCGCCAATGCCCAAACTGATGGGGCGCAGGGCCGGATTGGGCGTGATGGGCGCAAAAAGCTGCTTCAGGCGCTCAAAGGGGTAGGGCTGGAGCCGGGTGAGGAGGGGGTTCATGGGCCTGCATTATCGGCGCTCACGGTATCATCAAGCCCCCTGCCAAGCGCAGGGTTCGAATAATTTTCAATGTAATCAATAGCTTGGCTATTTTTAAATTTCGTCGTGCGTCTTAATTCGATCAAACTCACGGGCTTCAAGTCCTTTGCCGAGCCCACCAACTTCATGTTGCCAGGGCAGCTGGTGGGCGTGGTCGGGCCGAACGGCTGCGGCAAGTCCAACATCATGGACGCCGTGCGCTGGGTGCTGGGCGAAAGCCGCGCCAGTGAGCTGCGGGGTGAGTCCATGCAGGACGTGATCTTCAATGGCACCAACATCCGCAAGCCCGCCAGCCGGGCCAGCGTGGAGCTAATTTTTGACAATTCTGACCACCGTGCGGGTGGCCAGTGGAGCCAGTTCACCGAGATTGCCGTCAAGCGGGTGCTGACGCGCGATGGCACCAGCAGCTACTACCTCAACAACCAGCCCGTGCGCCGCCGCGACGTGCAAGACGTGTTTCTGGGCACAGGCCTGGGGCCGCGCGCTTACGCCATCATCGGCCAGGGCACGATCAGCCGCATCATCGAGTCCAAACCCGAAGAGCTGCGCTTGTTCCTGGAAGAAGCGGCCGGGGTTTCCAAGTACAAAGAACGCCGCCGCGAAACGGAAAACCGCCTGTCCGACACGCGCGAAAACCTGACCCGCGTGGAAGACATCCTGCGCGAGCTCAACGCCAATCTGGACAAGCTGGAAAAGCAGGCCGAGGTGGCCCGCAAGTTCAACACGCTGCAAGCGGACAGCACGCTCAAGCAGCAGCAGCTTTGGTTCTTGCGGCGCGCCGAGTCCGAGGCCGACCAGACCCGCATCAAGGTAGATGCTGACAAAGCGGTGAACGAGCTGGAGTCGCGCGTGGCTTCGTTGCGCCACATCGAAGCCGATTTGGAGACGATTCGCCAGGCGCACTATGCCGCAGGCGACCAGGTCAATCAATCGCAAGGCTTGCTGTACGAGGCCAGTACCGAGGTGGGGCGGCTGGAGGCCGAAATCCGCTTTGTGGTGGAGGGCCGCCAGCGCGTGGAGCAGCGTTTGGTAACGCTGGCCGAGCAGACCGCGCAATGGGCCACCCGCCATGAAGATGCCCGCGCCGAATTGGAGCGCCTGGCCGAACTGGCCTTGGTGGGCGAAGAGCAAACCGAGCTGCTGGCCGCGCAATTGGAAGAGCAGGCGCAGTTTTTGCCCGACATGGAAGACGCGCTGCGTCTGGCGCAGAACAAAGCCAACGAGCAGCGCACCAGCGTGACGCAGGTGCAGCAGCAAATCCAGGTGCTGGCGGCAGAGCAGCGCGGCATTGAAGAGCAATCGCGTCAATCCGAGGTGCGTCGCGAGCGCCTAAGTGCCGATAAAAACGCCCTGGCCGCGCCGGACGAAGCCCGTCTGCAAAATTTGCAAGAACAGTTGGATGAAGCGCAGGAGTCCGCCAGCGTGCTGGATGCTCGCCTGCACGAGCTGCAAGACAGCGTGCCCCAGTTGGACGAGGCGCGGCGTACGCAGCAGCAACTGGCCAACACCGAGTCCGCCCTCAAGGCCGAGTTGTCGGCCCGGCTGGAGGCGTTGAAAGCACTGCAAGAAAAAGTCAAAACCGACGGCAAGCTACAGCCTTGGCTGGCCAAGCATGGTCTGGCCGATTTGCAGGGTCTGTGGACCCAACTGCACATTGAGCTGGGCTGGGAAAATGCGCTGGAGGCCGCCCTGCGTGAGCGAATGGGCGCGCTGCAGGTGAGCCGGCTGGAGATGGTGCGCGGCTTTCTGGGTGTCGCCGGGGCTGACGCACCACCTGCCAAGTTGGCGTTTTACAGTCCGCCCGCTGCCAGCCTGCCAGAGGGCAACACCACTTTGCCTCGCCTGTCGGACTTGCTGCGCGTGAACGATGCGGGCCTGCGGGCCGTGCTGGTGGATTGGTTGCAGGGTTGTTTCGTCGCGCAAAGCTTTGAAGAAGCGCTGAGTCTGCGCAGCCAGCTCCAGCCCGGCGACACCCTGTTCGTTAAAAACGGCCATGCGGTGAGCGCGCATGGCGTGAGCTTTTACGCGCCTGATTCAGAGCAAGCCGGTTTACTGGCCCGCGCGCAGGAAATCGAAAACCTTGAGAAGCAGTTGCGTGCGCAAATACTCATCAGCGAAGAGTCGCGCACGGCCCTGGTGCGGGCCGAATCGGCTTATGCCGATGCATCACAACGGCTGGTTCAGGCCCGCCGCGAAGCGACCGAGAGCCAGACCCGCGCCCATGCGCTACAGGTGGAAACACTGCGGCTCACGCAACTGGCCGAGCAAGCGCGCGCCCGCAGCGCCCAATTGGCAGGTGACTTGGCCGAGGTGGACGCCCAGTTGGAAGACTTGCAGGAGCGAAGAGTGGCTGCTGAAGGCCGCTTTGAATCGCTGGACATGGCTTTGGCCGATAGCCAGGAGCGCCATGCGCAACTGGATGAGCGTGTGCTGGAAGCCGAGCGCAAACTAGCTGCCTCCAGAGAGCAGCAGCGCAGCCTGGAGCGCCAAGCGCAAGAGGCCACGTTCTCACTGCGCACGCTGGACGCCCGCAAGGCCGAACTCGCCCGCACGATGGACACGGCCACGCAGCAGACCACCAGCGTTGCCGCAGAAGAACAGCGCGCACGCGATGAGCTCACCCGCCTGACCGACGCCGCCGCCCAAGCCGGCTTGCAAAACGCACTGGCGCTTAAATTGGAGCGCGAGCAAAACCTCTCGACCCGCCGCAGTGAATACGACGACCTGACCACCAAGCTGCGCGCCAGTGATGAGCGTCGTTTGCAGCTGGATCGCGAGCAGGAGCCGCTGCGTCAACGCATCACCGATATTCAGCTCAAAGCGCAAGCCGCGCGTCTGGGCTTTGAGCAGTACAGCCAGTTGCTGGAAGACGCCAAAGCCGATCTGGCTGCACTGGCCCTGTCGATTGAAACCGGCAGCGTGCGTTTGGCCGGTTTGCAAAGTGAAATTGACCGTCTGAACCGCGAAATTGCGGCTTTGGGCGCGGTCAATCTGGCCGCGTTGGATGAGCTGACCGCAGCCCGTGAGCGCAAGCAGTTCCTGGACGCGCAGACGGCGGATTTGGTGGAGGCCATGACCACGTTGGAAGACGCCATCCGCAAGATCGACGGCGAAACCCGTGAGCTGCTCAGCGGCACGTTCAACTCTGTCAACGAGCACTTTGGCAAGATGTTCCCTGAGTTGTTTGGCGGTGGTCAGGCCAAACTCATGATGACGGGCGACGAGATTTTGGACTCGGGCGTGCAGGTCATGGCGCAACCGCCAGGCAAGAAGAATCAGACGATTCATTTGCTGTCGGGCGGTGAAAAAGCCCTGACGGCCATTGCGCTGGTGTTTGCCATTTTTCAACTCAACCCGGCCCCGTTTTGCCTGCTCGACGAGGTGGACGCGCCGCTGGACGATGCCAACACCGAGCGCTACGCCAAGCTGGTTTCCAGCATGAGCCGTGGCACCCAGTTTTTGTTCATCAGCCACAATAAAATCGCCATGGAAATGGCCGAGCAGTTGATTGGCGTGACGATGCAGGAGCAGGGCGTCTCGCGCATCGTGGTGGTGGACATGGAGTCGGCGGTTTCTTTGGCCGAGACAAGCTAGACATCATGCATTTATGAGCACACTTCAAATCAGTCTGGCCGTTGCTGGGGGCGTCGTGTTAGCTGCCGTTGTCGCGCACGGGGCTTGGCAAGCCCGCCGCAACCAGCCGCGCCAGGCCGACCCCGAGCCCGCCCGCGTGGACCCTGAGGGCGGCAACACGCTGTTCGATCCGGTCTTTGATGCGGCGCAGTTTCCCTTGCCCACGCCTGAGAAAAAACCGGGCCTGGATGCGCTGATCGACGTCATCGTGCCCTTGGCGTTTGAGCACCCGGTTTCGGGCGACGCTGCCCTGGCGGCCATGCCCGTCACCCGACGCGTGGGGAGCAAACCCTTTGCCGTGGAGGGATTCAACGCCCAAACGCAAACCTGGGAGTTGCCTGCCGCAGGCCAGCGCTACAACGTGATGCAAGCTGGCGTGCAACTGGCCAACCGCAGCGGCGCGTTGAACGACATTGAATACTCTGAATTTGTGGTGAAAGTGCAAGCCTTTGCCGATGCTTTGAGCGGTACGCCCGAGTTCCCCGAAATGCGCGACGAAGTGGCACGGGCGCGCGAGCTGGACCAATTCGCCAGCCCGCATGACGCGCAGTTGAGTGTGACCTTACGCGCCCGTCACGCCGCCTGGAGCCCCGGCTATGTGCAGCAAAATGCGGCGCGTCTTGGCTTTGTGGCCGGTGTCATCCCTGGGCGCATGGTGCTGCCTGCGGGTGTGGCGGGACAGCCCTCGGTGCTGGGCCTGGTCTATGACTCGCAAGCCGCGCTGGCCGAAGACCCGACCCAATCGGCGATCCATGAACTCAGCCTGAATCTGGATGTGCCTCAGGTGGATCGCAATGAGCAGCCTTTTGTGCGCCTGCGCCTGGCCGCGCAGCAGTTGGCCGACAGCATGGACGGTTTGGTGACTGACGACAATGGCCAGCCTTTGACTGCACAGGCCCTGGACGTGATTGGGGCCGAGCTGGAGAAGCTCTACGATACGCTGGACGGCCATGACTTGTCAGCCGGTTCGGCATTGGCCCGTCGGCTGTTCTCCTGAGTCCTTGACCGCAGCTTGGCGAAGATGAGCACGCCTGATTTATTTGACGATGCGCCACCCGCGCCACCTGTCCCTCCCGTACCTCTTACCCAGCGCTTGGCCGAATTGCGCCGCGTGCTGCACCACCACGCCCACCGCTACTACGTACTTGACGCGCCCGACATCCCCGATGCTGAGTACGACCGCCTGTTCCAGGAATTGCAGGGTCTTGAGGCGGCGCATCCTGAACTGGTGACGCCGGATTCACCGACGCAGCGCGTAGGTGGCAAAGCACTCGATGGGCTGGCACAGGTTCGGCATGCCGTGCCCATGCTGTCGATTGAAACAGAGACCGACACCACGCAAACCGGTGCACAAAAATTCGATGCCCGCGTCAGGCGTGAGTTGAAGCTGCAAGAACAAGACCCGCCCATTGAGTACGCTGCCGAACTCAAGTTCGACGGTCTGGCCATCAACTTGCGCTACGAGCAGGGCGTGCTGGTGCAGGCCGCTACGCGCGGTGATGGCGAGACCGGCGAGGACGTGACGCAAAACATCCGCACCATTGGGCAAATCCCTTTGCGCTTGCTTGGCGTGCAGGCCCCGGTGCTCGAAGTCCGGGGCGAGGTTTACATGCGGCGCGATGACTTCGACGCCCTCAATGAGAAACAACGCCAGCGCGGTGAAAAAACATTCATCAACCCCCGCAACACGGCGGCGGGTGCGATACGCCAGCTTGACCCGGCCATCGTGGCGCAACGTCCGCTGAGCTTTTTTGCCTACGGTCTGGGTGAGGTGGATGGCTGGTCGCTTCCGCCAACGCACAGCGCCATGTTGGACGCTTTCGAGGCGATGGGCGTGCCGGTCTGCGCGGATCGCGCGGTGGTGCGCGGTGCGACGGGTTTGCTGGAGTTTCATCAAGCGATGGGGGACAAGCGCGATGCCTTGCCTTTTGACATTGATGGCGTGGTTTACAAGGTCAACGCACTCCCGCTTCAGCAGCAACTCGGCTTCAAGACCCGTGAACCACGTTGGGCCGTGGCGCACAAGTACCCGGCGCAAGAGCAGCTCACCACGGTGCTGGCCATTGATGTGCAGGTGGGGCGCACCGGCAAGCTCACGCCCGTGGCCAAGCTGGCGCCGGTGTTTGTGGGTGGTGTGACTGTGACCAACGCCACGCTGCACAACGAGGACGAGGCGCGGCGCAAGGATGTGCGTGTGGGCGACACCGTGATCGTGCGGCGGGCGGGGGATGTGATCCCTGAGGTGGTCTCCGTGTTGCTGGAAAAACGCCAAGCTGATGCGCTAGCTTTCACCATGCCCCGCATCTGCCCCGTGTGTGGCAGTGCCGCCGTGCGTGAAGAAGGCGAAGCCGACTACCGTTGTACCGGCGGACTGTTTTGCAGCGCCCAACGCAAAGAAGCCATCCTGCACTTCGCCCACCGCCGGGCGGTGGAAGTGGAGGGTCTGGGCGACAAGCTGGTGGAGCAACTGGTGGACGCTGGTATCGTCAAGACCTTGCCCGACCTGTACCGCCTGGGCTTCACGGCGCTGGCGGCTTTGGAGCGGATGGCCGACAAATCGGCGCAAAACATTCTGGACGGGCTGGAGAAGTCCAAGCAAACCACCTTGCCCCGATTCATCTTCGGCCTGGGCATTCGCCATGTCGGCGAGGCCACGGCCAAGGCCATGGCCAGTCACTTCGGCAAGCTGGACGCCGTCATGGGTGCGACGCCAGAGACGGCGGCATCCGTAGAGCAATTGCTGGAAGTGGCGGACGTTGGCCCCATCGTGGCCGAGAGCCTCCACACGTTTTTCCAGCAGCCGCACAACCGCGAAGTGGTAGAGCAACTGCGCGCCTGCGGCCTGACGTGGGCCGAGGGTGAACCTGCGCCGCGAACACAACTTCCTTTGGCGGGCCAGACCTTCGTCATCACCGGCACACTGCCCACCCTTAGCCGCGATCAGGCCAAAGATTTGTTGGAAGCGGCCGGGGCCAAAGTGGCTGGTTCGGTGAGCAAGAAAACCCACTATCTGGTGGCCGGTGCAGAGGCGGGCAGCAAGCTTGACAAGGCCACAGCGTTGGGCATAGCGGTGCTGGACGAAGCCGCGTTGATGGCCTTGCTGGCCTCGTTTGGGGGAGAAAAAACTTGACGGTTCGAGAGATTTTAAAAATGGGCGACGTACGCCTGCTGCGTGTGGCGCAGCCCGTCACAGCGTTCGATTCTGACGAACTGCACCTGCTCATCACCGACCTGCTCGATACTATGATCGCTGCCAATGGTGCCGGATTAGCCGCACCGCAAATTGGTGTCGATTTGCAAGTCGTGATTTTTGGCAGCGGTGAGTTCAATCCCCGTTACCCCGATGCCCCCAAGATGCCGCGCACTGTGTTGTGCAACCCGGTGATCACACCGCTGACGGCAGACGGTCAACCGCTTGGCGCTTTTGAAGAAGAAGAGGGCTGGGAGGGCTGCCTGTCCGTGCCCGGCCTGCGCGCCATGGTGCCGCGCTACACCCACATCCACTACGCGGGCTTTGATCAATACGGCGACCCGATGGAGCGCACGGTCAGTGGCTTTCACGCCCGCGTGGTGCAGCATGAGTGCGACCATTTGATCGGCAAGCTCTACCCGATGCGCGTGCGTGACTTCACTCAGTTTGGTTTTACCGAGGTGTTGTTTCCGGGGCTGGATGCGGGGCAGGAGGATTGAGCGGTTCGATGTGAGGACTTCAAGTGCTTGCTTTTTGAAGCACATAGGCTTGAGTCCAAAGCATCCAGGCCAGGGGCGTATTTCTTAAACGCTCTTCAAGCGCCTCGATAAAACGCCCGCCCGCTTCGCCACCAAGCTCGGCAATCAAAGGTACATAGAGGCCTAATTTTTTATGCTCTATGACTTTGAGGCCGCAGTTTGAAATCGCTGCATTGAATCGGTCATAACTTCGAAGGCTGATATGCCCTGTTTCGAGAACGGGTTCACGGTAGATGAGGCGAACCAGTTGAATGACGCCCGGCAGAAAAGCCACCTTGCAAGATAACTCCATTAGGCTGTAACGTTGTGGGGTCGTGACAATGGCGATACCACCCGGTTGCAGAATTTTGGATATTGTTTTTAGCGCCGCTTCAGGACTTGGCACGTGCTCTAGCACCTCGCTACAAAGCACAAATCCAAAGGCACCTGCTTCAAATTTTGATGCCTGAATATCGTCAACTACCAGGTTGATGGCGTTATTGTTGATGGCGAGTTGCTCGATTCCCGATAGGTAGGCAAGCTCAATGTCAGCGCCCGTCACCGAGTCGAACGCCTTAGCCAATCTGGGCAGGTAGAGGCCGGAACCGGGGCCATATTCAATAGCCCTGGATTTTGCGACGCGAGGGGCATGTTTTTTTATGGCCTCAATAACCCAGCCGAAACGAGATTGGTGCAGTCTTCGTCGCGTATAGTTTTTTGACGAATAAATGGTCTGTTGCAATTCGAATAATGGGTTGTCATTCATGGAATGTCCTTTGTCGCGTTATCTCGGTACTCATTTCGGATGATGTATATGGGGCGCCGTTTACTCTCAATGTAAATTCGGCCAATGTATTCACCCAGCAGGCCCAGGCTGATGAGTTGAAGACTTCCGAAGAAAAGAATCACGATCAATAGCGAGGCATAGCCAGGCAATTCGATGCCAAAAATCAAAGTTCTTGTAAAAACGACCAATGCATACAGGGTCGTGAATGTGGCACCTGTAATCCCCACATAAGTCCATATCCTCAGAGGCGTGGTGCTGAAGCTGGTGATGCCCTCGATAGCGAAATTCCAGAGCTTCCAGCCGGGGAATTTTGTTGTTCCAAACGCACGGGCAGTCCGGTCGTAATCCACCACCACGGTCTTGAAGCCGACCCACGAAAACAGACCCTTCATGAAGCGCTGCTGCTCGGGCAAGCGCTTGAGTGCGTCCACCACGCACCGGTCCATCAGCCTGAAGTCACCCACGTTTTGCGGAATTGCAATGTCGGCCAAGTGGTTATGTAATCGGTAAAACCACTCGGCTGTTTTCCGCTTCAAGTAGCCGTCTGTATCACGGTGCGCACGGTGTGCCAGAACGACTTCCGCGCCGCTCTCCCACGCGTGCACAAATTTGAGAATTAAGCTGGGCGGGTCTTGCAGATCCGCATCGATCGGAATCACCGCTGCCCCGCTCGCCAAGTCAATTCCAGCCGTCATTGCGGCTTCTTTGCCGAAATTTCGACTCAGTTCAATCACGTGGTATTGCGGGTTGCCCTGCGCCAGCGCCAGCAAGCGGTCCAGCGTATCGTCTGCACTTCCGTCATCAATGCAGATGATTTCGAATTGATATTCAGGCAAGCCTGCCAGTACGGGCTGTAAAGCGGTATCAAAAATCTCAACTCCATCGCCCTCGTTAAAAAACGGGACGATGATTGAAATATGTTTTTGACGCGGTGGACGCGACAGTTGACGACTCAATTTTCCAGACATTTTTGGAATCAAAAACTAAGGTTTCTGAACCTCGACACTGTGGCGCTTGTTTTTGGCATGAACCACGGCGGTCTTGTCGGCATAAAGGCGGTGCCATTCGGGGAGGTGATCCATCAATGAGACCGCTGGACTTCCGGGCGGCAACAAAGTCCACTCAATTTTGTATTGCTCTATCAGTTTCCCCAAACCATCGGACTCTTTGAGCCCGAGGGCCTCGATGTATGTTTTAAGAAAATCATCGCCGTAGATGTCGGCCCGACCGTCGATGAAGGGTGCAATGTTGGCATAGATTAAATGACCACCCCAGCCATAGTCATTAAGAACCGGGCCACGTAGTCCCGCTGTTTGCGCGGCTTTGATGGCCTGGATGGGGGCGCTGGATTCATCCACCTCAATGGGTTTTATTTTGGCAGCCAAGATGGTGAAGGTGAGCAGGCAAATCAAGCTTGCTGCGACGGCTCCGCGACCTGTCGGTTGGGCCAGTTTCAAGAAAAAGCGATCAACCGATTCGAGTTGCGGCTCGCTCTGACGTCGCTGCTGCCACTGGGCGGCCAGCGGAGCCGCCAAAAACACCGGTGCCAGCAGACCAAGCAACTCCACATAGCGCACATGCTTGAGGGCCAGATGCAACAGCCCCAGCAGCAGCAGCAGCCGGATGGGCGGCAGACGCAGGCCCTGGTATATGAAGAGTGCCAAGCCACCCAGAAGCCATATCTCCAAAACCTGGAGTCCGTGGAAATTGGGGGACGCCCATTCGCCAATGTGAGCCAGGGCGTAACTGGAGTTGAACAAGACATGCCAGGTGAACAAAATACCTTGCGGGCCATGTGGCGTGACGAGTGAACTGGCAATGGCGAGCAGAAGGAAAGTCGCCCACGACTTGGCCACAGGAATAGCCTGTTGCTCTTGACGTGCCGCGATAACCGCTTCGAGGGCGAAAGGGCCAATCAGTGCAAGGCCGAGCGTGAAGCCACCGTGCATATTGGCCCATAGCGTCATCACCGGCAGCAGCCACAGCGAAGGTCTGCGCCGCTCATCACTGGCGCGCACCAGCTCGATGATCCAGATGATCATCAAGGGTGTGGCCAGAATGTGCGGGCGGGCCAGGAGGTGAGACGCCGTCATCAAGACGGCGTAGATGGCAAAGACCAGGGCGTAAACCGGTTCAATGGATTTGAGCAGGGCGCGGGTAAGCAGGGCGATGGCCGCACTGAACATCAAGGCGGTGAGTGCCACCACGCCTGTCCAGCTCCCGTAGTCGTGAGCGATGGCCAGCAAGACTTCAGAAAGCCACTCGTGAGCCGTCCACGGGGCGCCCGGCATCGTGTGGGAAAAAGGGTCGGTGCTGGGAACAGCACCGTGCTGAAGTATCCACTGACCGGTGGTTATATGCCAGTAGGTGTCGCCGTCATTGAGCAGTGCCGAACCCGCATAAAACACGTAGAGATAAACCAGCACCCCGACGATGAGCGGCCAAGAAAACAGCCAATTGATGTGGCTGACCGGGCGCGACGGGCTGAGCAAGTTGGCGGCTGCTTCGGGCTGCATACGGTTCACTCTACCGTATTTCCCTCTGTGACGACAGTGTTTTTAAGCGGATTAAATCGGTTTTATCAATCGTTTATCAAGTGGACAGTGTGCTCAGCAGCTCAGTCTCAATCTCAATCTGGGTGCGGTTGTTTTGCAGCGCCGCGCCGTCAATCAAGAAGGTGTCGTCCACCCGCTCGCCCAGCGTGTTGATTTTGGCGAGTTGCAGATTGATGCCGTGGCGGGCCAGCACACGGGCTACGTTGTAGAGCAAACCGGCCTGGTCGCTGGCGGAGATGCTGAGCAACCAGCGCTGACCTTTTTCATCCGGCTTGAGGCCCACGCGCGGCACGATGGGAAAGCTCTTGACCCGGCGTGACACGCGCCCTCGGCTAGGGGCGGGCAGCGGGCCATCCGCTGCAATGGCGTGGGCCAGCTCAGTCTCGATCATGCTGGTGAGTTCTTGGTAGTGCTCGGGCTGGGTCGAGGTCACCACCTGGAAGGTGTCCAGCGCGTAGCCATTGAGGGCGGTGTGGATGCGGGCATCCAGAATGCTATAGCCGCCATGGTCAAAATAGCCACAGATTCGGGCAAACAGGTCGGGCTGGTCTTTGGTATAGACCAGCACCTGCAGCCCTTCGCCCACCAGGGATCGACGCGCTCGCACGATGACTTGGTCGGTCCCGACCTCGCGCGAGAGCTGGCGGGTGTGCCAGGCGATGTCGGCGGCGTCGTGGCGCATGAAATAGCTCACGTCCAAGGTGTCCCACAGTTTTTTCTGCGCATCAAAAGGCAGTGAGTGCAGCGCCAGCATGACCATGGCTTCGCGTTTGCGTGCCTCCACCTCGGCATCGGGCGAGGGGGCGTGGCCCCCCAGCACGCGCAAGGTGTAGCGGTACAGATCTTCCAGAAGCTTGCCTTTCCAGGCGTTCCACACCTTGGGCGAGGTGCCCCGGATGTCGGCCACCGTCAGCAGGTAGAGCGCGGTGAGGTAGCGCTCGTTGCCCACCCGCTTGGCAAAGGCGGCAATCACATCGGGATCACTCAAGTCGGACTTCTGGGCGATGCGACTCATGCTCAGGTGCTCTTGCACTAGAAATTCGATCAGCTTGGCATCTTCGCGCGCAATGCCATGCTGGCGGCAAAAACGTCTCGCTTCACCCACACCCAGCTCGGAGTGGTCGCCGCCGCGCCCCTTGGCAATGTCATGGAACAGTGCGGCGACGTAAAAGATCCAGGGTTTGTCCCAGCCCGCCGCGAGTTGGGAGCAAAACGGGTATTCATGGGCGTGTTCCGCCATGAAGAAACGGCGCACATTGCGCAGCACCATCAGGATGTGCTGGTCCACGGTATAGACGTGGAACAGGTCATGCTGCATCTGGCCCACGATGCGGCGAAACGCCCAAAGGTAGCGCCCCAGCACCGAGGTCTGGTTCATCAGGCGCATAGCGTGGGTGATGCCTTGGCGTTGCATCAGGATTTTTTTGAAGGTTTCGCGGTTCACCGGGTCGTTGCGAAACTTGGCGTCCATCACGCTGCGCGCGTTGTACAGGGCGCGCAGCGTACGGGCGGACAGGCCTTTGGCCCCGCTGGTGGTCTGGAAGAGCAGAAAGGTCTCCAGAATGGCCTGCGGTTCGCGCTGGTACAAGTCGTCGCTGTTGACTTCAATCAGCCCGCCTTTGTCGCTGAAACGCTCGTTGATGGCTTGCGGTTGTTGGCTGGAGGGGTTGATGCGCTCTTCGATATTGAGCAGCAAAATCTGGTTGAGCTGAACTACCGCTTTGGCCGCCCAGTAGTAGCGGCGCATCAAGGCCTCGCTGGCACGCGCCATGGGCTTGCCGTCACCTGTGGAGACCGAGGTGAAGCCGAAGGATTCGGCAATCGCGGTCTGTAAATCAAACACGAGACGGTCTTCACGCCGCTGGGCGATCAGGTGCAGGCGCACCCGGATCAGGCGCAGCGTGGCTTCATTGCGCTTGAGCTGCCGCACTTCAAAAGCGGTGGCTAGGCCGTTTTTTGCCAGCTCATCCCAGCTCTTGCCCAGGCCCGCGGCTTGCGCCACCCACAAAATGATTTGCAGATCGCGCAGGCCGCCGGGGGATTCCTTGCAGTTGGGCTCCAGCGAGTAGGGCGTGTCTTCAAACTTGCTGTGGCGCTGGTGCATCTCCAGCGTTTTGGCCACGAAGAAGGCCTTTGGGTCGATGGCCTTTTTGAACTGTTCGCAAAACAACTCGTAAAGCGGTGTGTGGCCGGTCACCAGACGCGACTCCAGCAAAGCGGTTTGCACCGTGACATCTTTGGCGGATTCACTCAGGCATTCACTTAACGAGCGCACGCTGGAGCCGATTTCTAGTCCTGCGTCCCAGCAACTGGTGATGAAGGTTTCAATCCGGGCTTTCAGGCCCGCGTCCTGTTCGGGAGATTGAGCGTCTGGCAGGAGCAGCAAGACGTCGATGTCAGAGTAGGGAAACAACTCAGTGCGGCCGTAGCCACCGACAGCCACCAGGGCTAGGCTTGAATCAAAACCGGCAATCTGCCACAAGGATTTCAGCGTGTCGTCGGTCAGTTTTGAGAGTTGGTGCAAAGCGGATCGCACCGCACGGGTGGACGCCCCCCCGCTGGCTGCCGTAGTTAAAAGCGTCGATTTTTGAGAGCGGTAATGATCGCGGATAGAAGCAAGGATCACGGCCTGTCCTGCGCGCATCAGGTCGTCACGAAGGCGGGCGTCGCAGGGCTGCCCGCCGAGAGCGTCAGCACCTCATAACCCGTGGGCGTAACCAGAATGGTGTGCTCCCACTGTGCGGAGAGTGAGCGGTCTTTGGTGACGATGGTCCAGCCGTCACCGGCTTCTCGGATGTCACGCTTGCCTGCGTTGATCATGGGTTCGATGGTGAAGGTCATGCCCACCTTGAGTTCGTCCAGCGTGCCGGGTTTGCCGTAGTGCAGCACCTGAGGTTCTTCATGAAAGCCCCGGCCAATGCCGTGGCCACAAAACTCGCGCACCACACTGAAGCCGTTGCTTTCGGCAAACTTTTGAATCGCCCAGCCGATATCACCCAGATGAATGCCGGGTTTGACCATGCGAATGCCGTGCCACATGGCGTCATAGGTCATAGAGCACAGGCGTTTGGCGGCAATCGAGGCCTCACCCACCGCAAACATGCGGCTGGTGTCACCATGCCAGCCGTCCTTGATGACGGTGATGTCGATGTTGACGATGTCGCCTTTTTTCAGCACCTTGTCACTCGGGATGCCGTGACACACCTGGTGGTTGATGGAGGTGCAGATGGATTTGGGGTAGGGCTTGTAGCCCGAGGGGGCGTAGTTCAAGGGGGCGGGAATGGCACCTTGCACCTGCGTGATGAAGTCGTGGGCCAGTTTGTCCAGTGCGTCGGTGGTGATGCCGGGCTTGACATGCGGTGTGAGGAAATCCAGCACTTCAGAGGCCAGGCGGCCCGCTACTCGCATGCCCGCAATGCCTTGTTCGTCTTTGTAGGTGATAGTCATGGATGGATTATCCCATCGCTGATTCCCCCTTGTTTTACGGTCGGCAGGCGGGCTCGGTCATTCGAGCGCAAGGCGCTGAGGTGGCGCGCCAAAGAGGCGGGCAAGGGCCAGGGCTCGCCCCCCATTTGAGCGGCCAATAATTCGGCGCACAAGACGGCATAACTCAAGCCGCGTGAACCCATGGCGGCGCTGATCCACAGGCGGGGTGACGCGCCTGCATCCAAGGGGCCCACCACAGGCAACCGGTCTGGGGTGACGCAGCGTGTGCCTTGCCAGGTCTGTACTTGACCCGTGGCAAATGCGGGGCCTAGGGCTTGCGCGGCAGCGGGCAGGAGTGTGCGCAATTTGTCGAGGTTGGCTTGGTGGTGTGCCGACACGGGTGCGTTAACGAGGGTGCCTGTTTCGTACGTGGCACCGGCATACCAGGCCTGAGCCTGGGCGGCGCTTTCAGTTTCACCGTCAAGGGGGATGTTGCAAATCAAACTCCCCAGGCCGTTGACAGGAAAAGCAGGCAATGTGCTGGCTTGCCCAGGCTGTTGCATACCCCATGACAAGACGCCGCGAATGCCTTGCAGTGCGGGGAGCCGGGCAAGGTTTGGCCCAAGTTCAGGTGCGGCGATCTGCAAATCATCAAGCAAGGCTTGTGCGCCCCATCCATTGGCAAAAACGACGTGGCTGGCTTGGGCCAGCGCTTGCCCAGCGGCGTTGTGCAAGACCCAAACGTCGCCTTCACGGCGCACAGCGGCCACCACAGCGTTGGGCACAAAACGAATCCCTGCTTGCGCCAGCCAGGCATTCACGAGTTGGGCGGGTTTGATCCAACCGGCTTGTGAGTGCCAGAGCGTGGAGACGCCCAGCTCCCGGTGTTCCAGCACGCCACTCATGGCCCAATCCTGGCCCGACTTCATCAGG
The DNA here is from genome assembly GCA_043757205.1 of Comamonadaceae bacterium. Taxonomy (GTDB): domain Bacteria; phylum Pseudomonadota; class Gammaproteobacteria; order Burkholderiales; family Burkholderiaceae_C; genus CANCDA01. The sequence goes on along the minus strand of JAYVPU010000183.1, from coordinate 980 downwards.
GATTTCGCCTGCTGCAAGCTCATGCGGATGCCGCTGCGGGAGAGTTGTGAGCGTGGGTTGTCGTCTGCGGAGACATGCGGCACCATCAGCCCGACCGGCAAACTGGAGGCTCCCGCTGCCGGGGTGGCCCCTGCGTCCAGCACTTGCACATGCCAGCCGCGCTTGGCCAAGGCGGCCGCCACGCTGGCACCGGCCAGGCCAGCGCCAATCACGACGCAGTCTGAAGCGGGCGATGGCAGCATGGATCGGGCAAGTTCAGGGTTGCGTGTCGTTTTAAGTTCCCAGCTTGGATCGTAGGACCACTGTGTTGATGGCCCGTTAATTGCTACCCTAAAGCCGCATTGCGCCAGCCACGCGGACTGTGCGGGGCTTTGTGCTTGCGCTGTCACAACCAACGTGCCACGGCGGCAGCAGCGGGTCAGGGCTTTGAGGGTCCAGCGAAAGGCCTCTGCCGCCGATTCAGATGGATCCCAAACAACAGAGTCCGCTGCAAATTGCTGTTCCCGCAACAGGGTTTGTGTGTCGCCCACGCACAGGGTGAGCAGCACGCGACCTTCGTTCAAGCTGATGCGGTGAAAACCGACAGCAAGGCCATGGCATTCTTGGGCTAATTCCTGCGCCAGTGCGTGCAATTCAGGGTAGGGGGCAGCGGCCTGCAGGATCGCATCCACCGACGGCGGGTGTTCGCGCAGGGCGACGTAGTGCAGGAGGCGGGGGCGCTTGGCATCAGAGCGCCAAGTCTGCCAAGTGTTTAAAAACCGCAGGCCCTGATGGAAGTCTGTATTCAGCACGCGCCATGCAGGCTTGTCGCGCCACGCCTGCGGCAGACCACAGCCCTGCAACAGGGTTTGCGGCACTGGCTCACGCATGCAAAGAACAGTTAAACCGAGATTGTCCATTAGAGCTTTGTGCCCGCAGGAGTAAGCTTCACCGGCTCTCCCGCATTGGCCCACAAACCATCAAACCACGGTCTTCGTTTG
>JAYVPU010000182.1:0-1499 GCA_043757205.1 Comamonadaceae bacterium | reverse complement strand
CTATAAATCAACTACTTACCCCACCCTCAACGGATTCAGACCCGGATTTCGAGCCCAATCAGCTCGCTCTCCTCTGAAGAACGTTGGGACACTACTGTCAAGGAACAAAAGAAAAAGATCAGGCGAAGTTTTTCTCAGCAAATTCCCAGTTCACCAGGTTGTTGAGAAAGGTCTCAACAAATTTTTGACGCAGGTTGCGGTAGTCGATGTAGTAGGCATGCTCCCACACATCGACGGTCAACAAGGCTTTGTCAGCCGTGGTCAGCGGCGTGCCTGCTGCGCCCATGTTGACAATGTCCACTGAGCCATCAGCCTTCTTGACCAGCCAAGTCCAACCTGAACCAAAGTTACCCACGGCTGATTTGACAAAAGCTTCTTTGAACGCAGCCGTGCTGCCCCACTTGGCGTTGATGGCCGTGGCCAATGCGCCTGTGGGCTCGCCACCACCTTGAGGTTTCATGCAGTTCCAGAAAAACGTGTGGTTCCAGATTTGGGCCGAATTGTTGTAGATACCACCACTCGATTTTTTGATGATGTCCTCAAGGGACATGTTCTCAAAATCAGTGCCTTTTTGCAGGTTATTCAGGTTCACCACGTAAGCGTTATGGTGCTTGCCATGGTGGAACTCCAGCGTTTCTTTGGAGTAATGCGGGGCCAGGGCGTCGATGGCGAAGGGCAGTGCGGGAAGGGTGTGTTCCATGATTTCCTCTTGAGGGTTTATTGTTAAAAAGCAGTGATTGTAGGAATTAATTGAGCCGTGGTTCGCGAACCGTGAGATCAACCTTGCCGTCGACAAGGTTGGCCTGCACCACCTGCCCCGTAAAAGTCTGTTCGACACGGGTGATCGTACTTCCATCCTCAGCCGTGAGCCAAGCATAACCGCGCTGCAAGACCAGGTTGGGATCCAACAACCCCAGCCGCAAATCCGCACGATCCAGGCGATGGCGCAGGCCTTCCAGCGAACGTTTGACTTGCTGGGGCTGCGTCTTTTCAAGCCCCTGTAGGTGACTTGCTTTTTGGCTCAGCTCACGTGTCACAGAAAACCGCAGTCGCTGGGCCGTAGAAGCCAAAGCCAAACGCTGACGCGCAACCAGCACGGATGGACGTCCGAGACGCGCCGACAAGGTATCGAGCCACTGACTCTGACGGTCAAGCCGTCGTACCAAGGCCGCTTGCAAGCGATCCTCCATCAGGTCGAGCGCACCCAACCAGACCGGGCGCGGTTGCGCGACCAACTCAGCCGCCGCCGTGGGCGTAGGTGCCCGCAAATCGGCCACAAAATCGGCAATGGTGAAATCGGTTTCGTGCCCGACACCACTCACGATGGGTACTGGGCTGTTCGCCAGCGTGCGCGCCAGTTGCTCGTCATTGAAAGCCCACAAGTCCTCGAGCGAGCCGCCGCCGCGCACCAGCAAGATCACGTCGATGGTGGGGATCAGTTGATACAAACTTGTTAGCGCCCTGACCAACTCAGCAGGGGCCTGTGAGCCCTGAACCAA
>JAYVPU010000181.1:0-5754 GCA_043757205.1 Comamonadaceae bacterium | reverse complement strand
TGCAGCACGTCTTCGGCGGCAATGGTTTCCTTGCGGATGCGGCTTTCGGCAAAGGCCAGGTCTTCGGCAATGCCCGCGTCCAGGTGGTGGCAGACCATGAGCATGTCCACATGCTCGTCCAGCGTGTTCACGGTGTAGGGCATGGTCGGGTTGGTGGAGCTGGGCAGGAAATTGGCCTCGCCCACCACGCGCAAGATGTCCGGGGCGTGGCCGCCACCTGCGCCCTCAGTGTGGAAGGCGCAGATGCCGCGTCCTTGGGTGGCGGCAATCGTGTTCTCCACAAAGCCCGACTCATTCAGCGTGTCGGAGTGGATGGCGACCTGGATATCGGTCTCGTCCGCCACGTCCAGGCAGTTGCTGATGGCGGCGGGCGTGGTGCCCCAGTCTTCGTGCAGCTTGAGGCCAATCGCGCCCGCGTTGATTTGCTCGTGCAACGCGGCGGGCAAAGCAGCATTGCCCTTGCCCATGAAGCCCAGATTCATTGGGAAGGCATCCGCCGCCTGCAACATGCGCTCCATGTGCCAGGGGCCGGGCGTGCAGGTGGTGGCAAAAGTGCCGGTGGCCGGGCCAGTGCCGCCGCCAAACATGGTGGTGATGCCCGAAGCCAGCGCCTCTTCAATCTGCTGCGGACAGATGAAGTGGGTGTGCGTGTCGATGCCGCCTGCGGTGACGATGTTGCCCTCGCAACTGATGATCTCGGTGCCGGGGCCGATGATGATGTCCACGCCCGGTTGCGTGTCAGGGTTGCCCGCCTTGCCGATGGCCACGATGCGCCCGCCCTTGAGGCCAATGTCGGCCTTGACAATGCCCCAGTGGTCGATGATGAGGGCGTTGGTCATCACCGTGTCCACCGCCCCCTCGGCTCGTGTCCTCTGCGATTGCGCCATGCCGTCGCGGATGGTCTTGCCGCCGCCAAACTTCACCTCTTCGCCATAGCTGCCCGCGCGCAAGGTGTAGTCGGCCTCCACCTCGACGATGAGGTCGGTGTCGGCCAGGCGCACACGGTCGCCCACCGTGGGGCCAAACATTTCCGCGTAGGCGCGTTTCCCAATGCTTGCCATTACAGAGCTCCTTGAACCAAACCGCGAAAGCCAAACACCTGGCGCTCACCCGCGTAATCCACCAGCGCCACCGTGCGCTGCTGGCCCGGCTCAAAACGCACGGCCGTACCCGACGCGATGTTGAGCCGCATACCGCGTGCGGCCTCGCGGTCAAAACTCAAAGCGCCATTGGTCTCTGCAAAGTGGTAGTGCGAGCCGACCTGAATGGGCCGGTCTGCTATGTTTTGCACGATGACAGTGAGGCTGCGTCGCCCCACATTCAGCGCGTGCTGGCCGTCGTCAACGATGAGTTCACCGGGTGTCATGCTGGTGTCTCCGTCTTAAACAATAGGCTGGTGCACGGTGACCAGCTTGGTGCCATCGGGGAAGGTGGCTTCCACCTGGATGTCGGGAATCATCTCGGCAATGCCGTCCATCACATCGGCACGCGTCAGGAGGGTGCGACCCTCACTCATGAGTTGCGCCACGGTCTTGCCGTCGCGCGCGCCTTCCATCACGGCGGCGCTGATGAGGGCAAGTGCCTCAGGGTAGTTGAGCTTGAGGCCACGTGCCTTGCGCCGCTCGGCCAGCAGGCCAGCGGTGAAGATGATGAGCTTGTCTTTTTCGCGGGGGGTGAGTTCCATGGTGTGCTTCGCTTTGAGTTTTTTGGATTGTGACGCAACTTGCGTTCCAATATTGACGCTTCTCCGAATGATGCAACACGCTATGTCGTTGACCTTGTCACTGGCTGCTGCTGCGCGGGATCAGGCCGATGGCGCACTCAGCTCCGCGACTGTCCCCCAGGTCGGCCTAGGGCCGACACTTCCTCCTTGATGTCGCTGCGCTGAGCGCGCCACCGACCTGATCCGAAGAACGTGGCGGGTATTCGACCGTTGCACCCCCACCCTGCTCGCTGCCTCACCCCAAGTGCCGAGGCGTACAAAACCAAAGGATGAGCTTGCCCCAGCACACCAACTTCATCACCTCACATTGGTGCATTGGAGCATTGGAGCCAGTACGCACCAAATCAACGCCATGAGCGCACTATTTTGGTCGCCACTTGGGACGCAATGCACAAGAACGATTGGCACGCCCTTTGCGTTGCACTGAGTGGGCTCGTCTTGGGTCAGCTCATCAACACATTTGGGGAACACTCATGAATCGTCGAGGCTCTTTAAAGACGCTGTCTGCGTATATCGCGCTAGGTTTGGGTTTGGCAGGTGTCACTGTGGTTCACGCTGCTGACACGATCAAGGTGGGGATTTTGCACAGCCTGTCCGGCACCATGGCCATCTCTGAGACCGTGTTGAAAGACACCGTGCTCATGGCCATTGAAGAGATCAACGCCAAGGGTGGCGTGCTGGGCAAGAAGTTGGAGCCTGTGGTGGTGGACCCGGCCTCCAACTGGCCGCTGTTCGCTGAGAAAACCAAGCAATTGCTCGGGCAGGACAAAGTCTCGGTGATCTTCGGTTGCTGGACTTCGGTGTCACGCAAATCGGTGCTGCCGGTGGTTGAAGAAATGAACGGCCTGCTGTTCTATCCCGTGCAGTACGAGGGCGAAGAGATCTCTAAAAACGTGTTCTACACGGGTGCTGCGCCTAACCAGCAGGCCATCCCTGCGGTGGACTACCTGATGAGCAAAGACGGCGGCGCGGCCAAGCGCTGGGTGCTGCTGGGCACTGACTATGTGTACCCACGCACCACCAACAAAATCTTGCGCGCCTACCTCAAGAGCAAAGGCGTGAAAGACACTGACATTGACGAAAAGTACACCCCCTTTGGCCACAGCGATTACCAGACCATCGTGGCCGACATCAAGAAGTTCTCCGCCGGTGGCAAAACGGCCGTGGTGTCCACCATCAAAGGTGACTCCAACGTACCTTTCTACAAAGAGCTGGGCAATGCGGGCCTGAAGGCCAAAGACGTGCCTGTGGTGGCCTTCTCGGTCGGTGAAGAAGAGCTGCGCGGCGTGGACACCAAGCCACTGGTGGGTCACCTGGCCGCGTGGAACTACTTCATGTCGATCAAGAACCCCGCCAACGCGGCCTTCACCAAGAAGTGGGCTGACTACTCCAAGGCCAAAAAGCTGCCCGGCGCGGACAAGCCTTTGACCAACGACCCGATGGAAGCCACCTACATCGGCATCCACATGTGGAAGCAAGCGGTTGAAAAAGCCAAGTCCACCGATACCGACAAAGTGATTGCCGCTATGGCCGGCCAAACCTTCACCGCACCGAGCGGCATCACCTCCAAGATGGACGAGAAAAACCACCACCTGCACAAGTCGGTGTTCATCGGCGAGATCAAGGCCGACGGCCAGTTCAACGTGGTGTGGAAGACGCCAGGCCCCGTCAAAGCCAAGCCTTGGTCACCCTATATCGCTGGCAATGACGTCAAGCCTGACGAGCCTGTGAAGAAGTAAGTTTTTGCAGCGTTTGAGCTGCCGCCTAGACGCAGCGGGGTGCACAAGCCCCGCTGCGCTCCACACACCGATTGAGAAGGTTCATCAATGCTTCGACGCATGCTTCAATGGATGGCGTTTGCTATTTTATTTATAGCTTTTAACGCACATTCCATAACGCTTACAGAGGTCAAAAGCATTGTTTTTGGCGAGACGGATGCCCGTATTGAAGCTTTGAACAAGGCTGCGGAATCAGCTGACGCCAAGACCCTCATTTTTTTGCAAGCCTTGGCCGATGACACGGTCAAGGTCGCAGGCGACAAGGTCTTCATCGTCAAAAACGGCCAGGGCTTCGACCCCGTCAGCGGTGACACTCTACCTGTGCCTGCTGAGTTTGAAGACGTGGTGAGCAACAACCGCCTGCGCGGCGAGCTGGATTCGGCGTTGGCCGCACTCAAGCTTTTTTCCAGCGACGAGAAGACCCGTCGAGCCGCCATCCGGCAGTTGCAGAGCGACGCCGATGAAAGCAAGCTCCCCCTGATCGAAAAGGCCTACGCGGTCGAAGAAAACCCCGACATCAAAGCCGAACTCGCCCTGGTGCGCGCCGCAGCACTGCTGGGCAGCAACGACAAAACCAAACGCCCGCAAGCCGCGCAACTGCTGGCCCAAAGCACCCAGGCCAACACCAAGACCCTGCTGTTGGAGCGGCTCAAAACAGAAGACGATGTGGACGTCAAAATTGCCTTGGGCAAAAGCCTGCGCACGGTAGAAGCCGCACTGGCTTGGGGTGACAAGTTGGGCGCACTTTTTAGCGGCATCAGCCTGGGCTCCATCTTGCTGCTGGTGGCGCTGGGCTTGGCCATCACCTACGGGCTCATGGGCGTCATCAACATGGCCCATGGCGAGCTGATGATGTTGGGGGCCTACGCCACTTACGTGGTGCAAGGCCTGTTTCAAAGCTACCTGCCCAGTGCGTTTGACTGGTACCTGGTGGCCGCCATCCCGGTGGCGTTCATGACGTCAGCCTTGATGGGCGCTGCGCTGGAGCGCAGTGTGATCCGCTTTCTTTACGGGCGCCCCCTAGAGACACTGCTGGCCACCTGGGGCATCAGCCTGATGCTGATGCAAGGCGTGCGCTCCGTGTTCGGGGCGCAAAACGTGGGCGTGGAAAACCCCAGCTGGATGAGCGGTGGCGTTCAGGTGCTGGGCAATTTGTCGCTGCCTTTGAACCGGCTGGTGATCATCGGTTTTGCGATTGCCGTGCTGCTGGCCGTGGCCTGGCTGATTGGGCGCACACGCTTGGGTCTGTTTGTGCGTGGCGTGACGCAAAACCGGCCCATGGCCTCGTGCATGGGGGTCAACACCGCACGCATTGACACCTATGCCTTTGCCCTGGGCTCAGGCATTGCCGGGCTGGCCGGGTGTGCGCTCAGCCAGGTGGGCAATGTAGGGCCCGATCTGGGCCAAGGCTATATCGTGGACGCCTTCATGGTGGTGGTGCTGGGCGGTGTGGGGCAACTCGCCGGGACGGTCTATGCCGCTTTAGGTCTAGGCTTGCTCAACAAGTTGCTGGAAGGTTTGACCGGTGCTGTGCTGGCCAAAATCGCCGTGCTGGTGTTCATCATCATCTTCATCCAAAAACGCCCCTAGGGCATCTTTGCCTTGAAGGGCCGGAGTGCTGAAGCATGACGATAGATAACACCGTTCGGGCTGAGCCTGTCGAAGCCCCCGACATAACCATGAAGAACCCTTCGACAGGCTCAGGGCGAACGGGACTCGTTTTGCCCACACGTCGCCCCCTGTTGACAGGCCGGGGTTGGAGCGCATTTGTCGTGGCGCTGATTGTGATTTGCGCTGTCGCGCCGATGCTCAACTTGCTTGTCCCGCAAGGCAGCGTGTTCCACCTCAGCGACTACGCCGTTGCGCTGCTGGGTCGCATCATGTGCTGCGCCATTTGCGCGCTGGCCATGGACTTGATCTGGGGCTATACCGGGATTTTGTCGCTCGGTCATGGCCTGTTTTTTGCGCTGGGCGGCTACGTCATGGGCATGTATTTGATGCGCCAGATTGGCACCGATGGCAATTACAAAAGCAACCTACCCGACTTCATGGTGTTTCTGGACTGGAAGGCCCTGCCCTGGCACTGGGCCTTCAGCGACAGCTTCATCGCCACGCTGGTGCTGATCGTCGCTGTGCCGGGTGGGGTGGCGTTTGTGTTCGGCTATTTCGCCTTTCGCTCGCGCATCAAGGGCGTTTATTTTTCCATCATCACGCAAGCGATGACTTTCGCGGCGATGTTGCTGTTTTTCCGCA
>JAYVPU010000180.1:0-22331 GCA_043757205.1 Comamonadaceae bacterium | reverse complement strand
GTGGATGACAAAGAAAATTTCCAACAACTGCCGCAAGCTCACCTGCGCAGCATCAAAGGTGAGCCGCACCACCTCGTTATGCCCCGTGCGCCCGGTGCACACCTGTTCATAACTCGGACGCTGGACATGGCCGTTGCAATAGCCGCTCTGCACATCCGTCACCCCACTCACGCGAACGAACACCGCCTCGGTGCACCAAAAACAGCCGCCGCCGAGGGTGATGGTTTGCTGTGGGTTTGACATGGGACTCCTTGGTTGCTGATGCGGATTGTTATCTTACGCGGCGAAGGGTTGACCAAGCAGCGGTAAATCTGTACGCTAATAACCATTCGGTCATTAATTATGCTCGCTACGCCAAAGAACTCTCCATCCAAGACCAGCCCAGCGCCCGCATTAGAGGCCAAGCGCGAGCGCCGCAAACAAGCCCGCCCTGGCGAGTTGCTGGCGGCGGCCTTGGATTTGTTTGTTGAAAAAGGCTTTGCCGCAACCCGCGCCGAAGAAGTGGCGCGCCGCGCAGGGGTCTCCAAAGGCACATTGTTTCTGTATTTTTCCAGCAAAGAAGAGTTATTCAAAGCCGTGGTGCGGGACAGCATCTCGGATCACTTCCCTGAGTGGAATGCCGAGTTTAAGACCTTCACAGGATCGACCGCCGGGATGCTGCGCCAGTTCATGACCCTGTGGTGGGTGCGCGTGGGCGCGACCAAGGCCTCGGGCATTACCAAGTTGATGCTGAGCGAGGCCAGCAACTTCCCCGAGCTGGCAGCCTTCTACCAGCAGGAAGTGATGGCACCGGGGCAGGCCTTGATCCGGCGCATCTTGCAGCGCGGGGTAGATAGCGGTGAGTTTCGCCCCATTGACCTTCAGTACGGCGTGTACAGCGTGCTGGCCCCCATGATTTTTCTATTGACCCGCAAACACGCCATGGGTTGCTGCGCGGGAGGCAATGACGATTTAGTGCCCGAGGTCTATATCGCCGCTCAGGTGGACACCCTTCTCAACGGCCTGTGCCGCGCCCCCTCAAGCACCCCACCTTCTCTCAAGAAAGCCCAATCGACATGAAACGCTGGATCAAATGGGGCCTGGCGGTTCTGCTGCTTGCCCTCATCGCGACGAGCATTGTTCGCACCCTCTCCGAGCGCCAAGCCAAACAGCAAGTACTGAGCGCTCAAACAGCACAAACCACGCCAACCGTGGTGGAGTTGGCCGCGACCGATGTGACCCAGGCCACTACACAATCCCTGTCACTGGGTCTGCCGATTTCCGGTGCGCTCAAGGCCGTGAACTCGGCCATGGTCAAAGCCAAGGTGGCGGGTGAGTTGCAGGGCTTAACCCTGCGCGAAGGTGACCGGGTGCAGGCCGGTCAAATCATCGCCCGCGTGGACGCCACCGAGTACCAAGCCCGCATGCAACAAACGCAAGAACAGGCCGATGCAGCCAAGACCCAGATTGACATCGCCCAGCGACAGTTCGACAACAACCGCGCCCTGGTGGATCAGGGCTTTATTTCCAAAACCGCACTGGACGCGTCCGCCAGCACCTTGGCGGGCGCGCAGGCCACCCACAAGGCCGCGTTGTCGGGCGTTGCCGTGGCCAAGAAGTCGCTGGATGACACCGTGTTGCGCTCGCCCATCAACGGCTGGGTGGCGCAGCGCTTGGCCCAGCCGGGCGAGCGCGTGGCGATTGAGGCGCGCGTGATCGAGGTGGTGGACTTGAGCCACCTGGAGCTTGAAATCACCTTGAGCGCGGCCGAGTCGCTCAACGTGAAAGTGGGGCAAAACGCTGAACTGCAAGTGGATGGTGCCAGCCAGCCCATCGCGGCCCATGTGGTGCGCATCAGTCCCAGCACGCAAGCGGGTAGCCGCAGCGTGCTGGCTTACCTGAGCCTGGATTCCAGCGGGGCGTCCAACGTGAGTTTGCGCCAGGGCTTGTTTGCCCAAGGCAGCTTGGGCATAGGGCAGCTGAGCGGCCTGTCGGTGCCGCTGAGTGCGGTTCGCACGGACAAACCATCACCCTATGTCCAAACCATTGAAAACGCGCAGGTCGTGTACCGTGAGATTGAACTCGGGGCACGCGGCCAAGCCCAGGGGGAGCCCAGGGTGATCATCAAAGGCCTCGCAGCAAACAGCGTCGTGATTCGGGGCCAGGTCGGTCCCTTGCGTGCAGGTACGACGGTGCGAATCACCCAAACCACCCGAGAGGCGCGCTAAGCCATGTGGTTCACTCAAATTAGCCTGAAAAACCCGGTGTTCGCCACCATGATGATGCTCGCCATCGTGGTGCTGGGCCTGTTTGCTTACCAGCGTTTGCAGGTCGACCAATTCCCCAATATTGACTTGCCGGTGGTGGTGATCACCACCGACTACCCCGGTGCTTCGCCCGAAATCGTGGAGAGCGAGGTCACCAAAAAAGTGGAAGAAGGCGTTAACTCGATTGCGGGCATCAGCGCACTGACCTCGCGCAGCTACGAAGGCCGTTCGGTGGTCATCATGGAGTTTCAGCTGCACATCAATGGCCGCAAAGCGGCTGACGACGTACGCGAAAAAATCGGCCTCATCCGCCCCACGTTCCGAGATGAGGTGAAAGAGCCCAGCGTGTTGCGCTTTGATCCATCGAGTCGGGCGATTTGGTCATTAGCTGTGATGCCAGAGGCAAGCAAAGACAAAACATTCAATGCCGTTGAGTTAACCAACTGGGCCGATCAAGTTCTCAGGAAGCGATTGGAAAACGTGCGCGGTGTTGGCTCCGTCAGTCTAGTGGGCGGCACCAAACGCGAGATCAACCTCTACCTGCAACCCCAGGCAATGGAGGCCAACGGCATCACGCCTGAGCAAGTGGTGGCCGCCGTGAAGGGCGAGAACCAGAACCTGCCTGTGGGGGCCATTCGCAACCTGACGCAAGAGCGCGTGGTGCAGATCGATGCGCGTATGCAGCGGCCTGAAGACTTTGGCCGCATCATTGTGGCCCGCAAAGGACCGGTCGGGTCGGGCGCGCCCGTTCGGCTGGACCAGATCGCCACCATCCAGGACGGTGCCCAGGAGCTAGATAGTCTGGCGCTCTACAACGGCCAACGCACGTTGCTGCTCACAGTACAAAAGTCGCAGGATGAGAACACCATCGACGTGATTGACAAACTGCGCGAGGCGGTGGTCAGCATGCAGCCTCTGCTTCCCCCCGGTGTGCGGTTGGAGCCCGTGACCGACGGTTCACGCCCGATCCGCGTCTCGGTGGATAACGTGCGCCGCACTTTGATTGAAGGCGCCTTGCTCACGGTGCTGATCGTGTTTTTGTTCCTGAACTCCTGGCGCTCCACCGTCATCACCGGGCTGACGCTGCCGATCTCGATCATCGGCACTTTCCTTTTCATGTATTTGTTTGGCTTCACCATCAATATGGTCACATTGATGGCGCTCTCGCTGTGCGTGGGGCTCTTGATTGACGATGCGATTGTGGTGCGTGAAAACATCGTGCGCCACGTGCAAATGGGCAAGGGCGCGTATGACGCGGCCATGGACGGCACGCAAGAGATTGGCCTGGCGGTGCTGGCCACCACCTTCTCCATCGTCGCGGTGTTTTTGCCTATCGGTTTCATGGGCGGCATCATCGGCAAGTTTTTCCATGAGTTTGGCGTCACCATCGTGGCGGCGGTGTTGATCTCCATGTTTGTCAGCTTCACGCTCGACCCCATGCTCTCCAGCATCTGGCATGACCCGAGCATTGAGGCCCACGGCAAGCACCATGCACCCGTCACTTTTTATGACAAAACCATTGGCCGCGTGACCGGCTGGTTTGACCACGCCACTGACCTGCTGGTCGAGGCTTACCAAAGCGTTTTGCGTTGGGCGCTGCACCACAAGCTGGCCACTGTTGTACTGGCCGTGGTCGTTTTTGTCACCAGCCTCTTCATGGTGCCTTTGCTGGGCACCGAGTTCGTGCCCAAGGCAGATTTTTCAGAGACTTCGCTGAACTTCTACACCCCTGAAGGCTCGTCGCTGGAAGTCACCGAAGCCAAGGCACGCCAAATGGACGCCATCCTGCATGAATTCCCCGAGGTGAAGTACACCGTCGCCACCCTCAACACCGGCAACGCCCTGGGCAAAAACTACGCCAGTGTCGATGTGCGTCTGGTAGACCGCAAGGCACGTGAGCGTAGCGTGGATCAGATGGCGAACGTGCTGCGCGAGCGACTCAAAAGCGTGCCCGGCATCACCGTCACACACGTGGGCTTGCTCGACGCCGTGGGCGGCAACAAGCAGGTGGAGTTTTCCTTGCAAGGCCCAGACCTCAAGGAACTGGAGCGGCTGACCGCACTGGTGACGGACAAGATTCGGCCCATCCCCGGCCTGGTCGATCTGGACTCCAGCGTCAAGGCCAACAAGCCCACGATTGAAGTGCAAGTCAAACGCGATGCAGCGTCTGATCTGGGCCTGGGCGTGGCCCCCATGGCCAGCGCGCTGCGCACCCTGGTGGCGGGTCAAACCGTGGGCAACTGGCGTGCGCCCGACGACCAGACCTACGACGTCAACGTTCGCCTGGCCCCTAACATGCGCATGAACCCACAAGACCTAGAGCGTCTGCCCTTCACGGTGGGCAGCAACGCCGATGGCAGCCCGCGCATCGTGCGGGTGAACCAGCTCGCGCGCGTGGTGGAGACCACCGGCCCGAACCAGATCAACCGGCGCAATCTGACGCGCGAAGTCGCGATGAATGCTAACGTTTACAACCGCTCGGCAGGCGAAGTCTCGGCTGACATCAAAACGGCGCTGGAGAGCGTCACCTTCCCGCCCGGCTATCGCTACGAGTTCGGCGGCTCCACCAAAAACATGGCCGAGTCTTTTGGCTACGCGGTCTCGGCGTTGGTGCTGGCCATCGTCTTTATCTACATGATTTTGGCCAGCCAGTTCAAGAGCTTTTTCCAGCCGTTGGCGCTGATGACCTCGCTGCCGCTGACCCTCATTGGTGTGGTGTTGGCGCTGCTCTTGTTCCAATCCGCGTTGTCCATGTTTTCCATCATCGGGGTGGTCATGCTCATGGGCTTGGTGACGAAGAACGCTATTTTACTGGTGGACTTTGCCATTCGCGCGCGGCAAGACAGCGTTGACGAACAGGGTCGCCACGTCCCTGGCATGTTGCGTCACGACGCCCTGCTGCTGGCCGCGCGCGTGCGGCTGCGACCCATCCTGATGACCACGCTGGCCATGATTTTTGGCATGATGCCGCTGGCCTTCGCCCTGAGTGAGGGTTCTGAGCAGCGCGCGCCCATGGGCCAAGCGGTGATTGGCGGCGTCATCACTTCATCCCTGTTGACGCTGGTGGTCGTCCCCGTGGTGTATTGCTATTTGGATGACCTCACACAATGGCTGCGCCGCCTTTGGGTGAGACCTGAGATGACGCCTGTGAGCAAGCCCTGAAAACGCCCCGTTAAAATCTGCGAATTGCCAAAGTAAGCCCTAGGAGTTGATGGAATGAATCTGGAACAAGCCCGCTTCAACATGATTGAGCAACAAATCCGCCCCTGGGATGTGCTCGACACCGATGTGCTGCACCTGTTGTCTGTGGTCAAGCGTGAGGATTTCGTGCCACTGGCCCACAAGGCCCTGGCCTTTGTCGATATGGAAATCCCCCTGAACGGCACGCCCGAAGCGGCCCAGCGCCTAGGCCAGTGCATGCTGCCCCCCCGTGTGGAAGCCCGCATGCTGCAAGACTTGGCCGTTCGCAAGCACGAAAAGGTACTAGAGATTGGCGCAGGCTCAGGCTATATGACGGCTCTGCTGGCACACCGTGCTCAGCGCGTGATTTCACTGGAAATCGAACCTGAGTTGGTCACACTGGCACGCGCCAACTTGCAAAAATCCGGCATCTACAACGCCGAAGTGATGCAGGCTGATGGTGCCAAAGGTTTGCCCGATCAAGGTCCGTTTGATGTCATTATCCTCAGTGGCTCGGTGGCCGAAGTGCCAAGCACCCTGCTCGCTCAACTCAAAGTCGGTGGTCGCCTGATGGCCATCGTGGGCGAGCTGCCCATGATGCGTGCCACTTTGATCACCCGCACCAGTGATGCTGAATACACCACCCTGCAAGCCTGGGACACAGTAGCACCGCGTCTGTTAAATTTCCCGGAACACTCGCGTTTTACTTTTTAACCTGGTTTTTTTAGCGTCTCGCCTAAAACCCCATTCAAAATCCCGAGCCATTATGATTGAACACGTTCACCCCAGTGACCTGGCCGCCTGGCTGGAAAAAATGAAGTCTTTTGGCCAGCCGGTCGTCATCGACGTGCGGGAACCGCACGAGCTACAAACCGCCTCGATTAAGCCTGCCGACTTCGAGTTGGTGTGCATCCCCATGGGCGAAATTCCGCCCCGCTTGAATGAGCTGGACCCTGCGCGCCCCATTGCCTGCCTGTGCCACCACGGTGCACGCAGCCAGCGTGTGGCCGAGTACCTGGCTGGCCAGGGCTTTGGTCACGTGGCCAACCTCACCGGCGGCATCAATGCCTGGTCGATTCAAATCGATCCCACCGTTCCCCGTTATTAAGGAAGATGACTCATGCACGCATTCCGTCTGGCGCCCCTGACATTGGCACTTTTGGTCACCATGGCTGTGCCTGTTCACGCAGAAAACTTGCTCAGCATCTACGAAACCGCACGGAATTATGATGCGACCTTCCAGTCGGCCAAGTCTCAGTTTGACGCGACCATGGCCCTCTCAGAAGAATCCAAATTCAACATCTTGCCGACCGTGAATCTGGGGGTCAACGGCTCCAACGGTCAAGTCAACATCATCGACTCCACTCCAGCCCAAGGCAACCGCAACTTCACCAACCAAGGCGCGACCATCAGTGCCTCACAACCCTTGTACCGCCCCATCAATGTGGCGCTCTACGAGCAGGGTAAAAAACAAGCCTTGCTGGCCCCTGCGGCCCTGTTGATTGCCGAACAGGATTTGCTGATTCGCACCAGCCAGACTTATTTTGATGTGCTCGGTGCGCAAGACACGCTGACCTTCGTTCAGGCTCAGAAATCGGCCGTGGCGGAGCAATTGGCCTCGGCCAAACGTAATTTTGAAGTCGGCACGGCCACCATCACCGACACCCGCGAAGCCCAGGCGCGCTATGACCTGGTTATCGCCCAAGAGATCGCCGCCGACAACGACTTGCGCGTCAAACGACTCGCCCTGGATCAGTTGGTCGGTAAAAGCAACGTCACGCCTAACCCACTGGCCTCCACCGAATTGCCCGCACTCGTGCCTGCCGATGTGAACCCTTGGATTGCGCAAGCGCTGGACACGCACCCCACCCTTAAACAACTGCGCGTGGCCTTGGAAGTGGCCGAGCTTGAAGTCCAAAAAGCGCAAGCTGGTCACAAGCCCACACTCGACTTGACTGCGAGCTATGGCTACAGCGACAACTCCAACGGCACCACGACAACAGCCACCTCGTCCAAAGCCACAACCGGCGTGGTTGGCTTGTCGTTCAACCTGCCCCTGTTTGCAGGCTTCTTCACCCAAAACCGAATCAAAGAAACCCTGGCGTTAGAGAGTAAAGCCCGTACCGACCTGGAGGCAAGCCAGCGCACCATTGCCCAAGCCACACGTGCGGCCTATTTCGGCGTGCTCTCAGGACTCGGCCAAGCCAATGCACTGCAAGCCGCTGAAGCCTCCAGCCAAAGCGCGCTGGACGCCAACAAGCTCGGCTACCAGGTGGGCGTGCGCATCAATATCGACGTGCTCAACTCACAAAGCCAGCTCTACCAAACCAAGCGTGACCTGGCCAAAGCGCGTTATGACGTGCTGGTGGGTGGTCTGAAATTGCGCCAGGCCAATGGCACACTCAAGGCCGAAGACTTGCTGAGTGTTAACGCCCTGCTGCAATAAACCTCCACGCTTGGCTACTACGGCAATAATTTCAGCACGGCCGTCACGGTCTTGTCAGTCGCACCCCGGTGCGCTTGGGCAAATTGCCCTGCGGCTTGCGCCATGGCGGCTTGCTTCGCAGGCTCACTCACCAACGCTGTAGCCGCGGCGACCGATGCCGCCATGTCCATCTGTCGCAAGGCCGCACCTGCCGATTCGGCCAAGGCCGAGGCCTCGGTGAAGTTGAAGGTATAGGGCCCCATGAACACCGGGCAAGCGCAGGCCGCCGCCTCGATCAGGTTCTGCCCACCCAGGGGCTCGAAACTGCCGCCCAGCAGGGCTGCGTCACTCAAGCCGTAGTACAGCGCCATTTCGCCCAGTGAGTCACCCAGCCAGACATCGGCAGCCAGATCGGCAGCGGTGGGCGGGTTGGCCCATGCGCTGCGGCGCGACACGCTCAGGCCCTGGGCGCGAATCATGGCAGCCACTTCATCAAAGCGTTGCGGGTGGCGTGGGACGATCAGCCATTGAACTTGTGGCATTTTGGATGCTATTGAATCAATAGCTTCTTGTGCATGTGGATATTGGTTTTCAGACCTATTTTCTTTAAAAATCTGAATCCACTGCGCCTCTTCACCCTCGCGTGAGCTGGCAAACATAATCACAGGCCTCTGCATCGCCGCACGCCGAGCCCGACCCAGCGCCAGTTGCTCTGCATGGGGACTGGCGTCGAACTTCACGTTGCCGAACACGCCCTGCACATGCGCGCCCAAGACCTGCAACCGCTGAGCATCCCCCGGCGTTTGAGCCCACACCGCCGCCAGGGACTGGTAGGCCGGGCGTGACAGCCAGCTCAGGCGCAGCGCCTTGCGCATGGACTTCTCGCTCATGCGCGCATTGGCCAGCACCAGCGGCACGCCCCACTGCACGCAGGCGGCGCTCAGATTGGGCCAGACCTCAGTTTCCATCAGGATGCCGATACGGGGCTTGAAATGGATCAAGAAGCGCTGCACAGCGGCGGGGGTATCCCAGGGCTGCCAGACCTGGCTATCTCCCGGCCGGAGCAAGCTTAGGCCTTGCGCGCGCCCGGTGGCTGTGCCGTGCGTGAGCAGCAAGCGCATTTGCGGCCACTGCGCGCGCAAGCGTGCGACCAACACGGCGGCGGCGCGCGTCTCTCCCAAAGAGACGGCGTGCAGCCACACGGTTTGACCGTCTGGAGGGCAGGCCGCTTGTGTGTAGTGGCCAAAGCGTTCTTCTACGGCGTCCAGGTAGCCTGGCTCTTGCACGCCGCGCTTGCGCAGCTTGCGGCGCAGCAGGGGCTGGAGCAGCCAAACCAGGGTGGAGTAAAGCAAGCGGATCATGCAGACACGTCCAACCAAGCCTGCCAGACCGCATCGACCGACGGCGTGGGCTGCGCAAACACGCTGCGTTGGCGCGTGCGGTTGAGTGGGCCGGTGCGCCAGGCGGTGTCGAAGTTGTAGAGCTGCACATGGGGCAGATCCAGCGCCACCGCGATATGGCTCAAGCCACTGTCCACGCCGATCACGCCCGCACAAGCTACCAGTGCGTCGGTCAGCGCATCCAGGCCCAGCCGTGGCCAGACCACAGCACCGGGCAGTTGCGCGGCCAGGGCTGCGCTGCGCTGCTGTTCGGCATCCGTGCCATGCAGCAAGGCCAGCGTGTAGCCTGCGGCCTGCAAGCGCGTGCCCAGAGCAACCCAATGGTCGAGCGGCCACTGCTTGTCGGCGCGTGAGGTTCCGTGTACCAGAGCGATGCAGGGTTGTTTTGAGTCGCTATTAACGGCTATTTTTTCAACCACCAGATTTTCTGTTGCTATGGTTTCAGTAGCTTCTTGTTCTAGTGGATGTTGGGCTAAAAGACCAAACACTTCTACATCGGGCACGTCATAGCCCAAGGCCTTGGCGCACAACAAGCGACCCCGCTGCACCGCATGAGTGTGCGCTGGCAAGGTGATGGCCACGTCACTCACCCAGCGTGTGGGGGCCTCATAACCCGAGCCTTCGGTTTGATTCGCCATGGCATAGCGCTTGCCGCCAGGGGCCAGCCGTGCCAGCCAGGCCACCAGGGCAGATTTGCTCAGGCCTTGCAGGTCGATCACCGCGTCATAGGCTTGTGCTTGCACTATTTGTTTGAAGACCCTCCACTCGGCGCGGGTGTTGGCAGCGAGGGGGGATTTGCGCCAGCGTCGCAAGTCGCACTCAATGACGCGCGTCACGCCTTCGCAGCGCCGCACCAGGGGTGCAAAGCCACGCTCCACCACCCAGTCGATCTGCGCCTGCGGCAAGGCGCGGCGGATGTCCTGCACGGCGGGCATGGTGTGCACCACGTCGCCCAGGGAGGAGAGCTTGACTATGAGGATGCGCAAGGATTTGTCTTCTCAAACACGTGCTGTGGCCGGGTGATCAATGCGCCGCCTCATCCAACACCGCATCCGGCTTGACGGTGCGCAGCAAGGCCAGCATCTCGGTCTCTATCCGGTGCAAGGCTTCGGGCGTGTGGCCTTCAAAACGCAGCACCAGCACGGGTGTGGTGTTGGAGGCGCGAATCAGGCCAAAGCCGTCCGGCCAGTCCACGCGCAAACCATCAATCGTGTTGACCTGGGCGGGGGCGGCAAACGTGGCTCCGGCCACCAGTTGCGCCACCAGGTCATGCGGTTCGCCTTCGGCACACTTCACGTTGAGTTCAGGCGTGGAAAAACTCGTGGGCAAGGCGTGCAGCACGGCGTTGGCATCGGGCGATCGGCTCACGATTTCCAGCAGGCGCGCACCGGCGTACGTGCCATCGTCAAAGCCAAACCAGCGTTCTTTGAAAAAGATGTGACCGCTCATCTCGCCACCGAGTGGTGAATCGATTTCTTTCATCTTGGCCTTGATCAGCGAATGCCCGGTCTTGAACATCAAGGCCTTGCCGCCTGCGGCTTCAATCGCGGGGGCCAGTCGCTGCGAGCACTTCACGTCAAACACGATGGTGCCGTCGGGCACGCGCTTCAGCACGTCTTGCGCAAACAGCATCATCTGGCGATCCGGGTAGATGGTCTGGCCGTCTTTGGTGACGATGCCCAGACGATCACCATCGCCGTCAAAGGCCAGACCCAGTTCAGCGTCACCCGTTTGCAAAGCTGTGATCACGTCGCGCAGGTTCTCGGGCTTGCTCGGGTCGGGGTGGTGGTTGGGAAAGTTGCCATCGACCTCGCTGAACAGCTCGGTCACCTCGCAACCCAAAGCCCGCAAGATGCCGGGAGCCGACGCGCCCGCAATGCCGTTGCCCGAGTCAACCACGATCTTCATCGGCCGTGACAACTTCACCTCACCCACGATGCGCTCAAGGTAGGCGGCTGACACATCTTCAACGCGCACGCTGCCACCGGCTTGCACCACCCAACTTTCGTCTTGCATGGTTTGGCGCAGGGCCTGAATGTCGTCGCCATAAATGGCGCGCCCGGCCAGCACCATCTTGAAACCGTTGTAGTCCTTAGGGTTGTGGCTGCCCGTGACCTGGATGCCGCTGTGGCACAGCGTGCTGGCCGCAAAGTAAAGTTGCGGTGTGGTGACCATGCCGACATCAATCACCTCGACGCCTGAGGCCACCAGACCTCGTGCCAGCGCTGCCACCAAGGCCGGGCCGCTCAAGCGCCCGTCTCGTCCCACAGCGACACAACGCTCACCTTGGCGTAGGGCCTCGGTGCCAAAGGCGCGGCCCAAGCCTTCGGCCATGGCCTCGTCCACGGTGGCGGGCACGATGCCGCGAATGTCATAGGCTTTGAAGATGGAAGGGTTGATTTGCATGGGAATGAGGGGGTGGCGGGTGATCCAACAGTGCACGAATTGTAGGCGGCGCACCCGTGCTCAGGCTTATCATGGTGCGCGCGCCACGTATGCCCCCACGAGCGCACTTTGGAGACGCCAGACCATGAACTTCCCCGCCCTCACCCAAACCCGTCAAACCCCCTCACCTTTGGGGCCGATGTTGCTGGCAGCCAGCCCGCTAGGCCTGTGCGGCGTGTGGTTTTTGGATCAGAAACATTTCCCGCCCGACGCGGTCTTGCACGCCGCGCAAACCGTCTCCTCCGCGGCTACCCGTGCAAGCGATGCGTCGTCACCTGCGCAAGCCTGGCTGAGTGAGACGGCGCAGCAATTGAACCACTACTTTGCCGGGCAGCGCTCGCACTTTGATCTGCCGCTGGACTTGAGCGCAGGCAGCGCCTTTCAGCAAAGCGTGTGGCATGCTCTGCTGGCCATTGGGCGTGGCCAGACCGAGAGCTATGGTGCGCTGGCCGCGCGCGTGGGTCGGCCCAGCGCCGCACGTGGCGTGGGCGCGGCGCTGGGGCGCAACCCCATCAGCATCATCGTGCCCTGCCACCGCGTGGTGGGTAGCAACGGATCACTCACGGGCTATGCGGGGGGCCTGCCGCGCAAGGTGGCACTATTGCAGCTTGAGGGCTGTCTGCTGTGAGCGTGCGCACATGAAAACCAGCGTCGCGGTGGACTTTGTCTTGCTCGCCGCTCTGTGGGGTGCGTCCTTCCTACTGATGAAGATGGGGGCTGCTGAATTTGGCCCGTTTGTCACGGCTTTTTTGCGCGTGTTTTTGGCCTCGCTTTTTTTACTGCCCTTGCTGCTGTGGCAACAACAAATACCTGCGCTGCGCGCCAAGCTCGGCCCCATCCTGATGGTGGGCGTGCTCAACAGCGGCCTGCCTTTTGCGCTGTACTGCTTTGCGGTGCTGCACATCAACACCGGATTGAGCGCCATCCTCAACGCCACCGTTCCGCTGTGGGGGGCACTGGTGGCCTGGGTTTGGTTGCGTGATCGACCCAATGGTTCGCGCATCATGGGCCTGGTGATTGGCTTTGTTGGCGTGGCCGCGCTGGCCTGGGACAAGGCCTCGTTCAGCGGAGCCGACCCGCTGTCGGGCCTGGCGGTGCTGGCTTGCCTTACCGCCACGCTGCTCTACGGGATTGCTGCGAGTTTCACCAAAAAGTATTTGGATGGCACGCCCGCCATGGCCAATGCGGCGGGCAGCCAAGTGGGCGGTAGCCTCGTGTTGCTGGTGCCTGCCTTGCTGACCCTGCCGACCCAAATGCCCGGTTTAAAGGCGTGGCTCGCGATTGGTTTGTTGGCATTCTTCTGCACCGCCATGGCCTACATCTTGTTCTTTAGGCTCATCACCCGCATGGGGCCAGCACGCACAGTGACTGTGATCTTTCTCATCCCCGTGTTTGGCGTGGCCTACGGCAGCGTGCTGCTGGGTGAGGCCTTGAGCGCAAGCATGTTGGTGTTTGGCGCGGTGATTGTGCTGGGTACTGCGCTTGCCACGGGGGTGCTGCGCTTGCCTGAAAATAGACTCAAAGCGTGAGTTGTGTGAGGATGGACGCCCATCGATCAATGAGTCACCACCTATGAAAACACCGCAACCCATCATCACCCTAGGTCAATGGTTAGCGCTTGTTGCTGGGCTGTACGCCGCCTCATCCTGGGCTGCCAACTACACCGGCCCGCTGTTTGATACCCACCTGCACTACAACCAAGAAGCGCAGATCGAGCACCCTCTGTCTGATGTGCTCGGCCGCATGAAGAGCAGCGGCGTCAAAGCCATCGTCGCGAACTCTCGCCCCAATCAGGGCACCAAATCATTGGCCGCAGCCACGGCACAGACCAAGGCAGCTGGCGTGACGGTCGTGCCCTTTGTTCGCCTGTACCGCAACCGTGAGGACTACAACACTTGGTTCAAGGACGAGACGATTTACGACATGGTGCTGGCCGAGTTGGCCCAGGGCACACAAGCTGGTGCGTACAAAGGCATCGGCGAATTTCATCTTTATGACAGCGCCAATGCCAACGGTCCTGTGGCCAAAAAACTCATGGCCTTGGCCGATGAAAATGGCCTGGCCGTGTTGGCCCACGTGGACGATGCAGCCATTGACCTGCTGATGGCGAACACACCATCGAAAGGGCAAAAAACCAAATTGATTTGGGCGCACACCGGCATTGGTGGCGCAAGCGTTGCACGCGTGCGTGAGTTGATGCGCCGCTACCCATTGCTCACAGGCGAGCTGTCCTACCGCCCCGGTTTAACCTGCGAGGCAGGCAGGCTCTGCCCCGAATGGCGCGCATTGTTCCTGGAAATGCCCACCCGCTTCGTGCTGGGCTCAGACACCTGGATCAACCCGCGCTGGCAGTCTTACGAAGCCTTGATGCAAGGTTACCGCACGTGGCTGGGTGAGCTCCCCAGGGACACGGCAGATCAAATCGCTTGGGGCAATGCGGCGACTTTGTTGGGAATGAAATAGCGCAGCATCGACCGCGTTGCAAATGGATCGCCCAATGAAAAAGCCATCAATCTTGCGATTGATGGCTTTTCATTTTTGGCGGAGCGGACGGGACTCGAACCCGCGACCCCCGGCGTGACAGGCCGGTATTCTAACCAACTGAACTACCACTCCTGGTAGATGGCGTTTACTCTTGCGAGCCAAGTGCCAACCACTTGTACCGGACTTGCTTTGCAGCGTATCTGGCGACCCTACGGGGATTCGAACCCCGGTACTCACCGTGAAAGGGTGATGTCCTAGGCCTCTAGACGATAGGGTCAAAACCTGTGGACTAACCAACTCGACGCTTTAACTGGTGGAGGTAAACGGGATCGAACCGATGACCTCTTGCATGCCATGCAAGCGCTCTCCCAGCTGAGCTATACCCCCAATTGCACTAAATATCTTTTGAAAGACATCTGATTGCGTCGAGCCTCGAATTATAAGCGTATTTTCAGCGGCTCTTCAAACGCGCCAGAACTTTTTCTCTGGGCATGAGTGCCAGCACCGCATCCACCGCCGGGGTTTGCGCCGTTCCCATCACCAACACGCGCACCGGCATGGCGAGTTGCGGCATCTTCAAACCGCAGGCCTGCAAGACTTCTTTGATGACGGTTGCGATGGCCGCTTTGTCCCAGGCACAAGCACTCAACTTCTCACTCAACAATTGCAATGCAGGCTGGATCGCCTCGGTGACGTGCAAGGCCAGCTCGTCGGCCTTGGGGGTGATGTCGGCATAGAAAGCTGCGGCCCAATGGGCTAGGGTCACCGTGGTGTCGCAGCGGTCTTTGAACAGGCCACAGATTTTTGCCAAATCGGATGAAGATTGTTCATCGACAGACACACCGCGCTTTTGCAGTTGCGCCGCCACCAAGGGGGCCAGCGCTTCGTCCGTCATGGCCTTGAGGTGCTGGGCGTTGACCCAGTTCAGTTTGGCCTCGTCAAATTGCGCGGCGCTCCGCCCCAGGTGATCCAGATTAAACCACTGCAAAAACTGTTCACGACTGAAGATTTCATCGTCACCGTGGCTCCAACCCAAGCGGGCCAGGTAGTTGACCATGGCCTCAGGCAAATAACCCTCATCGCGGTATTGGGTCACCGGTTTGGCGCCGTTGCGCTTGGACATTTTGACGACGTGCTTCTCGCCCTGCTCGTCCTCCATTTCGGTCAGCACGGTGGGCAGGTGCGCATAGACCGGCGGCACTTTGCCCAAGGCCTTGAAGATGTTGATCTGGCGTGGCGTGTTGTTGACGTGGTCGTCCCCACGAATGACGTGAGTGATGGCCATGTCCAGGTCGTCCACCACCACGCAGAAGTTGTAGGTGGGTGTGCCCACGCCATTTCCGTTGATATCGCCGTTTTGCGCGGGCCGGGCAATCACCAGGTCGTCCAGCTCGTCGTTGCTGATTTCGATGCGGCCCTTGACCTTGTCCTCCCACACCACCGAGCCCGTTTGCGGGTTTTTGAAGCGCAACACCGGCTGCACGCCTTCAGGGATAGCGGGCAATGTCTTGCCGGGCGCGGGCCGCCAGGTGCCGTCGTAGCGCGGCTTTTGCTTGGTGGCCATCTGGTGCTCGCGCAGCGCGTCCAGCTCAGCCACGCTCATGTAGCAGGGGTACACATGGCCTGAGGCTTGCAGGTCCAGCAGCACCTCTTTGTAGCGCGCCATGCGCTGCATTTGGTAGAACGGGCCTTCGTCGTAGTCCAGCCCGAGCCAAGCCATGCCTTCGATGATCACGTCCACCGCCGCTTGGGTGGAGCGGTCTTGGTCTGTGTCTTCAATGCGCAAGATGAAGTCACCACCATTGGCGCGCGCAAAGGCCCAGGGGTAGAGCGCCGAGCGGATGTTGCCCAGGTGGATGAAGCCCGTGGGTGAGGGGGCGAAGCGGGTGCGGATTTTTGTAGTCATAAAATTTATATCCGTTCGCACTGAGCTTGTCGAAGGGCTAGCGAAGGCTTCGACAAGCTCAGCCCGAACGGACTTGAATAAGCTCTGGCTTAGTTAAGTGTGCTCAGTCCCCGGGCCAAATCCGCCTTGAGGTCGTCAATATGCTCCAGGCCCACGGCCATGCGGATCAAGCCTTGGCCGATGCCAGCGGCTTGGCGCTGCACTTCGGTCAGGCGACCATGCGAGGTGGTGGCGGGGTGGGTGATGGTGGTTTTGGTGTCGCCCAAGTTGGCGGTGATGGACATGACGCAGGTGCTGTCGATGACATGAAAGGCGTTTGTTCGCCCTTCCTCGGGGTTGGCACCCACCACGTCAAACGACACCACAGCCCCGCCCATGCCAGACTGTTGTTGCATGGCCAGCGCGTGCTGGGGGTGCGAAGCCAGGCCGGGGTAATACACCCGTGCCACCTTGGGCTGTTGCTCCAGCCAGCTGGCCAGCGCCAGTGCGCCCTCGCTTTGCGCGCGCATGCGGATGGACAGCGTCTCCATGCCTTTGAGGACGATCCAGGCATTGAACGGCGACAGGCTCATGCCCGCACTGCGCATCACCGGCATGAATTTTTCGTCGATCAGTTGTTTAGAGCAGCAAATGGCACCGGCAATCACACGACCCTGGCCGTCCAGGTACTTGGTGCCGGAGTGGATGATGAGGTCGGCCCCCAGCTTGGCGGGCTGCTGCAAGGCGGGCGAGCAAAAGCAGTTGTCCACGGCCAGCAGCGCACCGGCCGCGTGGGCCACATCGGCCAACGCACGGATGTCGCACACCTCGGTCAGCGGGTTGGTTGGGGTCTCGGCAAACAGCAGCTTGGTGTTGGGCTGCACGGCGGCTTGCCACTGCGCCACGTCGGTTTGCGACACAAAGGTGCTTTGCACGCCAAACTTGCCAAACTCACCGGCGATTAGCTTGATGGTGGAGCCGAACACGGACTGCGAACAAATGACGTGGTCACCCGCCTTGAGCAGGCCCATGCACATCAGCAAAATGGCCGACATGCCGGAGCTGGTACCGATACAAGCCTCAGTACCTTCCAGCGCCGCCAAGCGCTGCTCCATGCTGGCCACCGTGGGGTTGGTGAAGCGCGAGTAGATGTAGCCCTCTTCCTCGCCCGCAAAACGGCGCGCTGCGGTGGCGGCGTCGGGCTGCACAAAGCTGCTGGTCATGTACAGCGCTTCGGAGTTTTCGCCATGCTGGCTCTTGGCCACGGCGGCGCGCACGGCCAGCGTGTCCAGGTGCAGGTGCTCAGGCAATTTCTTAGCCGACATATCAGCCCTCCGAATGATTGGGCAGGGCCAGACGCGAGTTGTCTTGCGCGTTCTCGTCTTGGTCGCCTCCACGGCTGTTATTGAGCCGATCAATATCGGCAGCCGTGATGTCGCCCGTCACATACACGCCATCAAAACAAGAGGCATCAAAGCCACTGATGGCGGGGTTCAAAGAGCCGATGGCCAGCTTCATGGCATCCACATCCTGGTAGATCAATTCGTCACAGCCAATGAGTTGGCGGATTTCATCCACCGTGCGGCCATGCGCCACCAGTTCATCCGCGGTAGGCATGTCGATGCCGTACACATTGGGGAAGCGCACCGGTGGCGCAGCGCTGGCCATATAGACCTTGTTGGCCCCGGCGTCGCGCGCCATTTGCACGATCTCTTTGCTGGTGGTGCCGCGCACGATGGAGTCATCCACCAGCAGCACGTTGCGGCCTTTGAATTCGCTGCCAATCACATTGAGCTTTTGACGCACCGATTTCTGGCGCACGGCCTGGCCCGGCATGATGAAGGTGCGCCCCACGTAGCGGTTTTTCACAAAACCTTCGCGGTAAGGCAGACCCAGCAAATGCGCCAGTTGGGTGGCGCTGGGGCGGCTGGATTCGGGGATGGGGATCACCACGTCAATCTGGTCCGGTGACACCGTGGAGACGACGCGCTTGGCCAGTGCTGCACCCAGGTTCAGCCGCGCCTGATAGACCGAGATGCCGTCCATGCTGGAGTCAGGACGCGCCAGATAAACGAACTCAAAAATACAGGGGTTCAAGGTGGGGGTTTCAGCACACTGTTGGGCCGTGACATTGCCTTGTAGGTCAATAAAGACCGCTTCACCTGGCGCTATATCACGCTCGAACTGGTGCGCAGTGCCTTCCAGCACCACCGACTCGCTGGCCAGCATGACGCTGTCTTTATTGCGCCCCATGCACAGCGGGCGAATGCCAAACGGATCGCGAAAAGCCAGCACACCATGCCCGGCGATCAGAGCAATCACGGCGTAAGAGCCGCGCACCCGGCGGTGCACTTGACGCACGGCATTGAACACGTCCTGGACTTGCAGCGTGGCCCCACGCGTGGTCTTGTCCAACTCATGGGCCAGCACATTGAGCAGCACCTCTGAGTCGCTCTCGGTGTTGATGTGGCGGTGATCGGTGGTGTAGAGCTCGGCCTTGAGCGCGTGCGCGTTGGTCAGGTTGCCGTTGTGCACCAGCACGATGCCGTAGGGCGCATTCACATAAAAGGGCTGGGCTTCTTCTTCGCTGAAAGCATTACCCGCCGTCGGGTAGCGCACCTGACCCAGGCCGCAGTTGCCGGGCAGCGAGCGCATGTCGCGTGTGCGAAACACGTCTTTGACCATGCCCTTGGCCTTGTGCATGAAGAACTTGCGCTCCCGCTGCGTGACGATACCGGCTGCATCTTGACCGCGGTGCTGCAAGAGCAACAGCGAGTCATAGATCAGTTGATTGACAGGTGCGTTGCTGACAACGCCGACGATTCCACACATGTTTTCACCTACAACCCCGCAATTACGGGAAATATTGACTTAATTTTTCAGGCATGACGGGTTTAAGGCCTTTAAGCGCAGCCACTGCAACGCCTGCCCCGACCGATTCAACCCACATTTCATTCGACTTGAAAACCGTCATCTGCACCACCAGCGCAGCCACCAGGATCAAAATCACACCGCGCACCGTGCCAAACATCGCGCCCAGCACCCGATCCACGGGCCGCAGACCCACCGATTCAATCAGCTTCTTGATGAGTCGGGCGATTAATCCGCCCACAAACACCGCCCCGATGAAGACACCCACAAAACCAGCCACCAGGCGTACCGTGTCATTGCTGCCCCCCATGGGCAGCTTTTGCGCCAGATCGGGGCCAAACCACTGCGCCAGCACAAAGGCCGAGAGCCAGTTCAACACCGACAAGACTTCATACACCAAGCCGCGCCATGCGCCCAAGATCAAAGACGCCAGCAAGATCGCCAAAAAAATCCAGTCCAACACAACCATGTCAAACGACTGCATTACAAGGTGAGGAT
This sequence comes from Comamonadaceae bacterium, assembly GCA_043757205.1. Classification (GTDB taxonomy): domain Bacteria; phylum Pseudomonadota; class Gammaproteobacteria; order Burkholderiales; family Burkholderiaceae_C; genus CANCDA01. The sequence goes on along the minus strand of JAYVPU010000180.1, from coordinate 2,897 downwards.
GGCGGCTGGTAAATCAAGCTTCTTGATTTTTTCAGCCGCTTTGTCGGCATCGGCGCGTGAGCCAAACGGCCCAACGCGAACGCGAATGCGCACGCCGTCTTTGGTTTGCGCTTCTTGGGTGTAAGTTTTCAGGCCCGCGCGCTCGAGTTTGAGGCGTACTTCACGCGCCTTGCCTGCATCGGCAAAAGCGCCCACTTGAACCACCAAACGATCCTCTAGCGCAGGCGCAGGGCTGGTCGGCTCTTTGCCATCCAGCAGCGCTTGCGCCCGGGCAGCACCATCGACATTCGGTTTTTCAGCGGGTTTTTCAGTGGTTTTGGTGGCCTCTTTGGGGAGCTCTTTGGGGGCCGTCTTTGTCACGTCTTTAGGGGCAACTTTTTCCGCTATTTTTTCGGTCGCCTTAACTTCGGCTTTGGGCTCTGGTTTGGACTCGGTTTTGACGTCTGGCTTGATCGCGACTGCTGGTGCTATCAAGGGCGCCACCGTCTCAACTACAGCACCGCTGGCTACCGTTGGCGGCTTTGGTGGTGTCGGTACGGCCTGTGTCACGACAGAAGGCAAGGCCAAGGGTTTGACCTTGTTTTTATCGGGGATCTCGATCGGAATGTCGATGGCAATCGGGCGCGGCTGCTTGTCCACCAGCAGGGGGAAGCCAATCACCCCCGCCAGCACCAGAATCACTGTGCCAATCAAGCGGTGCTTGGCGCGCTTGCGCAAGACCTCGACGCTCTCCATCGGCCCGGTGGGGGCGCTGGGTTCGTCTTCACGCTGGCGGAACTTGAAAAAGGCCATGAAATCGAGACTCAAGGGTTCAGATGTTTGGCTTGGAGGCGCGGAATGCCGTCTTTCAGAACGCCACCCACGGTGTAGAACGATCCGAAGACCACGATTCTATCAGCGGGGTCTGCGGCGGCCACAGCGGCATGCAGGGCTTGCAGGGGGTCGGCAAAGGTCGTGGCCGTGGTTTGCGGACGGCTATTTTGAGCCTGCCAAAAGTCCTGCAAGGCCTGCGCCGAAGCTGCTCTGGGCGTGGGCAAATCGGTGAAATACCAACGGTCAATCAGCGGCATGACCCGGGCCAGCATGGGCGCGAGGTCTTTGTCGGCCATGGCCCCAAAAACGGCGTGGGTGGTGGGAAAGTAGCCCATGGCGTCCAGATTGGCCGTGAGCGCGGCCACTGAATGCGGGTTGTGCGCCACGTCCAGCACCAGCGTGGGCTGGCCTGGAATGATCTGAAAACGCCCAGGCAGCTCCACAAACGCCAGCCCATTGCGCACCGCCTGAGCCGTCACCGGCAGGCGTTCGCGCAGAGCGGCGAGCGCAGCCAGCACGCCCGCCGCATTGAGCAACTGGTTGGCACCACGCAGCGCCGGGTAGGCCAAGCCGCTGTAGCGCCGGCCCCGGCCCGCCCAGCCCCATTGCTGTTTGTCGCCCTCCACATTGAAGTCACGCCCCACTTGCCACAGGTCGGCGTCAATGGCTTTGGCATAGTCCAGCACGCTTTGCGGTGGCACCGGGTCACTCACCACCACGGGACGCCCAGTGCGCATGATGCCCGCCTTCTCGCGCCCAATCGTCTCGCGGTCGTGCCCCAGGAGTTCCATGTGATCCAGATCCACGCTGGTGATCACCGCGCAATCGGCGTCAATGATGTTGACGGCGTCCAGTCGCCCGCCCAGGCCGACTTCCAGGATGACCACGTCCAGTTGGGCGCGCACCATGCAGTCCATCATGGCCAGGGTGGTGAATTCGAAGTAGGTCAGCGATATTTCAGGGCCATTCTCAACTCTAGCCCTTTCAACACGAGCACAAGCAGCTATTAAATCAGTAGCAATTACTGACTCGCCACGCAGCCGAAGACGCTCTTCAAAGTGCACCAAATGGGGCGAGGTGTACACGCCGGTGCGGTAGCCCGCCTGCCCCAGGATGGATTCCAGCATGGCACAGGTCGAGCCTTTGCCGTTGGTGCCCGCCACGGTGATGACGGGGCAGTCAAACCGAATGGCCATACGCTCGGCCACGGCCTTGACGCGTTCCAGGCCCATGTCAATAGCCTTGGGGTGTAGTTGCTCGATGTAGGTCAGCCAGTCTGGCAGGGTGGTGAAGTTGTTTGTCGTCATACCTGTGGATTGTCGCGCAGGCTTGGTGGGTGGGGCGGCGGTGCATTTGCTGCCCGCCCCAACCGGGCGTACAAGACCAATGCGCCAAGTACAGCAACCTAAAATCGACCCATGACCACCCTCTACGGCATTCCCAACTGCGACACCGTCAAAAAATCTCGCGCCTGGTTTGACGAACACCACCGCGCCTACACCTTCCACGACTTCAAAAAACAAGGCGTGCCTGAACTGGCGCTGAGCGCGTGGATCGCCGCCCTCGGCTGGGAGGCACTGGTCAACAAAAAGGGAAGTACCTGGCGCAAGCTCGATGCCGCCACCCAGGTTAGCGTGAGCGACGCCGCCAGCGCCCAAGCCCTCATGCTGGCTCACCCCAGCGTCATCAAACGACCGGTGGTAGCCCTGGTGGGGCAGGCGTCACGCATCACCGTGGGCTACGTACCGCAAGACTGGGCCTAACCAAACCCAAAGCCAGGCCCTCAGTGTTGCGGGGCTGGCTCGATTGAGGCAAGTCCCTCGGTTAGAATCCAAGACGTCGGAAGCGTGGCAGAGTGGTCGATTGCACCGGTCTTGAAAACCGGCAACCCGCAAGGGTTCGTGAGTTCGAATCTCACCGCTTCCGCCAAAAATTTAACCCGACTGATTGTTAAGACATCGGTCATGTTTGCTAGCCTGTAGCTATTAACCGAGATTGTCCATTAGCCCCGACGGTGGGATCATGAGTGGCACCCAGCCCTGAGCCGACTGGGTGGATTTCTAATGGATACCATTAGAAATCCC
>JAYVPU010000179.1:0-5812 GCA_043757205.1 Comamonadaceae bacterium | reverse complement strand
TGCTCATAGACCTCGTCGCTGATGAGAATGATGTTGGTGGGCTCCAGCAGGCTTTGCAACGCCAGCATCTCCTCGCGCGTCCACACCATGCCGCTTGGGTTGTGCGGGGAGTTGACCAGAATGGCACGGGTTCGGGGCGTGATGGCGGCGGCGATTTTGTCAAAGTCGGGGCGGAAAGTGCCAGGCGTTAATGGCACGCGCACCACCACGCCACCGGCCAGCTCGATATTGGGCACATAGCTGTCGTAGCAGGGCTCCAACACGATGACCTCGTCGCCGGGATGCACGATCGCCAGGATGCAGGTCAGGATGGCTTGCGTGGCCCCGGCGGTGATGGTGATCTCGGTGGTGGGGTTGTAGTTGTGCCCGTAGAGCGTACTGACTTTGGCGGCCACGGCCTCACGCAGGACCGGGATGCCGGTCATGGGCGGGTACTGGTTGTGGCCTTGCGACATGGCGTCGGTCACGGCTTGCAGCAAGCGCGGGTCGCAGTGGAAGTCCGGGAAACCTTGGCCTAGATTGACGGCCCCTTTTTCGACGGCCAAAGCCGACATGACGGTGAAGATGGTGATGCCGACGTTGGGCAGGCGGGATTGGAGTGGTTTGATCATCTGATTAGTTGAGGACAGAGCTTGTTCACTTCGTGTCACTGCGGTCTGTCCCGCAAAGTTTCACAATTCATAGTCATTCACATGCCCGCTCATGGCGCGGGCCACCAGGTCACGGGTGAGGCGATCGCTCAGCAGTTCAGCAAAGCGGTACACAAAATTGCGCAGGTAAGCGCCGCGCTTGAAGGCCACGCGGGCGACGTTCTGGCCAAACAGGTGGCCCAGCGGACGGGCGACGAGCTTGCCGGGTTCGGCTTGTAGGGGCAGATCGCGCACCGCCATTTCAGCCACGATGCCAATGCCCATGCCCAGCCCTACGTAGGTGGTGATGACGTCCGAGTCAATGGCTTCGAGCGCGATGCGCGGTTGTAGCTGACGCGTGGCAAAAGCTTGGTCGATGCGGGTGCGGCCGGTGAAAGAGGGGTGGTAGGTGATGATGGGTTCGGTGGCCAAGTCTTCCAGCGTTAGGCGTTCTTTGGTCGCCAACGCATGCTCAGCGGGTACGACCAGCATGTGTTGCCACTCGTAGCAGGGCAGGGTGACGAGTTCGCTGTAGGCGGCGAGGGATTCGGTGGCGATACCAATTTCAGCCACCTCGTCAATCACCATGCGGGCGACCTGATCCGGGTTGCCCTGGTGCAGGCTGAGGTTGACTTTGGGGTAGGCCGCACGGAGTTGGGTGACCGGCCCGGGCAACACATAGCGCGCCTGGGTGTGGGTGGTGGCGATGGAGAGGGTGCCACTGTCTTGCGCGCTGTACTCATTGCCAATGCGTTTGAGGTTGCCCAATTCACGCAGGATGACTTCGATGCTTTTGAGCACGTGTTCACCGGGCTCGGTGACGCGCTTGAGGCGCTTGCCGTGGCGGGCAAAGATGTCGATGCCCAGTTCTTCTTCCAGCTCGATGATGGCCTTGGACACGCCAGGCTGCGAGGTGTGCAAAGCCTTGGCCGCCTCCGTCAGATTCAGGTTGCGACGCACGGCCTCTTGAACAAAGCGGAATTGATGCAGATTCATATGGAATATTGGCTAAAGGCGGATTTTATGATTCTTGCATGGCGGCTGGATGGGAGCCAAGCAAGCTTGGCTTGACGCAATCCCTGATCGCAGCTAAGTTCAGCCCCTAAACTTGTCGGACCCACTGAAAGGAATCTAAATCATGCGAGTCAAAGTCATGTTGTCCCTGCTCGGGTGTTATTTTGCCCTGGCGTTGGCACCCGCCTATGCCCTGGACAGCGACGCCAGCGCCGTGCTCAAGCGAGCCGCCAGCGCGATGGGGGAGCCCAAAACGCTCCACTATGTGACAGAAGGCACGGGTTATACGTTTGGTCAGGCTTTTACGCCGGGCATGGCCTGGCCCAAGATCACGGTGCACAGCCAGATTCGCAGCATCAACTTTGATACTGGCGCGATGCGTGAAGAAATGACGCTCAGCCGCGCTGAACCCAAAGGCGGTGGCGGCTACCCCCTGGCGGGGCAGCAGCGCAACGACCAGTTCGTGAGCGGCGCTTCGGCCTGGAACATGGCGGGCACCAATGCGCAGCCGGGACCCCGTTTTGTGGTGGATCGTCTGCACCAACTCTGGATCACCCCACACGGGGTGATCAAGGCGGCGCAGCGCAACAACGCCACGGTGGAATTTAAAACTGTGGGGGGAAAATCGCTCGCAGTGGTGAGCTTCACGGAACCCGGACGCTTTCAGGCCACAGCCTTCATTAACGAAAATTATCTTGTGGAGCGCGTTGAGTCGCGCCTACCCGACCCCGTGCTGGGTGATGTGGCGTCAGTGACGAGCTATGCCGACTACCGCGACCAAGGGGGCGTTCAATTCCCGAGCCGCATTCAACAATCGCAGGGCGGGCATCCCACGCTGGATGTCACGGTCAAAGAGGTGAAAGTCAACGTACCGGTTGAGATTCAAGTGCCTGACGCCGTGCTCAAAGCGACGGAGCGGGTGGCTGTTGAGAAAGTGGCGGAAGGCGTTTGGTTCTTAGCCGGTGGCTCACACAACAGTGTGGCGATTGAGATGAAGGACCATATGGTGCTGGTCGAGACCCCGCTCAACGATGGCCGCAGCACAGCGGTGATGGCGCAAGTCAAGCAGTTGGCCGCGGGCAAGCTGATTCGCTTCATGATCAACTCACACAACCACTTTGACCACAGCGGCGGTGTGCGTACCGCCGTGGCCGAAGGGGCCACCATCGTGACCCAAGCGGGCAACAAGGTTTACTTCGAAAAAATCCTGGCCAACCCCAACAAAATTAGCCCAGATCTGCTGGCCAAGTCAGGCAAAAAAGCCAACATCATGGCCGTGGGTGACAAGCAAGTCATGACGGACGGCGTGCGCACCATCGAGCTGCATCGCATCCATGACAGCGTGCACAACAACACCTTCCAGATGGTCTATCTGCCCCAAGAAAAGCTGCTGATCGAGGCCGATGCCTTCACCCCACCGCCCCCCAACACCCCCGCACCGGCCACACCCAATGCGAACAACGTTAATCTGGTGGATAACATCGAGCGCCTGAAACTGTCGGTCGATCGCATCTTGCCGCTGCACGGTCGCGTGGTGCCGCTGGATGATCTCTACGTCGCTGTCGGGAAAAAACGCTGAAAAAACTGCATGTACCTGCCTCCTCAATTCAAACCCACAGACCTCGCGCATGCCTTAACGCTGATGCGTGAGCATGCTTTTGCCAGCCTGATCAGCATTGACGATGCCGGGCTGCCCTATGTGACGCATCTGCCGCTGCATGTGCAAGAGGGCGGCGGGGCAGGGGAGCAGCCACTGATTCTGCTGGGCCACGTCGCCAAACCCAATCCGCACTGGCGGTATTTGCAGGCGCGGCCTCAAGCGGTGGTGACCTTCATGGGGCCGCACGCCTACATGTCGCCGCAGGTGTACCCGGATTTGGCCCGCGTACCGACCTGGAATTACGTGACCGTGCATTGCACCGTGCAAGCCACCTTGATTGAGGATGCCGCCGCGAAGGATGCCCTGCTCAAAACACTGATTGGTGACCACGAACCGGCCTATGCCGCGCAGTGGCGTGGGCTGGGCGAAGACTTCCAGCTCAAGATGCTGGCTGGTATCGTTGGTTTTGAGTTGAAGGTGACCGATCTGCAATGCAAGCTCAAACTCAATCAACACCGGCCCGAGGCCCATGCCTCCATGAAGGCGATCTATCTGTCAGGCAATGAAAACGAGCGAGACCTCGCCCGCTGGATGGAGCGGCTGGGCATGGGCATGGAACCTCAAGGGTGAGTGACGCCGACTTCATGGCGCAGGCCTTGGCGCAGGCGCGCCGTGCCGCTGATTTGGGCGAAGTGCCCGTGGGGGCAGTTGTGGTTCACCAGGGCAAGGTCATTGGCCGAGGCCACAATGCCCCCATCTCCAGCCACGACCCCTGCGCGCATGCCGAAATCATGGCGCTTTGCGAAGCTGCGACGGCTTTGGAAAACTACCGCCTGGACGACTGCGAATTGTTTGTGACGCTGGAACCCTGCACCATGTGCGCCGGTGCCATGCTGCATGCCCGCCTTAAGCGCGTGGTGTTTGGGGCGCTTGAACCCAAAACCGGTGCGGCAGGCTCGGTGCTGGATCTGTTTGCCATCACGGCCTTGAACCACCAGACGCAGATTCAGGGCGGTGTCATGGCGGCTGAATGCGCGGCTGTATTGCAAGACTTCTTCCGCGAAAAACGGCAATCCACCAAGCGCGACAGCCAGCCCGTGCGCGACGATGCCTTGCGCACCCCCGAGTCCCGTTTCTTCGAACTGAGCGACTACCCCTGGCAAGCCAAATATGTGAGTGATCTGCCCTCGCTTCAGGGTCTGCGCCTGCATTACCTTGACGAAGGCCCCAAAGACGCGCCCCTGACCTGGCTGTGTTTACACAGCCACACCAGCTGGAGCTATGCCTACCGCACGATGATTCCGGTGTGGCTACAGGCCGGACATCGTGTGGTCGCCCCGGACCTGATCGGGTTTGGCAAAAGCGACAAACCTAAAAGGGAAAGCGCCCACAGCTTGAGTTGGCACCGCCAGGTTTTGCTTGAATTGATGGATCAACTGGACTTGCACCACATCGTTCTCGTGCTGCAAGACAAGGGAGATCACTTGGGCTTGAGCTTGCCCAAGGTGCAGCCGCAACGCTATGCCGGCTTATGGGTCGTGAACCCGCTCTCGCTCAAAGAAGACAAAGAGACAGACGCCGCTGATGAAGCCCCTTTCCCTGATCGCGGACACCAAGCCGCCTTGCGCGCCTTTGCCTCATTTAAGCCCTGATAATTGGGCGACATGAGCAAGCACATCTACATTTTTTCCCCCTCGGGCGCGGTGCGCGACAAATCGGCCTTCAAACGGGGCGTCAAGCGACTGGAGACTCTGGGGCATCAGGTTGAGGTGGACGAAACCGCTCTGGCCAGCCATCTGCGATTTGCGGGCGATGACGACACCCGACTTGCCGCCATCCATCGCGCTGCCACCAGTGGCGCGGACGTCGCCATGATCTCCCGGGGTGGCTACGGTTTGACGCGTTTGCTAGGTCGTATCCGCTACAAAGCGGTGGCCAAGGCCATCGACAAAGGCACGCAGTTTGTCGGTATGAGTGACTTCACGGCCTTTCAGAGCGCCGTTTTGGCGCAAACCGGTCGCACCACTTGGGCGGGGCCGTCTTTGTGCGAAGGCTTTGGCGTGGGCGGGTCATCAGCCAAGTCCGAGCTGCCGGACGACATCATGGAAGCCTGTTTTGACGACATGCTGCGCGGCCAAGGGGAGGGGGCAGGCTGGCGACAGAACCGCGAGTCGACTGAGTCTGCTGCTAATTTAGGAGCTTCTCACGCACGTAAAATGGGTGATACGGCCTCTTTTTATATTAAAAATGCGGTGCTTTGGGGTGGTAATTTGTCAGTTTTATGCTCGCTGGTAGGCACACCCTATTGCCCGCCGGTTCAAGGCGGTGTTCTGTTTTTGGAGGATGTGGCCGAGCACCCTTACCGTGTGGAGCGCATGCTCACGCAACTCCTGAACGCCGGTATTTTGGCGCAGCAAAAAGCCGTTGTGCTGGGCCAATTCTCTGATTACAAACTGAGTCCCCACGACAAGGGGTTCAAGCTCCAAAGCGTGCTTCATTGGTTACGCAGTCAAATTAAGGCTCCGGTGTTGACCAATCTACCCTTTGGACATGTACCCACAAAAGTTCT
>JAYVPU010000178.1:0-5818 GCA_043757205.1 Comamonadaceae bacterium | reverse complement strand
GCCCGACACCATGTAGCGCTTGAAGGCGTAATAAATCGCAGCCGGTGGCAAGGCATAAACCAAGCCCGTCGCCATGAGCAACTCCCAAGGCGAATCGTCGGCCGAGAGGAAGTTGCCCAACGCGACCGCCAGCGTCACGCTGGTGTCGTTGGACAGCAGCAAGAAGGCATAGAGGTACTCGTTCCAGGCCAAGAGCAACGAGTAGGTGCCCACCGCCACCAGCGAGGGCACCATCAGCGGCAGATAGACCAAGCGAAACAGTTGCAGCGGTGAAGCACCGTCAATGCGCGCGGCTTCGTCCAGCTCAAACGGGAGTTTGTCCGAGGCCTGCTTGAGCACCCAGATGCAATAGGGCGAGGCGATGGTGACCATGGCCAAAATCAACGACCACTGGCTGTTCAGAATGCCATACACGCCCATGGTTTTGTACATGGGCACGGCCAGAAAAGCGGCGGGGATGAAGTAGGTGAACAGCGCCAAGTTCATCACGGTGCGGCCACCGCGCACCTTCAGGCGGCTGATAGCAAAAGCCGCACAGGTGGACACGCCTAGGGTGAGCACGGCCACCGCCACCGCGATGAGCACCGAGTTGCCCATCTGGGTCCAGAAATGGTCCAGATAAAAATGCTTTTGATGGAAAACGAAATCGAAGTTTTGCAGCGTTGGCTCTTTGGGCCACAAGCGACCCGACGTGGCCGAATCTTTGCTTGAGAAAGCGAACAGGGCCAGGTGGTACACCGGGATCATGGTCCACAGAAACACCGGGATGCCGATCAACAGCAACTTGGCTTCGGTGGTGACAGTTTTAAGGGTTATTTTTTTCATGGTGGGGCCTTATTTGGACAAGCGCTTCATCATGAAATAGACCAGCGGTAACACCAGCGGTAGCGCCACCACGATGGAGGCCATAGCCAGGTCCACCTGGTCCAACCGCAGGTAACGAATGCCTAACGTGGCCAGCACGTGCGTGAGGTCAGCCGGGCCACCGCCGGTGAGCAGGTACACGCTGTTGAAGTCACCCAGCGTCCAGATCATCGACAGAATAGTGGAGGTGATGTACATGGTGCGCATCGACGGCCAGGTGATGAACTTGAATTTTTGCCAACTGCTGGCGCCGTCCACCGAGGCGGCTTCGTACTGCTCGGCGGGGATGGCCAGGCGCGCGGAAATGAGAATCAAGGTCCAGAAGGGCAGCGATTTCCAGACGTGCATGAGCATGGAGAACGTCAACGCCAGAGTCGGGTCATTGAGCCAATTGGGGCCATCCAGCCCGGTCAGGCGGAAGATAGTCTGGTTGATCACACCCCACTCGGGGTTGAGCATGAAGCGCACCGACAAAATAGTGGGGATGGAGGGCAGAGCCCAAGGCAAAATGAAGACCACGGACAAGGCCTTGATCCACCAGCGGGTCTGGATAAAAAACCCCGACAGCACCATGGCGATCATCATCTTGAAGTTGATCGCCACCACCAAAAAGATCACCGTGTTGACGGCGGTGCGGAAGAAAATGGGGTCGTCGAAAAGCTGCACATAGCTCTCGGGATGGCGCGCCAGCCACAGGCCGTAGCACACCGGGTAGAGCACGAACACCAAGAACACCAGGATGTAGGGCACCACCAGCACGCGACCCCAAAACTCCCACTGGGTGGCGGTGCGCGCGACGGGCGCGGCGTTGGGGGCTAAGACCATGCTGGGGTTGGACATGATGAGACGTAAACGCTATGTGATTTATAAACCGTTTGGGCTGAGCCTGTCGAAGCCTCGCGGCCCTTCGACAGGCTCAGGGTGAACGGTGATCCAAAATCGCCGTTCACCACTTGGTCAGGCGTTGATCAACCCGCCACTTGCTTGATGCGGGCGATCATTTCATCGACCGCCTTGTCCACTGGCACTTTCTCGTTCAGTACGCGGTTCATGGCCTTGGCCCAGACATTCTCGTTGTTGAGCACCGTGAACTTGTAGTTCTTGGTGAACTCGAAAGGCGTAGTCCCATTCATGAACTGGTTGTACACGGCCAGACGGTGCGGGTCTGTCTTCCAGAACGGGCTTTGCTGCGCCGCCTTGGTGATGGGGAACCAGCGGCCCAGCGAGCCTTCAACATAAGGCGTCAGGTTGGCGTCTTCCAGCAGGAAGGACAAGAACTTCTTGGCCGCAGGCTTGTTCTTGGCGTCCTTGAAGATCACACCCGTTTTCACCGCAGCGCGGTAAATCATCTTGCTGCCGTCGGGCTTGGTGGGAAAACCAGCGGTCGCAATTTTGTTGGTGTAGTTGTCCTTGGCCACATCACGCTGGGCTTGTGTGAGAGCGGCGTTGTTCATGTCGTCCAACCACTTGGCGGCAATCGAGATGGTCGCGTTGTGCGTCATCACGGTGGTCTTGTTGTGGAAGGCGACATTGTTGTCCGGGTCTTTCCAGCTGGTGCTGGACGGTGGCGTGCAGCCCTTGGCATAGCCCGAGGTGTAGTCGGTCATGGCGTTGATCAGGCCCGCACGCACCGCCGGGTCATCCACCAGCAGCTTGCCGGAGTCGTTGACCAGCTTGACGTTGTAGGCGTCCATGAAAGTCAGGAAGGAGTAGAACGAATCGCTCGAATCCACACCCATGGGGAAGCCTGTGCCAAAGCCGCGCAGGCCCGACTTTTGACGGTAAGCGGGTTGCACCTTGTCGCACCAGAAGCTCCAATAGCCTTTCCAGTCTTTGGGGATGTCGCTGTCTTTGAAACCCGCCTCACCCAGCATGTCTTTCCAGTACTGGATGTGCATGGTTTGCTGCTTGAGCGGGAAGGCGTAGTAGGCGCGCTTTTGGCTGGCGTTGTTCAGCAAGAAGGTGGTGGACAGCGCCGCCTCTTCAAACTTGTTGTGCATCGGGTTGATCACGCTGGAGATGTCCTCCAGCTTGCCGTCATAGGCCCACTTGGCCGTGACCTGAAAGTCGTAGGTGTCGGCATAGGCGATGTCGGGCGGGCTGCCCGAATCGAGCGCGGCCACGGTCTTGGGGATCATGTCCTGGATCGGGTACTGCGACAGCTCGATCTTGATGCCCTTGTTTTTTTCCTCGAACTTTTTGATGGCCACAAAGAGCGCATCGTCCTCGGCTTTGTAAAAGCCTTTGACCCACCAGACGGTGAGCTTTTCCTGCGCCGCTGCCTGGCCGTGGGCCAGCAGCGCCGCAGTCATCAGCGCGGAAGTTACGAACAGCTTGCTTTTCATCGGTGAAGTCTCCTAAGGTTGGTTATGGAAGGGGATGAAACAGAGGGTCATGTCATGCGGCCTTGAGGCGCGAGCCGGGTTGGTCCAGACGTGGCAGTTTTTTGCGCGACACCAGCACCTGTTCAAGGTCAGCGTGCGCGCCATTGATCAGCACCAGCACAGCGCGCTCGGCCTTGGCCGGCTGGCCTGCGGCCACCGCGTCCAGCACGGCGCGGTGCAGTGGCAATGAGCTGCGGGGGCCATTTTTTTTGCGGGTGGAAATCTCAAAACTGGTGCGTAAGAGCGCGCCCAGCACTTTGCTCATTTGCACCAGCATGCGGTTGTGTGAGGCGCGCAACAGGCCCTGGTGAAAGCGCAAATCGTGCGTCACATAGTCGCCGCCCTCCAGCACGGCTTTTTCCATACCCGCGTAAGCCGCTTCAATCTCGATCAGGTCTTCTGGCGTGCGGCGGGCAGCGGCGAGCCTGACGGCGGCGGGCTCCACCACCAAACGCAAGTCCTGCAAGTCACGGATGAACTCGGTGGACAAGCCCGCCTTGGATTGCCAGGCGATCACATCAGGGTCAAACCAGTTCCACTGCTCACTGGGCATGACGCGTGTACCCACCTTGGGGCCGGTGTGGATCAACCCCTTGGCCACCAACGACTTGACGGCCTCGCGCACCACGGTGCGGCTCACGCCCAACTCGGTGCACAACGTGGGCTCGGGTGGCAAGGTGGCCCCGACCGCATAGCGCCCGGCCACAAGGGCCGCACCCAAAAAGTCCAGCGTGTTGCCGTGAACGTTTTTGATGGCGCTGCTGTTCACTTGACGACTCTCTTCTTTAAGCCGGAACCGGCGTCAACAAGGGCTGGCCCGCAAAGTGCGCGCCCAGGTTGCCAAAGGCCAGATCGGCCATGGCGCGGCGCGTCTCCCAGGTGCCGCTGGCCATGTGCGGTGTGAGCACCACGTTGTCCATCGCACGCAAGACCTCGGGCACGTTGGGCTCGTTCTCAAACACGTCCAACGCAGCCCCGGCGATGATGCCCATTTGCAGGGCTTCGATCACGGCTTGCTCGTCGCACACGCTGCCGCGCGCCACGTTGATCAGGAAGCCTTTGGGGCCCAGCGCCTTGAGCACATTGGCGTTGATCAACTTGCGCGTACCAGCCCCACCGGGGGTGATGACCATCAAGAAATCGACTTCAGCCGCCAAGGCCTCGGCATTCGAGAAATAGCGGTAGCCACTGGCGGGCTTTTCCGTGCGGGTGGTGTAGGCAATGCTCATGCCAAAGCCTTCGGCGCGGGTGGCGATGGCCTGGCCGATGCGGCCCAGACCGACGATGCCTAAGCGCGCGCCGCTGACTTTGCGCCCTAGCTTGTACGGGCCTGTCGGCCACTGACCGGCGCGCAAATACTGCTCGGCCTGCGGCACACCGCGTGCGATAGACAAAAGCAAAACCATGCCCATGTCTGCCACGTCATCGGTCAAGACATCAGGCGTGTTGGTGACGGGAATGCCGCGCTCGTGCGCCGCCTTCACGTCAACTCCGTCATAGCCAACACCAAACACCGAGATCATCTCCAGTGCAGGCAGTTGCGCGATCAGTTCACGGGTGACGATGGCCTCGCCGCTGGCGGCAATGGCGCGGATGCGGGGGGCAACCTGGGCGAAGGCCACCGGGTCGGTTTGGTGCAGGCGGTCATGCACGGTATAGGTCTCGTTCAGTTGGGCCGTATAAGGAGGCCAGAACTTGGCGACCGACAGAATTTCAGGGTTAGCCACTTCACACTCCAAATCTTGTCAAAATTAGTTTTCAATGTTTATCATATGACCATTGAATTAGGTTTTGACATCGGGAAAACCCTAGTCGCAACCTCACTTAATCTCTCTATCTTCCCCTGAAAGATTCACTGTAACCAAGGCGCCCTTCATGACACAAACACCTCCCCCCAAGAAGCCCCTGCGAAGTCAGCAATGGTTTGGTCGCCAAGACCGTGACGGCTTTGCCTACCGCAGTTGGGTCAAGGGCAAGGGCGTGCCGCATGACCAGTTTGACGGGCGTCCCGTCATCGGCATCTGCAACACTTTTAGCGAACTCACGCCCTGCAACAGCCACTTCCGCACGCTGGCCGAGCAGGTGAAGATCGGTGTGTACGAAGCCGGTGGCTTCCCGCTTGAATTCCCGGTGATGAGCCTGGGCGAAACGCTGCTGCGCCCCACGGCCATGCTGTACCGCAACCTGGCCTCCATGGACGTGGAGGAAAGCATTCGCGGCAACCCGATTGACGGCGTGGTGCTGCTCATGGGCTGCGACAAGACCACGCCTTCGCTCTTGATGGGCGCATCCAGTGTGAACCTACCCACCATCGGCGTGAGTGGTGGCCCCATGCTCAATGGCAAGTGGCGCGGACAAGAGTTGGGCAGTGGCACCGGCGTGTGGAGCATGAGCGAGCAGGTGCGTGCGGGAACGCTCAAGCTGGCCGATTTCTTTGAAGCTGAAAGCTGCATGCACCGCAGCCACGGCCACTGCATGACCATGGGCACGGCCAGCACCATGGCCAGCATGGTCGAGGCCTTGGGCATTGGTCTGCCCGGCAACGCGGCCTACCCGGCAGTGGATGGGCG
>JAYVPU010000177.1:0-1521 GCA_043757205.1 Comamonadaceae bacterium | reverse complement strand
TTTGACGGCCAGCCCCACCACAGCGCAGCGCGTTTCCCCGGCCTGGCCGAGCGCGCCTTCATCGTCTCCAGCTTCGGCAAAACCTACCATGTGACGGGCTGGAAGATCGGCTATGTAGCGGCCCCGGCATCGCTGAGCGCCGAATTCCGAAAGGTGCACCAGTTCAACGTGTTCACCGTTAACACGCCCATGCAATACGGCCTGACCACCTACATGGCCGACCCGCGCCCCTACCTTGACTTGCCTGCCTTTTACAGCGCCAAGCGCGACCTATTTCGTGCCGGTTTGGCGCGCACCAAGTTCAAGCTGCTACCCAGCCAAGGCACTTACTTCCAGTGCGTGGATATCTCAAAGGTGAGCGAGCTGAGCGAGGCCGATTTCTGCATGTGGCTCACCAACGAGATCGGCGTGGCCGCCATTCCCCTGTCCGCCTTTTACGGCAATGGGTTCGACCAGCGCGTGGTGCGCTTTTGCTTTGCAAAGAAAGATGAGACCCTGACACTGGCCTTGGAGCGTCTGAGTAAGCTATAAAAACAGGAGCTGCTTATGCCAGTGAAATAATGGCTACAGACCGATATGACCTAAGAACATCGGATTAAAACGGCACGCCGATGATCGACTTCAACACGACTTTATCCTGCGTTGCCCCCGTGGCCTGACCCAGGCCGACATTGAAGTCCCAGCCCTTGAAGCCAAAGTCCGCCACTAAAAACGTCATGACAGTTCGCTCGTTACTGGCGTACAGATTTTTCAGCGAACCCAGCCCAGCGTAATGCTCCACACCCAATTGCAAATCCAGCGCTTGCCCGCCCGCCACGCGGTAGGCCACCTTGCCGTCAATCTCAGCCGTGGTGCCCTGCTGCGCATCCGGGCGCAGGGGGCGGGCCAGGTTGAAGTTGGCCCCCAGGGTCCACGGGCCGGACTTCCACATGCCAATGAACTTGAGTTCGCTCGACGTGGTGTCTGGGTAAAACCGGCGGGCCAACTCGCCCACCTCAAAATTGATGGCCCAGTACCAGGGCGAATCTGACGATGGTGCATTCGGACGCCACTTCAGCCGCACCTTGAACCCATCGCTCACCGGCTGGCCGCCTTCTTGCTCCGGCCCGGTGGAGGTGAGCCAGTACAGCGCACCCTCCCAGTGCTCATTAATGCCGTAGCTCAACTCAGGCGTGACCCGCAGCATGTTCCGACTGGTCGCACCGGCCTCCGCACTCGTCACGAAATTGGTGTGAAAGTCCAAACCGAACTTGCCGACATCAGCAAACTCGTCCAGGTAAACCTGGATTTCTTCGGGCGCGGCCAGGGCTAGGGGCGGGCTTAACGCACACACGGAAAGTAAGGCGGTCAGCAAAGATTTGAAGTGCGGAATAGATTTCATAGTGCGTGAATTTTAGGTGGGGTGACCTTAAGCTGACCTTATGGACAGTCTTGATCAAATTGTCGCCCGATGTAAGAACAAGGCACTGAGCCCGACCAATCAGCATCAAGGAGATGACCATGCCCTGTTTTGCCCTGCGT
>JAYVPU010000176.1:0-5825 GCA_043757205.1 Comamonadaceae bacterium | reverse complement strand
CTCAGCATTACCCACTTACCCCAAGTGCCGGGGCGTACAAAAGCAAAAGCGCAAAAGCGCAAAGGAAACGGTGTCGTGAATTCCGCAACGCTCAATAGGCCCGGCATGTGAGAGATTGGAATCAGTCGTGCTTTAAGATTTCGACACCCCACACCCCGACAAGAGAGACGGTACGCCATGATCTTCACCTTCACCCTCATCGACAAACCCAACGCCAGCGAGTTGCGCCAGCGTGTTCGGCCTGAGCACAAGGCTTACCTGGCCACTGTGGCAGATCGCATGGCGTTTGCCGGGCCGTTGACCTCAGACGATGGCGCGACCATGTTCGGCAGTCTGCTGGCGATTGACTTTGAATCGCGCGAAGCGGCCAACGCTTGGTTGGCTAACGAGCCGTTCACCAAAGCGGGTTTGTACGCCAGTGTCAGCGTTCACGCCTTTGTGAACTTGTGGGAACAAAAGGTGGGTTTCCCTCCTGCGGTCTGACGGGAATTAAAAATGATCAAACACATCGTGATGTGGAACTTGCGGGGTGACACGCCGCAAGACAAGGCGCGCAGCATTGAACAAGTCAAAAGCGCTTTTGCGAGTTTGCGGGGGAAAATACCCGGCATGACGCACCTGGAGATCGGCGTGGACAGCAGCCGCATTGATTACGCCTGCGATGTCGTGCTGTACTCTGAGTTTGAATCGCAAGCCGCGCTGGATGCGTATGGGGTTCACCCCGAGCATCAGCGTGTGAAGCAAGAACTGGACGGGGTGCGCATCGCTCGGCACCAAGTGGATTTTTCAACAATTTAATAGAAATTAACGGAGACAAAAATGAACAATCAAATGATGGACGAGTTAGAAGTACGCCAGATGGTGGAGCGCTGGGCGGTGTGGCGCGATGCGGGCGACTGGACGCGCTTTGCTACCGTGTGGCATCCGCAAGGGCAGATGATGGCGACCTGGTTTCAGGGGCCGTTTGCGGATTTCATTCGCGTCACGCAAGAAGGTTGGGCCAAGGGCGTGAGCATTCTGCATTTCTTGGGCGGCACAGCGGTGGAGGTGGTGGGTGAGCGCGCCATTGCGCAAACCAAAATGACGATCTCGCAGCGCGGCATGGTGGAGGGTTCAGAAGGCCCGGTGCTGTGCGACGTGGTGTGCACGGGGCGCTTTTATGACTTTGTGCAAAAGCATGAAGGCCAGTGGAAGCTGTTGCACCGCCAGCCGATTTACGAGAAAGACCGCATTGACCCGGTGGACTCCACCGCCGTACTCACGCTGGACCAAGACGCGCTGGCGACTTTCCCCGAGGGCTACCGTCACCTGGCCTACATTCAGACGCGCATTGGCTACACGGTCAAGATGGACATGCCCATGCTCAAAGGCCCGGTGGTGGATGAGCTGTACCGCCGGGGTGCGCGTTGGTTGGCCGGTGGCGAACTGGAGCGTTGAGATGATGACGCTGGCGCGCCGCTCGCTCTTGGCTCTGCTAGGCGCAGGGACCTTACCCGCTTGGAGCCAGGCCTACCCCAATAAGCCGCTGCGCGTGATCGTGCCGCAGCCGCCGGGGGGTGGTTTTGACTTTGTCGGGCGGCTGCTGGCAGACCGCCTGGGCAAGGTGATGAACCAGGCCATCGTCGTCGAAAACCGCCCCGGTTCAGGCACGCTGGTGGGCACCGATGCAGCGGCCAAGGCCGCGCCCGATGGCTACACGCTGCTGGTCGGTTCGGTGTCCAATCTGGCGCTGAATATGGGTCTGTACCGCAACCTGCCTTACGACAGCTTGCGCGACTTTGAGCCCGTTGGCTTGGCGGTGGGCTACAGCTACACGCTGATGGCGCGCAAAGACTTGCCCTTCAATTCGCTCAAAGACGTGGTGGCCTTTGCCAAGGCCAATCCCGGCAAGCTCAACTACGCGTCCGCGGGCAACGGAACCGGTCAGCATGTGCTGGCGGCGGCGCTGTGGCACTTGGCCGGGGTGAAGTTGGTGCATGTCCCTTACCGGGGGGCGCAAGCGGCTTACCAAGATTTGTTGGGCGGGCGTGTCGATGTGTTTTTAGACCTCGCCCCCACGGCCCGCGTGCAGGTGGATGCGGGCACGGTCAAGGCGCTGGCCACGTCGGGCGCCAGCCGCAACTCCATGCACCCAGACGTGCCCACCTTCACCGAGACCGGTGTGGCTGCGCTGGATTTGGAGTCATGGTTCGGTCTGTTTGCGCCCGCCAAAACACCGCCCGAATTGCTGGAGCGCCTGCGTACCGACTTGGCCCGCGTGATTGCGATGCCTGAGGTGATGGAGACCTTTCGCAAGGCGGGCGGCAAGCCCATGAGCCTAAGCATTGCCGAGACCAAAGCCCTGGTGCAGCGTGATGTACAGCGCTGGACCAAGTTGATTCGGGATGCCGATATCAACGCTGAGTGAGCCCTTCGACAAGCTCAGGGCGAACGGTGCTAATGGATAATCCTTTCTTTTCTTCTGCAATCTGAAACACCCTCCCCATGAAAATCGACCAAGCTGCCCTGGACCAACTCTTCTTCAACGCCCGCACGGCCAATGGTTTTACGGACAAACCCGTGAGCTTGGACCTGATCAAAGAGGTGTACGACATCGCCCGCATGGGGGCCACGTCCATGAACACGCAGCCCACGCGCTATGTCATCCTCACCACGCCTGAAGCTAAAGCACGTTTGTTGCCCGCCCTGAGCCCCGGCAATCTGGAGAAAACCAAGCTCGCACCGGTCAGCGTCATCGTCGCGACCGATACGCAATTTTTTGAACACATGCCCACCCTGTTCCCCAACAACGCCGGGGCCAAGGCCTTGTTTGAAGGCAATGCCGCGCTGGCGCAAGGCACGGCCACGCGCAACGGAACGTTAGGTGGTGCTTACTTCATGATGGCTGCACGCGCGGTTGGCCTGGACTGCGGCCCCATGAGCGGCGTCGATCTGGCCAAGGTGAATGCCGAGTTTTTCCCCGACGGCCGCTACGCCGCCAACTTCCTGATCAATCTGGGCTATGGCGACAACAGCAAGCTCTTCAACCGTAACCCACGTTTGACGTTTGAGCAGACTTGCACGGTGCTTTAAGTCGATCTAAGTCGCTTTAAATCCCCCAGCCAGTTTTGAATTTCCCGATCATCACCGACCCCTTCTTCTATGGGGTCGCCGCCCTGGCGGTGCTCTTGCTCGGGGTGAGCAAGAGCGGGTTCGGTTCGGGCTTTGGCTCACTCGCCGTGCCGCTGATGGCGCTGGCCGTGCCGGTGCCGCAGGCGGCCGCTATTCTGATGCCGGTGCTTTTGTTGACCGACCTGCTCGGCATGGCCTCTTTTCGCAAGGACTTTGACAAGGCTTTGCTCAAGTTCTTGTTGCCCCTGGGCCTGCTCGGCTCTTTGATTGGCGCCTTGCTGTTCAAAGCGCTGGATTCGCATGTGGTGGCTGGCATTGTGGGCGGCATGACCCTACTCTTTTTGGCGCAACGCCTTTTTTTTCCACCGAAGGCGCACAGCGCGCCACCGCCAAAGTGGTGGGGCGTGATTTTGACCATGATGTCGGGCTTCACCAGCTTTGTGGCGCACGCCGGTGGCCCACCTGTCACAGCCTATGTGCTGCCCCTGCGGCTCACGCCCGTGGTGTATGCGGCGACCCTGTCTTTCTACTTCTTCTTCATCAATCTATCAAAGTGGATTCCCTACGCCTGGCTGGGCTTGCTGGACATGCGCAATATGCTGACCTCGCTGGTGCTGTTGCCGCTAGCACCGGTGGGTGTGTGGATGGGGGTTCGCTTGGCGCGACGCATTGACCCGAAGCTGTTTTTTCGACTGGTCTATGGCGGCTTGTTTTTAACAGGTGTCAAGTTGATTTGGGACGCGTTCAGATGAGGGTCTGAGCGAGGGTTTTGCCGAGATGTCAGCAAGATCGACCTGGGCGCATCCCACGGATAATGTTGGCCAGCTCAGGCTTTAAGGAGTGATTCATGTCCGTCGTTGTCATTGCCAATCCCAAAGGCGGGGTGGGCAAATCCACCTTATCAACCAATGTGGCGGGTTACTTCGCTGCCCAAGGGCGCGCGGTCATGTTGGGCGACGCGGACAAGCAGCAGTCGTCTCGTCTGTGGCTGGGCTTGCGCCCCGCCGCCGCACGGCCCATTGCCACCTGGGAGGTGGGTTCGGGTTATTTTGTGAAGCCACCTCAAGGTACGACGCATGTGGTGCTGGACACGCCGGGTGGCCTGGAGGGCTCTCGTTTGAACGAAGTCTTGCAGCACGCCCATAAGGTGATCGTTCCGCTACAGCCCAGCATTTTCGACATTTTCGCCACGCGCGCTTTTCTGGATCAGCTTGCCGCGCACCGCCACGCCGGGAAGATGCAGGTGGGCATCGTCGGCATGCGGGTCGATGCGCGCACCATTGCGGCTGAGAAGTTGCGCGAGTTTGTGGAGAGCCTGGGCCTACCCGTGCTGGGCATGATTCGCGACACGCAAAACTACATTCACCTGGCCGCACGCGGCCTCACCCTGTTTGATGTCGCGCCGAGTCGGGTGGAGAAGGACTTGGCGCAGTGGCAGGCGATTTGTCAATGGTTGGACGCATGAAAACGTTTCAAACCCTTCAAGAGTTCCCCGCACTTGTCGGCCAAGAGGTGGCTGTTAGCGATTGGCTCACCATCACCCAGGCGCAGATCAATCAATTTGCCGAATCCACCGGCGACCACCAGTGGATTCATGTGGACGAGGAAAAGGCCAAGGCCGGGCCGTTTGGTGCGCCCATTGCGCATGGCTTTTTGACACTCTCGTTGTTGCCCAAGTTTTTGCACACGGCCATGACGATTGTGGAGTCGCGCATGGGCGTGAACTACGGCTTGAACAAGGTGCGCTTCATGGCCCCCGTGCCCGTGGGCAGCCGCCTGCGCGCGCGCATGACGTTGCTGCAATGTGAGCCCATCGACAACGACGGTATGCAGATGACCTGGCAGGTCACGATGGAGCGTGAAGGGGTGGCCAAGCCCGTGTGCGTGGCCGAGTCGATCGTGCGGCGCTACCCGTGAGTTAGCCGTGGGCCACTCACGGGCAAAGCTTAGTTGCCCGTGAACGCGAAATCCACCTCAGGTTTGAGTCCACTGATGATGCGGGCAATGCTTTTTCCCGATCCGCAGGAGTGTGTCCAACCCAGCGTGCCGTGGCCGGTGTTGAAGTAGAGGTTGCCGATTCGGCTGCGGCCGATGATGGGCACGTTGGACGGTGTGGCGGGGCGCAGGCCCGTCCAGAATTGGGCCG
The DNA here is from genome assembly GCA_043757205.1 of Comamonadaceae bacterium. Taxonomy (GTDB): domain Bacteria; phylum Pseudomonadota; class Gammaproteobacteria; order Burkholderiales; family Burkholderiaceae_C; genus CANCDA01. Next base: position 568 of record JAYVPU010000176.1, on the reverse strand, counting down.
TCTCGGCATCGCCTGCGCCGGGGAATAGCTCCTCGACCCGGCGCACGATGGCCTCGCAGCGCACGCGGTTCAGGTCGCGGTCGTAGCCGTTGAACTCGGCGGTGCCAGCAATGCGCAGCCGGTCTCCCAATCGGGAGAAAACCAGCTTGTACTCGTCGTCCGTCAATGACACCTGGTGGGCCATGGACGCGTCTTTGACGGCCATGGTCACCGAGTAGCCCTTGGCGGGGTAGATGGGCAGCTCAATGCCCAGGGGCTTGACGTAGAGCGGGCTCAGGCTGCCCATGGCCAGCACATAGGCGTCGGCACGCAGGCGCTGAAAGCGGCCTTCCGTATCGGTGGCTTCCACATGGTCGATGCGGCCTCCCGCTTCACGCAGCGCTGTGATGGTGTGGCTCATGAGGAAAACCACGCCGTCTTCCACGCAGCGCTGCACCAGTTCGCGGGCGAAGGTGTTGGCGTCGCCCGATTCGTCTTCAGCCGTGTAGGTGGCGCCCGCCAGTTGCCCACGAATGTGACGCAGCGCAGGTTCGATCTGGATGGCTTCCTCCGCCGAAATCACGCGGCG
>JAYVPU010000175.1:0-22473 GCA_043757205.1 Comamonadaceae bacterium | reverse complement strand
CCAAAGACCTGGAGCGCGAGATCTGGGACGGCCACCGCCTTGGCCCAGCTGCCGCGCCTGCCGCGCTGGGTGTGACGCAGGCTTTTTCTGTGGCCGAGCTCGACACCCAGTTGCCCAAGTTGCTGGAGAACCGCGACGCGGTTTGGTACCCCTTTGCAACCCACGCTGGGCTAGAGACGCGCATGGACGGCTGGCTGGGCAAGGTGCGTTCCCGTGTGCGCTATGGCGCGCTGTGCCCCGAGCAGCAACGTGATTTGTGCGGCCCGTTGGACGAGATGCGCCTGTTCAAAGACGCGTCTGAACAAACCACCATGCGCCGCGCCGCACAGATCAGCGCGGGGGGGCACATCCGCGCCATGCAACGCTCAGCCGCCATGCTGCGTGCCGGACAAGACGTGCGCGAGTTTCACCTGGACGCTGAGTTACTGCACGAGTTTCGCCAACACGGCTCGCAGTACCCGGCCTACGGCTCCATCGTGGCCGCCGGGGCCAACGCCTGCGTGCTGCACTACCGGGCCGACGCCGCGCCGATACGCAATGGCGAGCTGGTGTTGATCGACGCGGGCTGCGAGCTGGACGGCTATGCCAGCGACATCACCCGCACCTTCCCCGCCAACGGCACCTTCACCGGCCCGCAACGCGCGCTCTACGATCTGGTACTGGCCTCGCAAGAGGCAGCGGTGGCGGCCACCCGACCCGGGGCGCGCTTCACCGACCCGCACGAGGCCAGCGTCAAGGTGTTGGCACAAGGCCTGCTGGACGTGGGCTTGCTCGACAAAAACAAGGTGGGTTCGGTGCAGGACGTGATTGCCAATCGCAGTTACTTTCAGTTCTACATGCACCGCACCAGCCACTGGATCGGCATGGACGTGCACGACTGCGGCAGCTATGTAGAACCCAGCGAAGTCGGCCGAGTCAGTGAGCGCAAAGACCCGCTCAGCGGAGAAACCATCACGGATCGCCCGAGCCGCATCCTGCGCCCCGGCATGGCGCTGACCATCGAACCAGGCCTCTACGTGCGACCCGCTGAAGGCGTGCCCGCGCAATTCCACAACATCGGCATCCGCATTGAAGACGACGCCATCGTCACCGATGACCCACAGTTCAAAGGCTGCGAACTGATCTCGCGCGGCGTGCCGGTGACGGTGGCAGAGATTGAGGCGCTGATGCGGGGGTGAGGGTGCTGATACGAGATCACCCACCCGGTTCAAACAGCTTTGACGCTTTGCGCGCTGCCTCAGGAAAAGCAGGTCGATGCCAGCCCCTACAATCGACTCCCTTACAAAAACTGACAAAACGGCCCTATCGGCCCATTTTGGTTCGGCTTTGGTACTAAGCTAGCCAAGCAACACCCTGCAATGGAGATCACTTTATGTCCTCAAATGCCTCGTTCAACACCGACGAAAAACGCGCTGAATTGCGCCGCGCCGCGCTTGAATACCACGAGTTCCCCACGCCCGGCAAAATCGCCATCGCTGCCACCAAGCAGTTGAGCAACCAGCACGATTTGGCGCTGGCCTACACGCCCGGCGTGGCCGCACCTTGCCTGGAGATTGCCGCAGACCCGAACAACGCCTTCAAGTACACCAGCCGGGGCAACTTGGTGGCCGTCATCACCAACGGCACCGCCGTGCTGGGCCTGGGCGACATTGGCCCACTGGCAGCCAAGCCGGTGATGGAAGGCAAGGCCGTGTTGTTCAAGAAGTTCGCCGGCATTGACGTGTTCGACCTCGAAATCAACGAAAAGCACGACCTTGACAAGTTGGTGGACATCATTGCCTCGCTGGAGCCGACGTTTGGCGGCATCAACCTAGAAGACATCAAAGCGCCCGACTGTTTTTATGTCGAGCGCAAGCTGCGCGAGCGCATGAAGATTCCCGTCTTCCACGACGACCAGCACGGCACCGCCATCACGGTGGGTGCGGGTCTGCTCAACGGCATCAAGATCGCTGGCAAAGACATCAAAGACGTCAAGTTGGTGACGTCGGGTGCCGGCGCGGCAGCGTTGGCCTGTCTGGGCCTGATGCTCAAGCTCGGCTTGCCGCGCGAAAACATTTTTGTGACCGACTTGGCCGGTGTGGTTTACGAAGGCCGCACCGAGTTGATGGACGAGGACAAGATTCAGTTCGCGCAAAAAACTGACGCCCGCACGCTGGCCGAGGTCATCGTGGGTGCTGACATTTTCCTGGGCCTGTCCGCCGGTGGTGTGCTCAAACCTGAGATGGTCAAGACCATGGCGGCACGCCCCGTCATCTTTGCGCTGGCCAACCCCAATCCCGAAATTTCACCCGAAGACGTGAAATCGGTGCGCGACGACGCCATCATGGCCACGGGCCGCACCGACTACCCGAACCAGGTCAACAACGTCCTGTGCTTTCCCTACATTTTTCGGGGCGCGCTGGACGCCGGAGCGTCCACCATCACGGACGAAATGGAAATTGCTGCCGTGCACGCGATCGCCGAGCTGGCTCAAGCCGAGCAAAGCGAAGTGGTGGCTGCCGCCTACATTGGCGAGCCCATGGCGTTTGGCCCTGAGTACCTGATCCCCAAGCCTTTCGACCCACGGCTGATGCTCAAAATTGCACCCGCTGTGGCCCAAGCCGCAGCGGACAGTGGCGTGGCCCTGCGTCCGATTGCCGACATGGACGCCTACCGCGAGCGCCTGAAGAGCTTTGTTTATGCCTCTGGCACCCTCATGAAGCCCATCTTCACGGCCGCCAAAAAAGCGAGCAAAAAGCGCGTGGCCTACTCTGAAGGTGAAGAAGAGCGCGTGCTGCGCGCCGCTCAAGTGGTGGTGGACGAGGGCCTGGCCCGCCCCACCCTGATTGGTCGCCCCGCCATCATCGCTCAGCGCATTGAACAGTTTGGTCTGCGCCTGAAAGAAGAACTGGACTACGATGTGGTCAATGTGGAGCAAGACCCGCGCTACCATGATTTCTGGCAGACCTACCACCGCATGACCGAGCGCCAGGGCGTCACGAGGCAGCTGGCCAAAATCGAAATGCGCCGTCGACTGTCTCTGATTGGCTGCATGTTGCTGCAAAAAGGCGATGTGGATGGCCTGATCTGCGGCACTTGGGGCAATACCGTGCACCACCTGCCCTACGTCAACCAAGTCATTGGCAAACGCGCTGGCGTCAACACCTTTGCCTGCATGAACGCGCTGCTGCTGCCCGAGCGTCAGGTCTTTCTGGTGGACACTCACATCAACTACGACCCCAGCGCCGAGCAATTGGCCGAGATCACCATCCTGGCCGCCGCGGAAATGAAACGCTTTGGTCTGCACCCCAAAGCCGCCCTGCTGAGCCACTCCAACTTCGGTAGCAGCAACCAGCCCAGCGCCATCAAGATGCGCGACACCCTGGCCCTGCTGCGCACCAAAGCCCCTTGGCTGGAAGTGGATGGCGAAATGCACGGCGACGTGGCGCTGGACGAAGTGGCCCGCAACGTCATCATGCCCAACAGCACCCTGGGCGGCAGCGCCAACCTGCTGGTGCTGCCTAATCTGGACGCGGCCAATATCGCTTACAACCTGCTCAAAACCGCAGCGGGCGGCGGCATTGCCGTTGGCCCGGTGTTGCTGGGCGCGGCCAAACCGGTGCACATTTTGACCGCGAGTACCACCGTGCGCCGAATTGTCAATATGACAGCACTGACGGTGGCAGATGCCAACGTTTCCAGATAAGTACAATCCAACGTGTTAGCACACACTCCGTAAGCGCTCTCAGCCCCAAGGGCTTGCCTATTGCGTAGGCAAGCCCTTGCTTTTTTTGGCCGGATCGGCGAAACTCCTGCCTTCGCCGTTTTCTTGCAAGGCCCTGTTAGTCGGGCTCATTTCCATCGCATCATGATTCACAACGTTGGCATTAAGTTAGTGCTCACCAGTTTAATGCTGGGGTTGTTGGCTGCCAGTCACGGCGTGCATGCGAAAGAGAGTGTGATAGCGTCCAACTTGGCCACCGTGTCCTTGGCCGAGCTGCCCCGTCAAGGTTTAGAAACCTACCACCTGATCCATCAGGGTGGACCGTTTCCTTACGAGAAAGATGGTGTTGTGTTTGGTAACCGTGAGCGCATGCTCGCACCCCAAAAGCGCGGCTATTACCACGAGTACACCGTGTCAACCCCGGGTGAGCGCAAGCGCGGCATCCGGCGAATTGTGTGCGGTGGTGCGCCCAAAGCGCCCGATGCTTGTTTTTACACGGCCGATCACTATGCGAGTTTTCGCAAGATCGTTCCGTAACCCAGTTTTGTATTTTTAAAGAAAGAGGCGCGAGGATGGAAACACCACTTCGTAACGTAAGAACGAATATCGTTCAGTCGATCCGGGCCTTCCGGGTCGCGGGTTTGCAGGAGGCCGCTCAAGGTTTGGGCCAGCACTTTTTGTACGCCAATCTGGCCAATGCGCAAACCAAGCAAGACGTGCTGGACCTCTTGGCCCAGCAGTTCAAACTGCCCGCCAACGTGGGCAAGAACTTTGACGCCTTGTACGACTGCCTGACCGACCCGCTGCACAAATCCGGCCCCCAGCCGGGCTTTATTGTGGTGTTGGAACACATCCCGGCCAATGCCAAATTTGACAAAGAGGCGCGTGAGCAGTTGCTCGACATCTTCCGCGACGCCGCAGACTACTGGGGGGACCGAAAGATACCCTTCAGGTGCTTCTATTCTTTTCCGTAGCCCGTTCTGCACACACCAGCCAAGCAGAACGGGCGAACGAGGCAAAAGCAAGCGGATCCACCAGCGATTCCTTGACCTCCGGCATTTCGATAGGTGATGAATCGGGCGGAAAAATGCCCACGGACAAACTGCTCGACGTGTCGCCCCTGGCGCTGCGCATGAGCAGCCCGTTCAATGCAGGTTATTGGTTAGCTGCAGCCTGATATCGCCCCCACGGTCGCCCACTGCGTGTGGCTTCCTGCCCCCCGAGGGGGCTAATTTGGCTACGCCGCTCTTCGAGAACCCTTGGGGCGGCCCGGCGGGAAATTGCACATCTCAGGTATTCGACACCCCACTAGCCCGTCTCGCGCGACGGGCTTTTTTAAGTCCGCAAGGCCAGCGCGATGTATTCATCTACCGGCACTTCTTCGGCCCGGCGCTGCACGTCAAAAGTGCCACCCAGTTGCTTTTCTTCAAGCCAGCGGCCCAAGGTGTGGCGCAACAGTTTGCGTCTCTGGCTAAACGCCACCTGAACGATTTCACTCAAGCGTTTGACGTTCACTGCTGCGGGGTCAACGCGGGGCACCATGCGCACCACCGCACTGTTCACACGGGGTGGCGGATCGAAGCTCTCGGGCGGGACGAACAGCACGTTCTCCATGGCGTAGCGCCATTGCAGCCTCACGCTCAGTCGCCCATAGTCGGACGTTGAGGGCTTGGCCACCATGCGGTCGATGACCTCTTTTTGCAGCATGAAGTGCTGATCCTCAATCACGTCCACAAACTCAAGCAGGTGAAACAAGATGGGGGTTGAGATGTTGTAGGGCAGGTTGCCGACCACCCTGAGCTTGGCGTTCTTATCTTTGGAAAGTTGTGAAAAATCCACTGTCAAGACATCGGACTCAATCACGGCGAGTTGCGGGTGGGCACGCAAGCGCACAGCTAGGTCTCGATCCAACTCAATCACCGTCAAATGCCCAAGCCGCTCGACCAGCGGCTGGGTGAGCGCGGCCAAACCTGGCCCAATCTCAACCATCACCTGCCCCGGCAGTGGGTTGATCGCCTGAACAATGTCCTCAATGATGCTGCGGTCGGCCAGAAAGTGCTGTCCGAAACGCTTGCGCGGGATGTGCTTCATGCGTTCAACGGGACCGTGGGGGCAAGCCGCCGCGCCGGGCCGCCCCAAGCAAGGCACGGCCCCCTCGGGGGGCAGGGAGCCACACGCAGTGGGCGACCGTGGGGGCGATATATTTTCATTGTGGGGGATCGCGCAGCTCCACGTAGGCGCGTGCCCGTAGGTCTCGGGCCCAGGAGGTATAGGTTTCGTCCAGCTTTTTCTCGCGCAGCATGTTGCGCACCATCTCGCGTTGTTCACGCGGCTCCAGAGGGGCGTTGCGACGCTCCATCAATTGAATCAAGTGCACGCCAAAGCGCGATATCAAAGGCGCACTCACCTCACCGAGGTCAAGCGACTGGATGGCCGCCTCGAACTCGGGCACAAACTGTCCCGGATTGGCCCAGCCCAAGTCGCCCCCCTGCTCAGCACTGCCATCTTGCGAGTTTTGACGCGCCAGCGTGGCAAAGTCACTCTGGCCGGTTTGAATGCGCTTTTTAAAGTCGTTGAGTTTTTCCACCGCAGCGGCCTCACTGAACTGGGGACTCAGACGCAGCAGGATGTGGCGTGACCGGTTTTGCGCGACAAAGGCGGGCGGCAAGCCCGCCGAGCGCTTCTCCAAGACCTTGAGGATGTGCCAGCCCGCGCCAGATCGAAGCAGCCCGGAGAGTGCGCCGACGCTCAGGTTGTGTGTGGCTTCTAAAAACAAGGGCGGATAACGGTCAGCCGTACGCAGACCGAGCTGCCCCCCGTTGGCGCGGTCTGGCGCACTGGAGAACTCGCGTGCCAGGGCCGCGAAGTCTTCGCCTGCGCGCGCGCGCGTCATCGCTGCTTGTGCTTTGGATTGCAAGCTGGCTTGTTCCGCCAAGGTGGCCGCTTCGGGCACAGCAATCAGGATATGGGCCAAATTGATCTGTACATTCGCGGGGTTGTTGCTGATGTCTTGTTGCTCTTTGATGTACTGATCAACTTCTGCGTCGCTGATCTTGACGCGGGGCTCCACGTCACGCTCGCGTAAGCGGGTCAGCGTGAGTTGATCACGCAACTGATTGCGAAACTGGGTGAACTCAATGCCGTCCTTGGCCAAGCGATTTTTAAGCTCGGGCAAGTCCACTTTATTTTGTCGCATCACAGTTTGAACCGCCTGGTCAACAGACGACGCCTCGACCTTGATCCCAGTTTCAGTCGCCTGGGTCAGTTGCACCTGCTCCAGGATGAGTCGATCCAGGACTTGGGCGTTAATGTCCCGTGAATTCGGAGCGGATTGCCCTTGCGATGCCAACTGCTGCAAGGTACGCCGCACTTCCATCTGCACCTGGTTGTTGGTGATGGGGTCGGCATTGACGATGGCCACGATGAAATCTGCTTGACGCACACCGGGCGTTGTTGTTGGCGCAGGCGACAGTGGCAGCGTCAAGCTGTTAGAGGGCTTGAGCGCCCGAATTTGAGCCTGGGCCTGGCCTGCGACAAGCGTGAAGGTCAGTGCGATAAAGCAAGCGGCTGCAGGAGCCAAAAGGCGAGAAGTCATAGGGGTCACTCGTAATTGCTGAAGCGGCTGGTCGGACTCACCTGCTCGCGCAGGGTCTGGTAGCGGGGAATGTTATTTTTCAAAGTCGTCAAGGGGTCAATGCCAAGCCTGGAAAACCCCACCAATTCAAGCTGGAACATGATGCGCTGGCTGGTGGAGACCAGGCCCGTGGACAAGCGCTCCAGCACCACACGGCCGACCCAACAACCCGCATCGTACTCAAAACCAAAAATGGAATCGACCAGTTTGCTGTCGGGCAGACTGTAGTTCAGCCGCCCCACGCTGTACCAGCGACCCGAGCCTGGCTCCGTCCGATCGGTGGCTTGCGTCAACGGCCACTGCCAACCCACATCGATCAACTCGCTGAGATCACGCTGAAATCGGTAAGCCACATTCAGCACCTTGTATGGGCCGGGAGTGTAGCGCGTACCGACTGAGGAGCGCACCGATTGTGAGGTGCTGGGGTTGTATTGAACGGTCGAGTCCACCACCCAGTGGCGATCCCAGTTGACCGAGGCCCCCAGCATCACATCGCTCAAGCCCGCCAAAGAAGGGGTGCCTCCCGGCAGCGTGACACTTTGATCGGCAAAGCGAAAACGCTGCGCGATGCCAAAGTTGGCCAGCTGGGCACCGTTTTGCGGATCAAGCAAACGGGTACTGACACCGGCCGTGAGCAGGTTGTTGTCAGCAATCCGGTCGTTACCGACAAACGCGTTCTCGGTATAGATGCTGGAGAAGTTGAAGTCATACGCTCCTGAGTCGTAATTGGGCAGATGGCTCTGGTCACGAAAAGGCGTGTACACATAAAACAGGCGCGGCTCCAGCGTCTGGCGAAAACTCTGTCCCAGGTAGCTGGCATCACGCTCAAACACCAAGCCACTGTCCAGGCTGAAAGTGGGCACGATGCGTGAGGCTGTGCTGTCACCATTGGCCAAGGGCGCGTCAAACTGGTAGGTGCTGGCATGCAACTGCACCTTAGGGGTGATGAACCCAGCCGCGCCGAGCCAAGGTCGGCTGATCTGGGACAGCATGAAGCTGCGCTGCGCATTGGGCTGCCCGGTCAACACGCGATTGGCCTGGAACTGGGTGGTGTCGCCTTCGACGGAGAAATCAAACCCACCCACATCCAGTCGCCCGTAGCGTGCCATGAGTTGGGGCATCCTGTCATAGGGCGGAACAATAGGCGAGGTCACGTCTTGCAGTGTTTGCCAACTCAACGTGCGAAGGGCGGCTGAGTAATCGCCCTTGGCCCAGTTCAAGTTCACATCATTGGGCAGTAAACGCTGAGTCAGCGATGTCGTGCCGCGTGGAAAATCACGCCAGTAATTATCGTCACTCACCCGGTTCAGGTTCAGGTTCAGGCCAATGTTCCCCACCGAGGGCAAGCCGGTGTCGATGATGCCCCGGTGCAAGTACGCAGCACCCCAACGATCCGTGCCGCTGAGCTTGTCGCCAGGCATGTAGTTGGCACGCAGCTGTCCGCTGTAGCTCGGCTCCAGGTAGCGAAATTCGCCGCCCAAGTCAATGCCCCGGCTGCTCATGATCGTCGGGGACAAGGTGGCATCGCGGTTCGGGGCGATATTCCAGTAATAGGGCACGGTCACCACCGTACCACTGGTGCTGTCCACACCAAACGTGGGCGGGAGAACACCCGATTTGCGCTTGTCGCTCAGGGGGAAGCTGAGGGACGGCAGGTTCAACAACGTAGTGCCCTTGAATTCCAGCCTGGCATCTGTGGCTACCGCCACATCGTCTTCGGTGTCCATCTGCATGGCGGTAAAGTGCATCAACCAATCCGGCAGCCAGCCAGGGCCCGGCACGCGCTGGCAACTGGTGTAAATGGCGTTATGAACCACCGCTCGCTTGTCGTCCAGAAAATCAATCCGATCCGCCTCGCCGTGGCCACCGGTGGCCAGGAAACGGTAGCTGGGTTGTTTGAAAAACCCCTCAAAGGCATCCACCTTGAGTTCCAGCCCCGGCCCCTCAAACACATTGCCCGCCCGGTTGACGCGTACATGGCCGCTGGCCCGCAGCATGTCCTCAGGGATCTCATAGCTCAGTCGGTCAGAGCGAATCACTGTGTCGCCGCGTCGCAGTTCGGCTTGTCCTTGCAGCACCATGTCTTTGTCGGTTTGACCGGTGAGCAGGTCGCCGAAAAGGAAAGTGGGCAATTGACTGCGCTGCGCTGGGGAGATTTTCTCTTGCAGAAAAGGGCTGCTTTTGAGCTTTGCCGCTGGCTCAATCGGGGTTTCAGGCGCGACATCTACCGCTTGCGCTCGCGCGAACTCGCCCTGGTACAACAGGCACACCAGCAAGGCCAGTGGTCGCAGAGCGAAGTGGGGGCTGGGTAGCCGCAAGTTCAATTTAAGCGACAGCAAATGCATCGGGCGGAGGGCAAAGAGCGGACATTCAATTCATCGGTTGAGGACACAGCGCCGTCGCGCACAGGCTCAGGTTTGTAGAATGGATTATCCATGACCACCGCCCCTGCCACTCCATCGCGTTCCAGCGACCTGCCCATGCCCGAAATCGCCATCTCTTGGGCCAGCGCCGAGCGCGAAGCCGCCTTCCATCAATGGTTCGCCACCCTCCAGGCCCCGCAGCAGCTCCAGCCTGCGACTCTGCGCCTGGCCTCGGCTGACGCCAGCTTTCGGCGCTACCTGCGGGTGGACAGCGCCAACGGCAGTCGCATCATCATGGATGCCCCCCCGTCGCAGGAAAACTGCGCCCCCTTTGTCCATGTGGCGGGCCTGATGCAGGCCGCCGGTTTGAACGTGCCGCAGGTGCTGGCTTGGGATGAAGCCCAAGGCTTCATGCTGCTGAGCGACCTGGGCGCTCAAACTCTGATGCAAGTCATCGACCGCGAGAACCCCCAAGCGAATCTGGGCCTGTACTTGCAAGCCGTGGACACGCTCATTTCCTGGCAGCTGGCCTCGCAGCCCGGCGTACTGCCCGCCTATGACGAAGCCCTGCTCAAGCGCGAGTTGGAACTCTTCCCCGAGTGGTACCTGGCCCGGCACCGGGGTGTGGTGATCGACACTGCGATGCGCCAGACGCTGGACACCGCCTTCCAACACATCATCGCGCAAAACCTGCGCTGGCCCAGCGTCTATGTCCACCGTGACTTCATGCCCAGAAATCTAATGCAGGGCTCCCCGCTAGGGGTATTAGACTTCCAGGACGCCGTGTACGGCCCCATCACCTACGACATCGCCAGCCTGATGCGCGATGCGTTTCTGAGCTGGGACGAAGACTTTGTGCTCGACGTCACCATCCGCTACTGGCAAAAAGCCCGCGCCGCTGGCTTGCCGGTGGGCGATGACTTTGGCGAGTTCTACCGGGGCGTGGAGTGGATGGGCTTGCAACGTCATCTGAAAGTGGCCGGTATCTTTGCCCGCCTGACCCTGCGCGACGGCAAGCCCCAGTACCTGGTCGATACCCCCCGCTTCATTCACTACATCCGCGCCACCACCAACCGCTACGTCGAGCTCAAACCCCTGATGCGCTTGATCGACAAGGTGGAGGGCAGCGAAGCCGTCAGTGGCTTTGCCTATGGCCGGATGTGAACATGCCGCGTTTTCACTGCCCCACCCCCTTGCTCAGCGGCCAATTGCTGGACTTGCCCGCCAGCACGGCACGCCATGTGCAGGTGCTGCGCCTGCAGCCGGGCGACACCATCACGCTGTTCAATGGCGACCTTAACCAGAACGCCGAGAGTGGGGTGCCGGTCGGCGGCGAGTTTGAAGCCAGCATCACCCACATGGGCCGCAGCGACGTGCAGGTGCAAGTCGGCACGCACCACGCCGTGGCGCGTGAGGCGGCCTGCGCCGTGCACTTGGTCATGGGTATGCCCGCCAATGAGCGCATGGACTGGCTGATAGAAAAAGCCACCGAGCTGGGCGTGGCCAGCATCCAACCCTTGATGAGCGAACGCAGCGTTTTGCGCCTCAGTGGTGAACGCGCGGCCAAGAAGGTGGCGCACTGGCAAAGCATCGCCATAGCCGCCTGCGAGCAAAGCGGGCGCAACCAGGTGCCCACGGTGCACCCGGTGATGACGCTGGCCGAGTGGTTGCGCAAGGCCTCTTCGAGCGCAGCGACACAGGTGCAGCACGTCAGGTTGCTGCTCTCGCTGCAAACGCAGGCACGGCCCTTGAAAGAAGTGGCCGTTCGCCCTGAGCCTGTCGAAGGGCCCTTCGACAGGCTCAGGGCGAACGGAGATGATGATTGCTCCTTAAAAGTCACCATGCCCATCTACACTTTCCTCAGCGGCCCCGAAGGCGGCTTGAGCCCCACCGAAGAAGCTTTGGCCTTAAGCTCTGGCTTTACCCCCGTCACCCTCGGCCCACGCGTGCTGCGCGCCGAGACCGCCCCGCTCGCCGCGCTGGCATTTTTAACTGGATCCCAATGAATCCCCCGCTCCTGCTGCTGGCCGTCTGCCAAGGTCTGTTTCTCACCAACAACCTGATCTTCATCGCCATTAACGGCCTGGTGGGCTTGAGCCTGGCCCCGCTGGGTTGGATGGCGACGCTGCCGGTGATGGGCTATGTGGTTGGTGGTGCTTTGAGCACGGGCATCGTGGCGCGCACCCAATCGCGCTGGGGGCGGCGGGTGTCTTTTCAGATCGGGTTGGTGGTGGCCTGTCTGTCGGCCCTGCTGTGCGCGTACGCGGCGCAAACCCACAACTTCTGGCTGCTGGTCAGCGCCACCCTGTTGGCGGGCTACTACAGCGCCAACGGCCAACTCTACCGTTTTGCCGCTGCCGAGCTGGTGGCCCCGGCCCTGCGCGAGAAAGCCGTGTCGCTGGTGCTGGCGGGTGGCCTGATTGGCGCCATCATTGGCCCCAACCTGGCCAAACAAACCAAAAACCTCTTGTCCACGCCCTTTGCCGGGGCCTATCTCTCACTGGCCGGGGTGGCGCTGCTGGCCATGGTGCTCATGGCCTTTGTGCGCTTTCCGCCCGTGCCCGCCAAACTGCCAGGTCATGACGCGGGTCGCCCGCTGTGGCAAATCATGACACAGCCGATTTTTTTGGTCGCCACCATCGGCGCGTCCCTCGGCTACGGCGTGATGAACCTCTTGATGGCCGCCACGCCACTGGCCATGCAGGTCTGCGGCTACCCGTTTGACGACGCCGCGCTGGTGCTGCAGTGGCATGTGATTGGCATGTTTGCGCCGGGATTTTTCACCGGCCATTTGATCAAGCGCTTTGGTACGGTGCCCATCATGGGGGTGGGCGTGGCGCTGAACGCGGGCTGTATCGCTATTGCCTTGTCGGGCGTGGACTTGCAGCAGTTCTTGGCCGCGCTGTTTTTGCTGGGTGTGGGATGGAACTTTTTGTTCACCGCCAGCACCACGCTGGCCATGCAGGCCTACCGCCCCGAGGAAAAAGACCGCGCCCAAGCGGCCATCAACTTCAGTGTGTTTGCGGTGATGGCTTTCACCTCGTTTGCCTCGGGCGCGCTGGTCACCACCCAAGGCTGGTGGCTGCTCAGTCTGGGTTCGGCCTTGCCCGTGGCCCTGATTGGTGTGGCGCTGGTGTGGTTGGGATTAAAGCCTCGAGCCATTGTCGTAAGCACTTGAACACGGGCTCGGCATCCTGCTCGTTAAAGATCTCGTGGTACAGCCCGTCAAACCCATGGGCAAGCACCAGGGACTTGGGCGCGGCAGCCGCAAATAACCGGCTGCCTGCCGGATTGACGATCTTGTCGTCCCCCGCATACAGTAGCAAGGTGGGCACTTTCCAGCTTGAAGCCTGCGCCAGCGTGGCCCGAGCGGCGTCAAGCATGAAGCGCACCAAGCGGGCCGATATGCGACGATGGATCAACGGGTCAGCCCGGTAAGCGGCCACCACCGCCGGGTCGTGCGAGATCAGCGCGGGGCTGAAGCCATTGCCCACACGCAAATCTGGTGCCGTGCGTGACAGCACGTTCAGCAAGATTTTTTGAAAAGCAGTCAGAACCAAGTCAAAAGCGGGGGACGACAACACCAGGCCCTGAACTTTGCCGGGGTTTGACGCCACCAGGCGTGCAGCCAGTAAGCCGCCTAGGCTATGCCCCAGCAAAATCAGCGGTGTGTTCGGGTGCAGACGCGCCCGCGTGCTCTCCAGCACAGCCGCCAGGTCGTCCAGCAGACGGGTGTCGCAGGGCAGGCCGCCACGCACACCGCCGGATTCGCCGTGCCCATACTGGTCATAGCCGCGCACGGCAAAGCCCAAGGCGTTGAGCCGCTGGGCCAGTGCGTCGTAGCGCCGGGCGTGTTCGCCCAGGCCATGCACCAGCAAGACCACACCACGCAGTGGTTGATCGTCTGACAAGGGCCAGTCCTGAAGTAAGAGCTTGTCGCCGTCCAGGGCGACAAAGGTGGAAAGGGTTGATTTCGTCACGATTTCGATTTTCTTGACGACCACCAAGGGGCTACCGGGTGTTTCGCGGATGGCATAGGGGTAAAATGAGGCCTGAAGATGTTGAAATCTTTTCGAAATACCGGTTCATTTGTCAGGCAAAGCCTTTTGCTGCGCTTGGCCGTTATCCAAATTTTGCTCTATTTGTTGGTGGGTGGCTTGGCGGCGTTTTCGCTCTACCAAAGCCGACTCCAATACGAACATAGTGCGGCGATCAATAGCCAGAATTTGGCGCAGTTTGTGCAAACCGACGTTGGTGCCTCGGTGCGCCTGATCGACGTGACTTTGCTCAATATTGCAAGTGAATTTCAGCGGCAAGAAAAGGAAGGGTGCGCCTCCGTGGCGGCCCTGAACGACTTCATTGAAGCGCAGCGACAGCAGCATTCCGCCATGGATGGCATCCAGGTGGCGAATGTGCAAGGTTGGCTGACGCACGGCACCGGCGTCCTGGACAACACCCGGGTGAGCGTTGCGGATCGACCGCACTTCCAGCGTCTGAGAGACGAGCCGACGCTGGGCCTGCTGATCACAAAGCCCAATGTGACCCGGGTCGGTGGCAACCCCGCCCTTTTCCTGGCCCGAGCTGTTCGGCATGTCGATGGCGCTTTTGCGGGTGTTGTGCTGGTCACCGTGCCTGTCACCTACTTCACGGCCCGGCTTTCGACACTTCAAATCGGGCCGCACGGCACCTTCGTTCTTTTTGATGATGATTTCGGGTTGGTGGCACGGGTGCCGGAGCGCCCGGGCGATGCGGACCTGCTCGGTCAAAAGATTCGGGCGCCCCAAATCGTGGCTTTCATGGCGCAAGGGCGGACTGAGGGCATCTACACCAATCGTTCCACCTTTGACGACCTGGAACGCATCGGCGCTTACCGCAAAATTGCGATCACGCCCTTTAATGTCTCTATCGGTTTGGCCGCTACCGATTACTTGGCCCCTTGGTACGGTGAAGCCCTCAAAACCAGCGCATTGTTCGCTGTTTTTATCGTGGTCACGCTGTTGATGTCGGTGTTCATCTACCGCGCCTGGCAGCGTCAGGCTGCCGCCGTACAGGCCCTGCAAGAGAGCAACCAAACCTTGGCCTCAGAAAAGCAGTTCAGCCAGGCCATCATTGCCAGCTCACCTTCAGCCATCTTCACGCGGGACCCCCAGGGCCGCGTCACGTCCTGGAACCCGGCGGCTGAAAAATTTTATGGCTGGACGGCCGAAGAAGCCATGGGCAAACCCCTGCAAACCCTGCCTGCGGATAGGAAAAACGAGTCTGACGCCTTGCGCCAGCGCGTCATGATGGGCGAGCACATTCTGGATCTGGAGCTGCAACGCCTGCACCGCGATGGCCGCTTAAAACAGATCAGCACCACCTTGACGCCCTTGAAAGATGCAGCGGGTCACATCAGCGGTTACCTGGCCATGGTCAGCGACATCACCGAGCGCAAAGCGGCGGAGCAACGAATTGAATTCATGGCCTACCATGATCTGCTGACCGGTCTGCCCAATCGCTTGCTCTTGCAAAACCGGTTTTCACAGGCCATGGCTTTCGCCGACCGCGCACACACCCAGGTGGTCTTGCTGTTTTTGGATCTGGACAATTTCAAAACCGTCAATGACTCGCTCGGGCACGCCATTGGCGATCTTTTTTTGAAGGAGGTCGCCACCCGGTTGACCGATGGCCTGCGTGAAACCGACACCATCTGCCGCCAAGGTGGGGACGAGTTCTTGATGGTGCTGTCCAACCAGCACCACGCCGATGAAATCACGCCCGTCTTGAACAAGCTGCTGGCGAAAGTGTCTGCCGTGTTCAAGCTGGACGGGCATGAGCTTTCGACCAGCGCGTCCATCGGCATTTCCATTTACCCTGACGATGGCAAAGACTTTGAGACCTTGCTCCAAAAGGCCGACACCGCCATGTACCAAGCCAAAGAGGCCGGACGCAATAGTTACCGTTTCTTTGATGAGCAGATGAACCTACAGGCTGCAGACCACCTCTATCTTAAGAACGGCTTGCGCAAAGCCGTTGAGCGCCAGGAGCTTGTGCTGCACTACCAGCCGCAGATCGAACTGGCCACAAGGCGAGTGGTCGGGGTGGAGGCACTGGTTCGTTGGCACCACCCTGAGCAAGGCCTGCTGCCCCCGGCCCGTTTTATTGCGTTGGCCGAAAGCAGTGGCCTGATCGTGCCCATCGGTGAGTGGGTGCTGCACGAGGCCTGCCGTCAGGGCGTGGCCTGGCGGCAGGCCGGTCTGCCCGCACTGGTGATCGCCGTCAACCTGTCACCGGTGCAGTTCAAACGCGGGGATGTGGTGCACGTGGTCACCCAGGCCTTGAAAGCCACGGGCTTTGATCCTCGTTGTCTTGAACTGGAGATGACCGAGACCATCTTGCTGCACGACACTGAAAAAGTTTTGCGCGATGTGCAGCAGATCAAGCGCATGGGAGTGAAGTTGTCAATCGACGACTTCGGCACCGGCTACTCCAGCCTGTCCTACCTCAAGCGTTTTGACGTGGACAAGCTCAAGATTGACCAGTCCTTTGTGCACGACCTGACGCAAGATTCGGACGATGGTGCCATCGTGCGCGCCATCATTCAAATGGCCCACAGCCTGAAGCTGAAAACCGTGGCCGAAGGGGTTGAAAATGCAACGATGCTGGAGCGACTTCGGGCCTTGCATTGTGATGAGGTTCAAGGTCACCACCTGGGCTCGCCCATGGACGCCAAAGGGTTTGAGGACTATTTCAGGGGGCGTGTTTAAGGCGAACACTCAAGGCATTTGCGCAATCACCTGCGCTACGGTGGCCGTGAGTTTCTTGGCGTAAGGCACGTGCAAAAACTCATTCGGGCCATGCGCATTGCTTTGGGGCCCCAGCACGCCACACACCATCATCTGCGCTTTCGGAAAACCCTTGGACAACATCGCCATGAGCGGAATGGTGCCGCCCTGGCCGATGTAGCCACAGTCTGCGCCAAAGTGCGCGCGTGAGGCAAGATTCAAAGCCTGCGCAAACCACGGCGCAGTCTCGGGCGCATTCCAGCCGGTGGCGCTGCCGCCGCTCTCGAACGTCACGCGGGCCTGGTAGGGCGCGTTGTCCTCCAGCAAGGCCTTGAGCTGCTGCACGGCCAGCCCGGCATCCACCAGCGGTGGCAGGCGCAGCGATAGCTTGAAGGCGGTGTAGGGGCGCAGCACATTGCCGGCGTTCTGAAAATCGGGCAGGCCTTGCGCCCCGGTCACGCTCAGGGTGGGCATCCAGGTGCGTTTGAGCAGGGCCTGCAGCGGGTCGGTGGTGGTGGGCAGGGTGAAGCGTGCCGAGCCCTCGCAGTCATAGTGGGCCCAGGGGAAGCGCTGGTAGAGCTCATCGCCCAAAATGGCCGCCGTCGCGCGCGCCTGCGCCAGTCGTTCCAGCGGCACTTCACAATGAAAACTGTGCGGCAGCAGGTGGCCGGTTTTACTGTCTTCCAGACGGTCCAACAGATGGCGCAGGATGCGAAAACTCGACGGCACCAAGCCGCTGGCATCGCCCGAGTGCACCCCCTCGCTCAGCACCTCGACCTTGAGCACGCCGCCTGCCATGCCGCGCAGGCTGGTGGTGAGCCAAAGTTGATCGTAGTTTCCCGCACCCGAGTCCAGACAGATCACCAGACCGACATCGCCCAGCCGATCATGGCCCGGCGTGCGCAGGGCATCCACATAGGGCAGCAGGTCATAAGAGCCGCTTTCTTCGCAAGTCTCGATCAAGCCGACGATGCGCGGATGCGCGATCTTTTGACGTTTGAGCGCGGCAATGGCGGTGATGCTGGCGTACACCGCGTAGCCATCGTCCGCCCCACCCCGGCCATAGAGCTTGCTGTTCTCGTACTTCGGCGTCCACGGGCCCAAGTCAGAGCGCCAGCCGCTGAACTCGGGCTGCTTGTCCAGGTGACCGTACATCAGCACGGTTTGGCTGGAGATCTTCACCGTCGCCTCGCTGTCCTTGCTGGAGCCGCTGGACGCAGGCACCTCAAAAAACAGCACCGGCGTGCGGCCCTCCAGTCGAATCACCTCCAGCGCGAGGCCTTCAATTTTTTGCGCTTGCACCCAATCCGCTGCGTTTCGCACCACGGCATCGATGTGGCCGTGCGCGGCCCACTGCGGGTCGAACATGGGTGACTTGGCAGGGATGCGGATGTAGTCTGTGAGCTGTTGGACAAGGTCCGTATCCCAGGCGTGGTCGATTTCGTTTTGCAGTTGGGCTGCGTTCAAAACGGCGGGGTGGATGCGGGCATTCATGGTGATCCAATCGAGACAAGTCCCTTATATTAGCGCCCATGAGCACTCAAGCAAACCCCCACTTTTCGCGTCGCACCCTGCTGGGCACCGCCCTGGCTCTGAGCATCCATACCCCGCACGCCCTGGCCCAAAGCAAACAGCTGCTGCGCATCTCCACCCCGGCCGTGGCGGACGACTGGCACGCGCGCATGTGGACAGTGCTCAAAGACAACCTCGATAAAGCCGCCCCGGGGCAGTTCGACGTGCAGATCAACCTCAACGCCAGCCTGTTCAAACAGGGTGCCGAGCCCGTGGCCATGGCGCGCGGCAACCTGGAGATGGCCAGCATTTCGGCTTTTGACATTGCCAAAATCGTGCCCGAATTTTCCATCTTCACCGCGGGCTACGTGATCCGCGACCCGGCCCATTTGATGAAGGTGTTCAACGGCCCCATAGGTGTCGAGTTATTCAAGCGGGTGAGCGAGAAAATGGACTTGACCATGCTCTCGCCGCTGTACCTGGGCACGCGCCAGCTCAATCTGCGCGAGGCGCGCCCTGTGCGCACACCAGCGGACCTCAAAGGCGTGAAGCTGCGCATGCCGGGCAGCAAAGAATGGTTGTTTTTGGGCGAAGCGCTGGGGGCCACGGCCACGCCGCTGGCCTTTGGCGAGGTCTATCTGGGCCTGAAAACCGGCACCATCGACGCCCAGGACAACCCCCTGCCCACCGTGCGCAGCGCTAAGTTTTATGAAGTCACCAAGCAAATCGCCCTCACCAGCCACCTGGTGGACAGCCTCTTCATCTGCGTGCCCAACAAGCTGTGGACAGCTTTGAGTGCCGAACAAAAAACCAAACTACAAATGGCCGCTCAGGCCGCCGCCCAGTACAACAACACGCAACGCATCAAAGATGAAGCCGAGCTGGTGGCCTTTCTCAAAACCCAGGGCCTGAGCATCACCACGCCGGATGTGGACGCCTTTCGCAAAGCCGTGCAAGCCGCCTACCTGAAGTCGGACTACGCCCAAGTCTGGCCGGGCGGTCTGCTAGATCGCATTAACGCGACGCGTTGATGCGATCTTCTTTGCTCCCGCGCCTGCGCCGCGCTGCCGATGCCTTTGGCGTTTTGCTGTTTGCCCTGTTGTTTGGGGTGTTCGTGATCCAGATCACCGCACGCTTCATTTTTAACCAGCCTCTGGCCTGGACCGACGAGGCTGCCACCATCCTCTACCTGTGGGTGGTGTTGTGGGGCGCGGCGGTCGTGTGCCGGGACAAAGAGCATGTGGCTTTTGACCTGCTCTACCAAAAGGCGTTTGCACCCACGCGCCGCCGCATGGCGCTGGCCGCCGCCCTGCTGGTGGGGGGGCTGGCCGCCTGGGCACTGCCCGGCAGTCTCGACTACATCTGGTTCATGCGCCGCGAAGCCACCGCCGTCATGGGCCTGCCGTTTCACTGGGTCTTTTTGCCGTTCGGTTTGCTGCTGATCGCGCTGGTGCTGCGCTATGTTTGGCGTGTTGTTCGGCTGCTGGGTCGGCATTGGGAGCGAGAGTTATGAGCGTCGCTCTTCTCACCCTCCTGCTTGTGATGGTGGTGGCCATGCTCTTGCGCGCGCCCATCGCCTTTGCCATGCTGGCCGGTGGCATCGCCTACTTGGCCATCAAGGGGCAAGACATGGGCTTGGCCGCCGAGCAGGTGCTCAATGGTCTGTACAACAGCTATGTGTTGCTGGCCGTGCCGCTGTTTGTGTTTGCCGCCAACCTGATGAACGCGGGCACCATCAGCGAGCGTCTGTTCGAGTTCTCACGCCTGCTGGTGGGCCGCATGCGCGGCGGGTTGGCGCAGGTGGACATTCTGGTGAGCGTGATTTTCTCGGGCATGAGCGGCAGCGCCATTGCTGACGCCGCTGGGCCGGGTCTGGTCACCATCAAACAAATGTTGAAAAAGCCCGAGTACACGCCGGGCTTTGCCGGTGCGGTGGTGGTGGCCAGCGCCACCATTGGGCCCATCATTCCGCCCAGCATCCCCATGGTGATTTACGCCTTGGTCTCGGGCACCTCGGTTGGCGCGCTGTTCCTGGGCGGTGTGGTACCGGGTTTGCTGATGGCGCTCATGCTGATGGTTGGCGTACACCTCATCGCGACGAAACGCAACATGCCCAAGGACGACCCGATCCCACTGCGCGAAGTGCCCGGCATTGTGCTGCGCGGCATCTTGCCGCTGACGCTGCCGGTGGTGCTGCTCACCGGCATCTACACCGGTGCGTTCACGCCCACCGAGGCGGCGGCTGTAGCGGCCCTGCACGCGCTGATTTTGGCGGGTGTGGTGTACCGCGCCTTCAGCCCGCAAGCGCTGTTTGCGGTGACGCTGGAGTCGCTGCGTTCCAGTGCGGTCATCACCATGATCATCGCCGCCGCCTACCTGCTCAACTACGCCTTTGCCGCCGAGGGCGTTCCCGCACTGCTGGCCCAGTGGGTCGCCAGCTTGAACTTGAGTCCGCTCGGATTTTTGCTGCTGGTCAACGCCTTGTTTTTAGTGCTGGGTTGTTTTTTGGACGTGTCGGTGATGCTGCTGGTGTTTGTGCCCATGCTGATTCCGGCGGCACGGCTGCTCGGCATCGACCTGGTGCACTTTGGCGTGGTGGTGGTCGTCAACATGATGATCGGCCTGGTGACGCCGCCCTTTGGCATGTTGCTGTTCGTCACCAACGCGCTCACCGGCATCCCGCTCAAAGACATGGTGCGCGAAGGCCTGCCCTTTACCGCGCTGCTGATCCTCGCCTTGCTGCTGATGACGCTGTTCCCGCAGATCGTGCTGTGGTTGCCACAAACCATGGGGTATGTGACGGGGCAAAAACTATGATGCCCAGTTGTCGTGTGTTTTCGCTTTTTCTTTAGACGAATCCACTTGCCTCCGCGTTGACTCGCATGGAGAAGTCGGCCTACGATAGTCGGAAATACCAGCCCATCTCCATGCCTACTCACCTCCTCTCTCTCGCCCGCCAAATCAAGTCTGCCCAGGACGAGGTTCGCCAGCTCAGCCCGCTCACTTCGCAGCACAGCGACTTCGACGTGGCCAGCGCCTACACCGTGGCCGACCTGATTCACCGGGAGCGGGTGGCGCGAGGGGCGGTTCCGGTCGGGCGCAAGATTGGCTTTACCAATCCGGACATGTGGGCGCTTTACGGGGTGCGCGAGCCGATGTGGGCTTATGTGTACGAGCACACGCTGGCTCACCTGAGTGGCGGGCGCGGCAGCTACAACATCAGCCGCCTTACCGAGCCGCGCATCGAGCCCGAGATTGTTTTCCACTTTCATACGGCACCACCGGTGGGTGCTGATCTGGCGTCCATCCTCGCGTGCATTGACTGGGTGGCACACGGTTTTGAGGTGGTGCAGTCGCACTTCCCCGGCTGGAAGTTTCAGGCCGCCGACACGATTGCTGACGGAGGGCTGCACGGCGCGCTGTTGCTGGGTGAGCCCCAAGCCGTTGATAAGCTAGGCCCCGATCTCATCGCATCTTTGGCCCAGTTTTCTCTGACGCTGTCATGCAACGGTGTGCTGCGCGAGACTGGCCTGGGGTCCAACGTGCTGGGCAACCCCTTGGCGGCCATCGCGCATTTGATGGCGGTGTTGGCCCAGCAGCCCTCATCACAACCGATCAAGGCGAACGAACTGGTCACCACGGGCACTGTGACGACAGCACCGCCCTTGCTGGCCGGACAGACTTGGCGCACGCAGTTACAGGGCATTGCCTTGCCAGGGTTGTCGGCAGTGTTCACGGCGTAGCTGGTCCAGGAAGCGTAGGATGACAAAACAGAAGGAGAAATGAATCATGACCACACCTGGCAAACCCGTCTGTCAGGTTGATCTGGTCGCTGTCTTTGGCTCCAGGCTCGGGGGCTGTGGGTGGCTTGCCGCCAGGCGGTCTTCGCGTAGTTTGAGTTCTTTTGGGTAGGCTCATGCCATCGGGGATGTTGGCCGTATCAGCGTCTTCTGCCAGTGCCAGCAACTCCTGGACTTCTTGTCTGAGCTGGGCTTCGAGTTTGACGATGTGGCCGTGCGTGAGTCAGTCATCTACCGACGGGGGGCAGCAGGTAGTCGGTTTTGCGGTCGGCGAGAATGAAGTCGGACATGGTCAAAATTACATGGCAGGACAGGTAAAGTTTTAACATTTAACGCTACGTTTTTTATAGCAAACAAAAATGAAATTTAAATCTGGATAGTCCGACAGGACTGCTAATGTGAGAGGCTGTTAATTTTGTAGCAACTGAACCGAAGGATCCGTGTACACCAGTTCCGCCGGAAAGCGCTGGCCGCTCAAATAGTCTTCCATGCAGCGCAGCAGCAAGGGGCTGCGATGTCGCGCGGTGCTGGCACGTATCTCATCCGGGCTGAGCCACAGGGTGCGCACGATGCCGGTGTCGAGCTGGCGATCGGTTTGGGCCGCGCCCAGTTCGCCGCAAAAGGCAAAGCGCAGGTAAGTGATGTCCTCCACCTCGGTGCTGTCAGGCAGCGGGCGTTGCAGGCGAGATAGATAGAC
>JAYVPU010000174.1:0-22638 GCA_043757205.1 Comamonadaceae bacterium | reverse complement strand
GGCTAGTTCAGGTAGTTGAACAGCGACAGCCGTTGCACCTGGGCGTAGGTTTTGAGCGCGGCCTCGTAGCCGGTCTGCTGGTTTTGGAAGTCCGAGATGCCCTGCACCATGTCCATGTCTTCGGCGCGTGAGCGGTCGGCGGCGAGCTGCTGAGCCTTAGTTTGCTGGTTTTTGTCAATGGTGTCGGCCCGGTTGAGAAAGTCACCGGCAATGCCCCGTGCCGATTGAATTCGGCTCATGCCGGCATCGATCTGGACCAATGCCAGTGTGGTGGCCTGGGTGATCAGGTGGCCGGGGGCGCTGGCCTGGTTGATGCTGTTGATCGCGTTGTCGAGCACGTCAAAGAGGTCGGTTCGGGTGCTGGAGGCCAGTTGCACACTGTCGCCATTGGCCGGTACGCCATGCGCGGTAAACGACAGACCGTCAAAGTTGATGGCTTTGCCATCGACGTAGGGTTGGGCCGTGGCGACAGCGGTGGCGGTACTGGTGTCGGTCACGCTGTAGGTAGTCACGCCCGCTGTCACCTGGAAGCTCACGCTGTAGTTGTGCCCGGTCAGCGCCGCCGGGTTGAGCACCTGGCCTACGTTGGTCCAGCTCGTACCGGAGTTGGCTGCGTTAAGCCCCACGGTGAACACGCCGTTGCCGGTGGGCACGTCCATCCAGACTGCCTGCCCGTCCATCAGGCTGGGGATGGACACGGCGGTGCAGGCGCGTTGACCGGCAATGCCGTTGAAGACCACGCCGCTGGCGGCATCGGTAAAAGGCGCGCCCGCACTGCCCAGGCCGCCAAACAGCGGGATGCCGTTGCTGTCTTGTTGGTTGGCGTAACCAAACAACTGGTCGCGCAGGCCGGTGATTTGCTGGGCGATGCTGTTGCGATTGGCGGGGCTCATGGCCGGGTTGCCTGCGCTGATGACCAGGTCGCGCAGGGTTTGCAGGGCGGCGGTGGCATCACCCAGGGTGCTTTCGGCGGTGGCAATGGCATTGCGCTGCAAGCCCAGGGCGCGTTGTTCAGTCTGTACCCGAGTGGCGCGGGTCAGGGCCCGCTCGGCCTGAGCGGCCCCGGCGGGGTCGTCGCTGGCATGCAATACCTTCTTGCCAGCGGACAACTTGTCTTGCAGGCCGGACAACTCCACCTGGCGGCTGGAGAGCTTGGCCAGTGTGTTGTCAAACAGGTTGGCGCTACCCATTCGCACGGTCATGTGAAGTCCTTTCAGCGTGCATCATCAGCGCCCCAGGTTCTGCATCAGGGTGTCGAAGATGCTCTGGGAAATTTGCAGCATCTTTCCTGCGGCCTGATAGGCCTGCTGGAATTGCAGCAGCTTGGCGGCTTCTTCGTCCAGGTTCACGCCCGACACACTGGTTCGATCGGTTTCAATCTGGGTGGCGATGTTGGCCGACACCGTCATGGTGGTCTTGGCGCTTTGCACCCGTGTGCCGATACTGGCCATGAGACTGGCGTAGCCATCGGTCAGGGGGCCGCCGTCAAACAGGGCGAGGTCGCGCAAGTCCAGCATGGCCTGGGCATTGCTGGCGTCCAGCGCCGGGTAGGCATTGGGCTGCACCGTGTAGCTGTCGCCCGCCTGGGGCACGCCTTTGAGCGTGAGCGACCAGCCGGTCAATGGCCCGGCCGTGCTGTATTCAATCGGCTGGCTGGGCGTGTAGGCGTAGAGGGTGACGCCGGTGTCGGAGCGGGTGTAGGTGCCGGGTCCGGTGAAGCTCAGCGTGACGGCAGGCGGTGCAGGTTGCGAGCGCGCTGCTAGGCCGTCTACGACCAACGTGCCTGCGTTGTTTAGGCCCGCGCGTGCGGCCACCGGGCTGGCCATGGCCAAACCGCGCGGTGAAGAAAAAGCGGTGGACATACTAGGGGCCGCAGCGCTGAACGGGGTGATCAAAAAGCGGTCACCCGCTGTAGCGGCCACCGCGCTTTTCTGGATGTCCAGTCCGTCGATCTTGAGTGGGTTGCTTGCACCAAAATCAAAAGCCGTCACTACACCATCTGACAAGCGGGTGATGCTGCCGGTGGTGGCCGTGCTGAAGCTGAGCTCGTAATTGGAGGCCACCAAAGACGGCGAACCGGCGCTGGGACTGGTCTGCACCCCCACGCTGAGTGTGGTGCCGGGCAGGGCGTTGCTGCTCGCCGGGTAGCCATTGGGAATGGGTTTGAGGTTGAACAGCGGTGTGCCGGGGTTGCCATTGAGGTCCAGGCCCAGGGTTTGCTGCGTATTCATTTGGGTGCCAATGGCCAGGGCCATACGTCCCAACAGGTTGCTCGCCTCAACCAGATCCGTGTTTTGAAAGCGCAACAACCCGGCCATCTCACCGCCGCCCAGCTGGGCCGCATCGAGGTTTTGGGGAGCCCCGCTGACTGTCATCATCAGCTGGCTTTTGGCAGGGTCATTGAACGCGTCGTTGGCGATCTTGAGTGGGGAGACTGCCGTGCCTAATACCAAAGGCTGGCTGCCGCTCAGGAAGATACCCACGCTGCCATCGTCGGCGGGGATGGACGTCGTTTGAACATAGTGGTTGAGTTGGCTGATCAGCTGATCACGCTGATCGAGCAGGTCGTTCGGGCTGTGACCACTGCCCAGGGCTTTTGTGATTTGGTTATTGGCCGTGGCAATCTGTTGAGCCAGATTGTTGACGGTGGTGACATCGGTATGAAGCTGCGCGGTTGTGCCCAATTTAAGGTCATTGAGCTGGCCCGCAGCCGTGCGCAGTCGAGCGGCGGTTTCATCGGCCTGGGTCAGCACGACTGAGCGTGCAGTCAGATCGGTCGGTGCATTCACCACATCAGAAAAAGCGTTGAGCATATTGCTGATGGAGGCTCCCAAGCCGTTTGCTCCGCCCTGGAAGATGTTTTCCAGCTGACTCAGGTTGTTGTAGCGGGCCGTGTCGCCTGACGCCACCGATTTGGAGAGGGCGGCTTGCTGAGTCAAAAACTCGCTGTAATTGCGCTGCACCGTCTCAATCGCCACCCCTTTGCCGTAATAGCCGGAGCCGGAAAACTGCCCACCCACACTTTTGAGGACAACCGACTGACGCGAGTAGCCTGGCGTGTTGACGTTGGCAATGTTGTTGCCCACCGTTTGCAAGGCACTCTGGTTAACCAGCAAGGCCCGCACGCCGATATTCATGACATCTGCCATGGGGTGCTCCTTCAGCTCTGCGCACGCTGCATGTGCAGCGTGGTGTTGATGGCCCGGCTCAGCTTGGCCGCGTAGTCGGGGTCGGTGGCGTAGCCCGCGTTTTGCAAGCTGTTGGCATAGGCTTGTACCGAGCCCGTTTGCTGGCGCGTCTGCGCGTAGCGCGGGCTTTGCGAGATCAGTTTGGAAAAGTCGCGAAACGAGTCCTCATAGGAGTCATAGGCGCGAAATTTGGCGACTGTTTTTTGTGCTGCACCATTGACATATTCGGTGGTTGTCACCTGTGCCACCTGACCCGTCCAGCCGGGCGTGGCCTTGATGCCAAACAGGTTGAAGGAGGGGCTGCCGTCGGGCCGTTTGATTTCACGCTGACCCCAGCCGCTTTCGTGCCCGGCTTGGCCGATCATGAAGCTGGCCGGGATGCCACTGGACTTTTCGACCCGCGCGGCGGCCTCGCCGTGGCGCTGAATGAAGTGGGCTTGAGGGGCAATGCCTGAGCCGGTGACTGAGGTGGGCGTGCGCTCAGACAAGGAGAGCGTGGACTCGGGGGGTGAGGCGGGTGGGGCTTGACTGCCACTCATCTGGCGCGTCAGTTGTTGGGCAATCAAGTCAGACAGTCCGCCAGGCTGACCTGACATTTGCACGGCAAACTGCTGGTCCAGCAAGTCCGTGCCCAAGTCCCCTTGTGCGCTGTCCATCAAGCCTGATTTCATGGTGGCTTCGCGCATGCTTTTGAGCAGTTCGCGCATGAACAGGGCTTCAAACTGTTTGGCCGTTTCCTTGATGGCGGCAGGCGTGTTTTGACCGGCTTGCAGCTTCAGGCTGTTGAGCGTTCGGGCGTCAACCGCCAGCGCATTGGCGGGCGAAGCAGACGTTTGCGAAAGCGGATTCAGGCCCATCTCAAATCACCTCCAGCTCCGCATTCAAGGCACCTGCGGCCTTGATGGCTTGCAGAATGGCCAGCAGGTCTTGCGGCGTGGCACCCAGCGCGTTCAGGGCCCGCACCACATCGGCCAGCAGCGGTGCGGCGGGCAGCTGGATCAGGATGCCCGGCTCCTGCTTGATCTGGATGTTGGCTTTCTCCCGTACCACCGTCTGTCCGCCCGACAGGGGGCCGGGTTGGCTGATGATGGGCGTGGAGCTGATGCTCACCGACAGGTTGCCGTGCGCTATGGCGCAGGGCCCGAGGGTGACCGCCTGGTTCAGCACGATGGAGCCGGTGCGCGAGTTGATGACGACTTTGGCGGCGGGGATGGAGGCCTCCAGCTGAATCTCTTCCATCTCGGCAATGAAAGCGATGCGGGCGTTGGATTCCATGGGGGCCTGGACATCGACGGTGCGGCCATCGAGCGCGCGGGCGGTGGTGGGGCCAAAGCGGGCATTGATGGCCTCGGCCACCCGCCGCGCGGTTTGAAAGTCCGACGCCTCCAGCCCCAGCTTGAAGCTGTGGCCTTCCAGCAAAGGCGTGGGAATGGTGCGTTCGATCTGAGCGCCATTGGGCACGCGCCCCGCGCTCAGGTGGTTGATCTGCACCTTGCTGCCGCCGGCTGAGGCCCCAGCCCCGGCCACGATCAGATTGCCTTGGGCCAAAGCGTAAATTTCACCATCCGCGCCCTTGAGCGGCGTGGTGATCAGCATGCCACCCTTGAGCGACTTGGCATTGCCCATGGAGGAGACGTTCACGTCCACAGTCTGACCGGGGCGAGCAAAGGCGGGGAGTTGCGCGGTGACCAGTACCGCCGCCACGTTTTTGAGCTGAAGCCGGGCCAGCGCATCGACCGGCAGCGAGATCCCCAATTGCTGCAGGTAGTTGCTCAGGCTTTGCGAGGTGTAGGGCATTTGCGTGGTCTGGTCGCCCGTGCCATCCAGCCCGATGACCAGGCCAAAGCCGGTCAATGTGTTGCTGCGCACCCCTTCAATAGCCGCCACCTCTTTGATGCGTCCTGCCAGGCTCACGCATGGCATTAGCAAACTGGCCATCAATAGCCCGCTGACGATCTGGCGTAGTGGGCCGCTCAGCAAATGGTTCAGTGGTGGTGTCATGGCAATGTGCTAAAGAATTCACAAAACCTGTCGATAAAAGAAAGAGCAGGTCAAGCCATTCTGAGCGCCTTCAAAAAGGCAAAAAGCTGAAAAAGAAGCGCGTTAACCAGCCAACTGTTTGCGCTTCGTTGGTGGCGCCACGTCCTTTGGATTCGACGCGCACGTTGGCCACTTGGTTGGAGCTCACAATGCTGCCTGGCAGGATGGCGCGGGGATCCACCGTGCCGGAAAACCGCAGCACATCCACATTCTGGTTCACGCCGATTTGTTTTTCACCGATGACCACCAGGTGACCATTGGGCAAGATCTCGGACACCGTCGCTGTGATGGAGCCGGAAAAAGTGTTGGCGCTTTCGGTTCCGCCCTTGCCTGCAAAGTCGCTCGCTGAGCTGGCCCCCAGGGTGGCCCGGTTTTGCGTTTCAGACGGGAACGAAAATCCAGGGAAGCCTGTCACCCCTCCGGCCAGGCTGGTGCTGCGGTTGGCTGTGGAGGTGGACTTCTGGCTGGCCGTGACGTTCTCCACAATTTGAATGGTCAGCGTGTCGCCCACGAGTCGGGCTCTGCGGTCTTCAAACGCGGGGCGGTAGCTCACGGTTTGAAACAGGCTGCCGGTCGCAGGGCGTAGGCCTGTGGCGAGTGCTGCCGGGACGGGTGCGAGCGCGATAGACTTGGGCTCGGCAAAGTCAACCTTGACGGTTTGCGACAGCGACTCGCAGCCGCTGAGCAGCAGAGCCGCATTCACTGCGCTGACGAGGAGGAGCCAGGGGCGTGCGGTGGCCATCACAGTTGCCCCAGTTTTTGCAGCATCTGATCCGAGGTTTGAATCGCCTTGGAGTTCATCTCATAAGCGCGTTGGGTCTGGATCATGGTGACCAGCTCTTGCACCACGTTGACGTTGGAGGTTTCCACATAACCCTGCATCAAAGAGCCCATACCGTTGGCCCCCGGTGTGCCCGCTTGGGGCTGGCCCGAGGCGGGGCTCTCGGCATACAGATTTTGGCCGCGTGGGTCCAGGCCCGCCGGGTTGACAAAGTTGGCCAGGGCAATGGTGCCAATCGGTTGCGGCGTCACGTTGCCGGGGATCATGGCGGTGACGGTGCCATTGGCGGCAATGCTGACGCCTGTGGCATTGGCGGGCACAGTCACACCATTGGCTACCGGGTGGCCCGTGGCCGTGACGAGTCGGCCCTGGGCGTCGATCTGAAACGAGCCGTCGCGCGTGTAGTTGAGCGTGCCGTCGGGCATCGTGATCTGGAAGAAACCATTGCCCTGAATCGCCACGTCCATTGAGTTGCTGGACTGCTGCACATTGCCCTGCGCAAACGAGCGACTGGTGGCCACAGTACGCACGCCCAGGCCGATTTGCAAGCCAGTGGGCAGCTGCGATTGCTCCGAGCTGCTGGAGCCGACCTGGCGCAGGTTCTGGTACATCAAGTCTTCAAACACCGCATGGGCGCGTTTGAAGCCGGTGGTGGAGACGTTGGCCAGGTTGTTGGAGATGATGTCCAGCTGGGTTTGCTGGGCTTCCATGCCGGTTTTTGAAATCCACAGAGAGTTGATCATGGTGTTTCCTTTCTTTAGCTCTAGCCTTGAAGGTTCAGCAATTGAGACGCTGATTTGTCGTTGGTCTCGGCGTTTTGCAAGAGGCGCATTTGGACTTCGAACTGGCGGGCGGTCTGGATCATGCCCACCATGGTCTCCACCGCGTTCACGTTGGAGCTCTCCAGCACACCCGTGGACAGACGGGCTGTGGCGCTGTTGGGCAGGGGCGCGCCCGAGGCCGACCGGAACAGGCCGTCTGTGCCCCGGTGAAGGGGGTCTTGCGCCACGGGTGTGACCATCTTCAGGCGGCCCACATTGGTGGCAGGCTGGTTGCCCGTCTTGGCACTCAGAGTACCGTCAGCCCCCAGGCTGACGCTGGCCCCTGCTGGCAGAGTGATGGGAGCGCCGCCGTCCGACAGCACGGTCAGACCATTGCTCGTCATCAAGCTGCCCTGGGGTGACACCTCAAACGCCCCATTGCGGGTGTAGGCCTCGGTGCCGTCCAGTCCTTGCACGGCAAACCAGCTGTTGCCTTGTGCCATGGCGTCCAGGTCGCGGCCCGTGCTCTGGGCCGGGCCAGCGGTGTCCAGATGGCCGGCGGTGGCTTCAAGGGCGAACACCCGTGTGGCCAGACCTTCGCCTTGCAAGGGCACGGCGCGAAAGGTGGACAGCTCGGCGCGAAACCCGTGGGTCGAGGCATTGGCCAGGTTGTTGGACAACACGGCTTGCCGGTGGGCGGCTGCGTTGGCCCCGGTCATGGCGGTGTAGATCAGGCGGTCCATGGTGTGAGTGCTTTAGTCGTGGATGGGCGGATTCAACTCAACGCATATTGACCAGGGTCTGCAAGACCTGATCTTGAGTCTTGATAGTCTGCGCACTGGCCTGGTAGGCGCGCTGTGCCGTCATCATGTTGACCAGCTCTGCGGTCAGGTCAATGTTGGAGTCCTCTAGGGCACCCGACTGAGTGACGCCGAATTTCCCCTGGCCCGGTTGCCCTTGAACGGGTTGTCCTGATGCAAAGGTTTCGACCCAATTACCACCATCCACTTGCGCCAAACCCTGCACATTGCGAAAGTCTGCCAATGCCAGCATGCCGCCGGCCTGCGATTGGCCGTTGGAGTAGTTGGTGGTAATGATGCCGTCGTTGCCGATTTTGATGCTCGTGAGTGATCCCGGTGGGTAACCATCCTGGGTCAGATTGGAGACACTGAAGTTCGCCCCATATTGCGTCACCTTGCTCAGGTCAACGGTGACAGGGAAAGCGGGGACGGTGCTGGGGGCGGGCGGCGTCAAGTTCAGCGTCATGGGGCTACCGCTGGACAACTTGCCCGTCGCGTCAAAGACGAGTGAGCCGACGGAGGTGCCCGTCAGTGAGTCGTAAACAGCCCATTGATCTGTGGCAGCGGCAGCGGGAGTGACTTTCGTGAAATAAAGACTGACTGGCAGGGTGACGCCTTGTGAGTCATAGGCTGTGAAGGCCGTGCCGTAGGTCGATAGGGGTGTCGGTGGCGCGGTGGTGGCTGCGATCGGTGCGCGGGCGTCCAGGTTGAACTCGGCGCTGATGGACGAAGTGGGCTTGGCGGCAATGGGCGCACTGGTGGGCAGCTTCAGTGGGCCCGCCGTGACGCTGGTTGGCACACCCGCAGTGGTCGTCTGGTAGCCCATGACTTTACCGCCGGTGTTGGACACCATATTGCCCTGGCTGTCGAGTTTAAATTGCCCGGCCCGTGTGTAGGCCGTGGTGCCATCGGCCAGCTGTAGTTGAAAGAAGCCCCCGCCATTGATGGCGACATCCAGGTTGTTGCCTGTCATGGTGATGTTGCCCTGGCTGAAGGACTGTGAAACCGTGGGAACAGACACGCCAATGCCGCCCCCACTGCCCCCACTTGCGCCGAGCGAGGCGGCGACCACTTCAGCAAACTCCACACGAGAGGCTTTCATACCAACGGTGTTCGCATTGGCGATGTTGTTGCCAATGACGTCCAGATTGCGACTGGCGGCGGCTAAGCCGGATAGACCTGATTGAGATGTCATGACGTGCTCCTTGGGTGAATTGCGGTGAGTTAAAGGATGGCGGCGATGTCGCTGTAGCTCACAGACCGACCGCTTTGAAGTTGGATGGACAGCGCTCCGTTGACAGCGCCCACCGAGACGACTTTTTCTTGCACCAAGGCGGTGGTGGCCACAGGCTTTTGGCCCAAGGTCGCGTTGACGCGGTAGCTGACTTTCCCCGTGCCTTGGTAGCTGCTGGTGTTCCAGTCAAAACCATGTCGCCCAGCGGTCTGCGTGCCCATGTTGACGCTGTCCAGCACTTGACCACTGGGGCTCAAAATATCCACGCTGACATTGTCAGCCGCCCCAGCCAAATCAAAGGCAGCACTGGCCAGACCTGTGCTGGGGTCGGCGGTGAGTGTTGTGCCCGCAGTGAGCACGTTTTGCCCCACCATGTTGCTGCCTTGCAAGACCTGCATGGCGCTGAATTGTGCCGACATGCTGGTGAGGGTTTGGTTCAGTTGCTGAATGCCGTTGACGGTGTTGATCTGCGCCATCTGACTCGTCATTTGCGCGTTGTCCATGGGGTTCATCGGATCCTGGTTGTTGATTTGCGCGACCAAAAGCTTGAGAAACCGGTCCTGCATGGCGGCGGGGTCGGTGATGGTTGAGTCGCTGCTGGACGCGCTGGTGGATGTGTTGGCCCCTGCCGCGAGTGGGGTTGGGCTGGTGGTGTTGCCGGTTGCTGTGATCATGGCGAGTGCTTTCTGATTTATTGACCCATTTGCAGGGTCTTGAGTAACAGAGTTTTGGCTGTGTTCATGACATCCACGTTGTTTTGGTAAGAACGTGAGGCGGACATCATGTTGACCATCTCTTCAACCGGGTTGACATTGGAGTGCGTGACATAGCCTTCTGCGTCGGCCGAGGGGTGGTTTGGGTCGTGCAGGCGCCGGCCAGGTGCCTGGTTTTCCTGGATGGCTTTGACATTGACACCAGCTGAGGCGTCAGAGCCCATCAACACCGTTTCAAACACCAACTGCTTGCCTTTGTAGGCTTTGCCGTCCGGCCCCGCCACGGCATCGGCATTGGCCAGATTGCTGGCCACCACATTGAGCCTTTGCGACTGGGCGCTGATGGCGCTGCCTGACACTCCGAAAATTGAAAACATGGACATGGTGGGCTCCAATGGGGGAAATCAAAACTTCATTGACCTTGGATGGCGCTCAGCAAGGTTTTGGACTGGCTGTTGATAAAGCGCAGTGTGGATTCGTAGCGCACGGCGTTGTCCACAAATTTGCTGCGTTCTCGGTCCAGATCAACGCTGTTGCCATCCATGCTGGGTTGGTTGGGTGTGGTGTAGGCCAGTGGTGAGGCAGAGCCCAACGCCCCCGAACTGGTGGCCAGCGGAAGATGTCTGGCGTGGCCCGTGCCGGAAGCCGCAGGCGAAAGCGGGCGTAAGGCACTGGCCCCCGAGGCTTGGCTCATGGCGTCCTGAAAATTCAGCTCACGGGCCGCATAGCCGGGCGTGTCTGCGTTGGCAATGTTGCTGGCGATCACGCGTTGACGCTCAGCACGCACCACCAGGGCTTTGGCCTGAAAGTCCAACGCGCTGTTCAATTGTGCAAACATGAATCACCTCACCTTCTGGTTGGCAAGCCCTGAGCGAGTGCCAAAGCTTCAAACGTTCGGTCAGTATGGGGAAAACTTGAAGGCGTGAGACGGGAAATTGCAGCCGGTTTCCCCCGCTTTTGGCTGCTTTGTCGGCGGGCAGGCTGCGTACAGTGATTCGAATGAAAAATCTCATTCCAACTGTGCGCAGCGTGCTTGTCCTCCTGGGTGTCCTGTGTGGGCTGGTAACCGGTGTTCAAGCGCAAAGCGTGTCGCCAATCTTGTCGGAAATCGACCTGTTAGAAAACACCCGGCGGTGGTTGTTGGCGCAGTCGTCTGCGGACGTGCAAGCTTCAGGTGTTGCCCCTCTGCGCATCGAGGTCGTCGTCGGAGCTTTGGACAGTCGCCTGCGGCTGGCCCCTTGTACGCAGGTTCAGCCCTACGTCCCGCCCGGCTCGCGGCTCTGGGGTAAAACCCGATTGGGGCTGCGCTGTTTGACGGGGGAGACGAAGTGGAACGTTTTTCTACCCGTCACCATACGGGCCTGGGGGCAGGCCTGGGTCGTGCGCAGAGATGTGGCGGCAGGGCTTGTGTTGACGCAGGCAGATGGCATGGTGGCTGAGGTGGACTGGGCGGATGAAGCCAGCCCCGTCATGGCCGAACCCGCTGCTTGGGTGGGGCAAGTCGCCACCCGCGCCTTGAGCACCGGGCAAGCCTTGCGTCAAAGCATGGTGCGTGCAGCCCAGGTGTTTCAGGCGGGAGCCCAGGTTCGAGTGCTGACTCAGGGGCCTGGGTTCCAGATTAGCGCCGATGGGCAGGCCTTGTCACCCGGTGTGGTGGGTCAGATGACCCGAGTCAGAATGGACGGCGGGCGGGTGATGTCAGGCACAGTTCTGGATGCCCGTACCGTGCAGGTCGAGATGTAGCTGGGCCGCCCCTGGCTTGCTTTGAAGCTGGGTAGCTCAAGTCGATGGCGAATGTGCCGATAGTGATAGGACGAGGGTTCTCTGCCCCCGTGTTTTGGAGTATGTGATGAAAATAGGTCAATCATTGGATTTTTCAGCCGTTGCGAAACAGCCGACAGCCGACGCCGATCCTGCCAAGCTGGCAGGTCGAGCCGGGGGCGAGGCGAAGGCCACCCAGGCCGCGCTTCCTGCCGGGGTGGCGGTGACGGTTTCAAAAGAGGTACGCGCCATGAAGCAAGCCCATAGCAGCGATGTGCCCGACGTGGACATGGCCAAAGTGAATGCGGTTCGCGCTGCAATTGAGCAGGGCACTTATGTAGTGAACCCTGGTGCGATTGCGGACAAGCTGCTGGCCAATGCGCAGGAAATGCTAAGCCGCTCGCCGCGATAACACGGCCTCCAGGGAGCATCCACCATGTCACCCGCAGAATTGGAACAGTTGCTCACTCAGATTGAGAGCCAGTGCCAAGCCCTGGCGCTGGCTGTGAGCCAGAATGAACCTGAGGTGATCTGCGCATCGAGTGCGGCGCTACAAAAGCTGGCCATGGACACGGCCCATTTTTTTGCCGCTCAACCCAGTGCGGCACCCACCAGCCGAGCCGACCGTGTCCGGCTCGAGCGCGCCACCATGAGTCTGACTTTGCACCGAGAGCAGCTGATTCGACGTGCGGCGATGAATGAGCGTGCCTTGCAGGCGCTCGTGCCGGCCACGCGCGAAGCCAGTTACGCCCAATTGGCCGGGCCCTATGGCGGGGCCGTTCGGCAAAGCGGCGCGTTTACCTTCTTGAAGGCTTGAGCGCCCCTTGATGGGGGCCTATCTCTATCTGTGAGTGTCCGTTTGTGAGCCCGTCAATGGGCTCGCATTTTGGTGCGCAGTCGGGCGATGGACTGGCTGTGCAGTTGGCAAACGCGTGACTCTGTGACCCCGAGAACCGCTGCGATCTCTTTGAGGTTCATGTCGTTTTCGTAGTACATGCTCATGATGTACTTCTCCCTGTCGGGCAAGGTGTTGATGGCTTCAACCAGAGACGTGCGAAGACGATGGTCTTGCAACATCTGCAGGGGGTCAGCCGCACTGTCCATCGTGTGGCGGTCTAAAAAGCTGTCGTCTCCGTCGTCGCCCCCGCTCATGTCTTCTAGGTAGACCAGTTGCGTGCCTTTGACCTTGCCCAGCAGGGCTTGGTAGTCAGGCAAACTCATGCTCAGCTCGGTGGCAATTTCAGATTCGCGCGGCGTTCGGCCTAGGCGGTGTTCCAATCGGCGCATGGCGATTTCAATGTCTTTTTGGCTCTTGCGTGAGCCGCGCGACATCCAGTCGCCCTCTCGCAACTCATCAAGCATCGCACCGCGAATGCGTTGTGATGCGAAGGTTTCAAATTGCACGCCCTGACTCGCCTCAAAGCGCGTCAGGGCTTCAGACAAGCCCATCAAGCCGACTTGGATCAAGTCATCGACCTGAACGCTGGGCGGGAGCTTGGCCATCATGTGGTGCGCCAGGCGTTGCACCAAAGGCATGTACTGGCGAAGCATGGCGTTTCGGTCGGGCTGACCTTTGTCGGTGTACATCAGTGTTGCCTCGCAGTAAAAAAGGGGTCAAGGGGGCGCGCAGAGGTTCGCGTCAGAGAGAAGCTGTCTTGGCGGACCGAGACCGCGCGCTCCAGCAGGCGCAGGGCCAGGGTTTTGATGTCGTCAGCGGTGTGATCGTCCAAGGGCTGTGAGGGCGCTGTCAGGGTTGAAATGTGCTGACCCAGGAAGTTAAGGGCGCAATCTTGCAAACGCTGATTCACGTGCTGGGCTGACAGCAGGTGCATGGGGTTAGAGGTGTCCACGACCGTGACCGTGGTGGCCTGAAGTCGCGCTTTGAGCATCAGGTGCTTCAAGGCCTGGTAGGTGGGCACAATGGACACGGTGTTTATGCTCAAGGGGAGCAGCGGCTCGATGCCCGTGTCCGGTAGGCAAGCGGCCAGATTCTGAGCACTTGCATAAATCAAAATAATTTCATAGTTATCGAACAAGTGGCCCAGGGTCTGTAGGGGTGTGCTTACCTCAGTGAGCGTCAGGTGATGGGTCAGTTGCGATAAACCCACGGCCGCCGGGTAGATCGCCCAATTGACAGACTCCAGATCGCCCCCGATGGGCAGGCGCATGTTGTCCATCAATTGTTGTAGCCCGGGGTTGTTGTCAGACTCCGTGGTGGTGGCATCGAGGACCGCAATGGTGTAGCTCATGTCCGACCAAGCCGAGCACAGGTTCCAGAGCAAGGGCAATTCGCCGTGCCAATCCCCATTGCTCGCCATGACGATGACGTGCTGCGCGGACTGAGTGAACAGCTCGTTTTTCCCTATGGCTGGATTGAAGCTCGCATCAAGCATGGAGAATTCCCTGGGCTTGTGCGTGGGCGTGCGTGAAGAAAAATCCCAGATCGCTTGTTTGTGGATCAAAAGCGGATTTGCTCGGTGTGCGCATGGCCAGCTTGACCAATTTGGCGGCGTTGGCAGGTTCAAAGTCATCCGGTATCCGCTGCCCTGTGGTGACACCGCGCAAAGTAATCTGGTGGCGAATCACGGCATCCAGCGCGGGGCCGAGCTTGATCGCCTCGTCCATCTTGGACAGTACGGCTTGTTGAAGCCCGCGTGAGCGAAAGGCGGTGATGGCATCGTCCTGGGTGTCGCCATGGCTCACGGCATTGAGCACCAGCAGGCGGTTGACACCGGGCAGGGTCAGCAAGTCCAGCATGTCTTTTTTTCGAGGATCTCGCGGGGAAATGCCGACGGTGTCGATCAACACCATTTTTTTGTTCGCGAGCAGGCCCAGCAGGTCTTGCAGGGCCGTGCGGTCATGCGCCAGGTGTGCCACCACGCCCAGCATGCGACCGTAGTTGCGCAGTTGCTCGTGTGCACCCATGCGGTAGCTGTCCATGGTGATCAGGCCCACGCTTGCCGGCCCATGCAGGCGAGCGCACAAACTGGCAAGTTTGGCCGTTGTGCTGGTTTTGCCCACGCCTGTGGCACCGACCAGGGCATAGATGCCGCCCTCTTCCTGGAGCGGCAAGGCTTGTGCATCGGTCTTGAGGTTGCGCTCCAGCACCTCGGCGGCCCATTGCAGAGCGCCGTTGGCTGTGGTGTCGTGCGGCATTTTTCCCACCATGGCGCGCGCCAGGTCGGGGGAAAAACCAGCCTGAATGAGCTTGAACATCAGGTTCGATTGGGTCGGGTTCTGGTTGGTCTGCCCAAGCCAGGTCAAGGTGTTGAAGCGGTCTTCAATCAAGGCCTTCATGGCCTGTAGTTCGTCTGCAATGCCAGGGCTTGGGCGCGTGGGCGCGGCGGCCGTGTCGGTTTGCCGGTTAGCTAGAGACTGAGGCGATGGTTTGGGCGCATCGTCCATGGGGACAGAGAAGTGATGTGTCGCGGTGCGTGGAGCCGTATCGTCGGTACGGGGTGATGCGCTGGCTTTTTGGTTGTCATGGCGGCGCTTGAGCATTCTTTCTCGCACGTAGTCCTGGAAGGACAAGGTGCTCATGGCGAGTTGATCTGCATCTTGCTCGACTTGCGCTTGAGACGTGGGGGCTGAGGTGGCTCTGCGTGGGGTGCTGGCCGCAGCTTTGGGGCTCGGTACAGGCGCTGCATCAAGTTCGGAAAAAGTGTTTTCAGCGGCGGCCAGCACTTCAACCCCGTTGGCGGTCTGGCGGTTGGAGAGAATCAAGGTGTTGTCGCCAAAGGCCATGCGTGCCTTGGCCAAGGCTTCGCGCGAGGTGAGAGCCTGAAAGCGCTGGATGTTCATGGTGTTGCTCCTCTGAGGATGGGGCCAATGCGGATGGTGTGAGTGTTTGGAATTTCACTGTGCCCCAGCACCTGAAGCCGGGGTGCGACCCGGCGCACCAGGCGCGAGATGGCACTTCTGATCGTGTCAGGCACCAGCAGGCAGGCAGGCACCCCTAGTTCTTCTTGCTTGAGTGCCACAACGGCGGCGGTTTGCGTCAACATGTCGGCCACACCGGGATCCAGGGCCTGGCTGTTGACGTTGGACAAGGCTTGAACGAGCAGGCGCTCCAGCGGCGGGTCAATCGCAATCACATCCAGCTCACGCGTTGGGCCGTAGATTTGCTGCACGATGGCGGGGGACAAGGCGACTCTGACGCAGCGTGCGAGTTCGGCCGGGTCGGTGATGGTGCTGGCGTGTTCGGCGATGGATTCAATGATGGTGCGGATGTCGCGGATATGCACCGACTCCTCCAGCAAGAGTTGAAGCACTTTTTGGAAGACGGCAATCGAAATCATTTTGGGAACCACCTCTTCAATCAGCTTGGGGGCCAGTTTGCTCACATGTTCGACGAGTTGCTGGGTTTCGGTGCGACTGAGTAATTTCGCGGCCTGGACTTGCATCAAGTGTGACAAATGGGTGGCCATGACGGTCTCGGAATCAACCACCGTAAACCCAGCCATTTGCGCGGCTTCTTTTTGGCGTTCATCGATCCAGTGCGCGGGTAGACCGAAGGCTGGATCGGTGGTGGCGGTGCCGATGAGGGGCGTCGTGATACCGCCGGGGTTGATGGCCAGGTGCATGCCCGGAAAGGCCTCGCCTTCGCCCACCATGACGCCGCGCAAACTGATGCGGTACACACTGGGTTTGAGGTCCAGGTTGTCGCGCACATGAACTGCAGGCGGCAAGAATCCCACCTCTTGCGCGAACTTGCGGCGCACGCCTTTGATGCGCGTGAGCAGATCACCTTGTCGATTTTTATCCACCAGCGTGATTAACCGGTAACCCAGCTCCAGACCCAATTGATCCACCGGCTGCAAGTCATCCCAACTGGCTTCGCCATCCGTCGCCGCGTTCGCTGGTGTTTCTTGAACGGGAGGGGCTGGCGGCTTGTGTGCGAAGACCCAGGCGGTGTAACCGAGGAGGGATGCAATCAGGAGGAAAACCAGGTGCGGCATGCCGGGAATGAGGCCCAGAACACCCATCACCGATGCCGTGATGCCCAGCACTTTCGGTGAAACAAGCACTTGGTCGATGATCTGCCGTCCAAGATCTTGATCTTTGCCTACGCGTGAGACCACCATGGCCGCCGCCACGGAGATGAGCAGGCCCGGGATTTGAGCGACCAGGGCGTCACCCACTGCGAGCAGGATGTAGGTGTTCGCCGCCTGGCTGGCGCTTAAATCATGCTGCAAGACACCTACCGCAAAGCCGCCCAGCACATTGATGAGCAAGATCAGCATGCCCGCAATCGCATCACCCCGCACGAACTTGGAGGCACCGTCCATAGAGCCAAAAAAATCAGCCTCTTCGGCCACTTC
Organism: Comamonadaceae bacterium; assembly: GCA_043757205.1. GTDB lineage: Bacteria > Pseudomonadota > Gammaproteobacteria > Burkholderiales > Burkholderiaceae_C > CANCDA01. Next base: position 6,039 of record JAYVPU010000174.1, on the reverse strand, counting down.
AGCACGGCGGCGTTTGGCTTCTTTTTCATCGATGGTGCCTGCGCTCAAGTCGGCATCGACCGCCATCTGCTTGCCGGGCATGGCGTCCAAAGCAAAACGGGCGGAGACTTCCGCAATGCGCTCAGCCCCCTTGGTGACGACCACAAAATTAATGACGACCAGAATGGCAAAGACGATCAGGCCAACAGCGAAATTGCCGCCAATCAAGAAATGACCAAAAGCCTCAATCACCGCACCGGCCGCCCCAGGCCCGGTGTGACCCTCCAGCAGCACCACACGGGTCGAGGCCACGTTCAGCGACAAGCGCATCAAGGTGGTGAGCAGCAGCACTGAGGGGAAAGACGCAAAATCCAGCGGCTTGAGCATGTAGGCTGCCACCATCATGACCATCAGGGCCACAGCGATGTTGATGGTGAAAAAAACATCCAGCAACCATGACGGCAGGGGCAAGACCATCATGCCCAAAATCGCGACCACCAACAAAGGCGCGGCGGCACCTTGCAACATAAGGGCATGGCGCCCCAGCCAGGTATTCAAGGTTTTAGAGATGGAGTTCATGGGGGCTTACGCTGTTGCGTTGGGGCTCAGCGGATCGAGCTCGGGCGGGACGATGGGCTGAGGTGGCTCACCGGGCATGGGTGCGTCGCCGCGCAGCGCGGCCTTGAGGCGGTACACATAAGCCAGCACCTGTGCGACTGCGGTGTACAACGTGGTGGGGATGTCTTCGTTCAGCTCGGCATGGGCATACAAGGCGCGTGCCAGCATTGGCGATTGAATGACAGGAATGGCATGGGCGCTGGCAATGTCGCGGATCTTCATGGCGATCAGATCCGAGCCTTTGGCAATGAGGCGTGGCGCGGCCATGGTTTTGTCGTCGTACCGAATGGCCACGGCATAGTGAGTTGGATTCATCAAAATAAAGTCGGCTTGGGGCACGGCACGCACACTTCGGCGGTGGGCCAATTCGTTTTGTTTGGCGCGACGCTGGCGTTTGATCTGTTCGTTGCCTTCGGACTCTTTGTTCTCGTCCTTCACTTCCTGGCGCGACATTTTTAAATGTGATTTGTGCAGCAGCTGCTGTAGTGGAACGTCCAGCAAGGCGACCCCTGTAATCACAAGCAGCAAGAGCCCCATACCCTGAGTCAACCAAGTTGTCAGTGCATGCAGGGCCATGACCGAGGGCTGTAAAACAAGCGTGGCCATGGAAGCCATATGGGTACTCAAATAGCTGGACGTGATGGCAATCAGAATGAGGGTCACGACCGTCATCTTCATGACTTCGGCAAGTTTCTTTTTTGAAAAAAGATTGCCCAATCCCTTGAGCGGATTGACCCGACTGAAGTCCGGCAGCACGGGTGTGAGGCTAAAAACCAAGCCCCCTGAAGCCAAGGCACTGAGGATGGCGGCCACAGCCACCAGGCCAGCAAAGACCACGCAGCCCAGTAAACCTGTGGCGGCCATGTCGTGCAGTCTGGACAACATCTGTTCGGGATGAGACAGCGAACTGGCGTTGAAGTGCAGGTGTTGGCTCAGGGCCAACTGGAGATGGTCAAACAAGAGGGGCGCAAAGACCATGACCGCCAGTGCGCCCGCTCCCAGAACGGCCAAGTGGGAAAGGTCTTGTGAGCGCGCCACTTGCCCTTGGTCGCGCGACTTTTTCAGCTTGCGCTCGGAGGCCGGTAAATTGCGATCCTGGCTGGCGGATTCCATGAGAGTGAGTCCCTAGAGTTCACCCCATTCTCAACAAGGCTCACCCGAGCTAAAGACGAAAAAGAGGGGAATTGCCACCGCAATTCCCCTCTCGTACATCCTCACTGTATGACAGCAAAAAATCAGCCGCTTAAAAACCCAGACTGGCCAGCAAGTCGTCCACTTGGGATTGGTCAGTCACCGCGTCTTGTGCATTCTCTTTATCAATCACTGGGCCGGCCAATCCGGCATCCTTGGGTTCGACGTTGGGCTTGATTGCCGTACCGGCGGGTGCCGTCTGGATCAGCAACTCAACCAATTGCTCTTCAATGGTTGTGGCCAGATTCACCACCCGCTTGATCACCTGACCCGTGAGGTCGTGAAAGTCCTGCGCCATCATGATGTCTGTCAGGTGCTGGTCCACCAACTGACTGGACTTGGCCATGTCATCGAGGTAATGCGTGAGGTGGCCGTTGGCCAGCGTGCCTGCCGGATCATTGGCCAGCAGGGTGGAGACGTGGTGGGTTTGCGCACTGATTAGCTCGTGTTCGATTTTGGCCTGATCCACCCGGTTGAGCACTTTCTCCGCGGCCTCGCCTGTGAGGCGGCTGATGTAGGAGAGGCGGCTTTTAACGTCGGGCAACTCCTGCGCACTGCCCTGGAGTTTTTCGGTGAATCCGAGTTGCTGCAAAGAGTCATGCAACTGGCGGGTCAGCACACCGATCTTGAGATGGATGGCGGGGGTGAATGCATCCAATGCGTCCAGGGTGAGGGCTGCGGCGCTCATGATTGCAGCCTCGCTTTCTTGAGAACCAGCGTCAACTTGTTTTCTAACGTGGCTTTGGTGAAAGGTTTGACGATGTAACCGGCGGCCCCTTGTTGAGCGGCCAACACAATGTCTTCTCTGCGTGCTTCTGCCGTGACCATGAGCACCGGTAAGTGCTTGAGCTTCTCGTCTTTTTTGATTTCCCGAAGTAATTCGAAGCCATTCATATTGGGCATGTTGATGTCGCTCACGACGAAATCAAAAGTGCTGTTGCGCAATTTTTGCAGCGCAACAACTCCGTCCTCGGCCTCATCGGCCTCGGTGAATCCGATCTCTTTGAGCAGGTTGCGAATAATTCGTCGCATAGTTGACAAATCATCGACAACTAAAAACCGGAGTTGATTGGCCATGGTTGTGTCTTTCTGGTGGGTCTGTTGTCTGTATCGGTTGTTTGGCCCATTACTTGAAGAGAATTTTCATTTTTGGAGGGCATCACCGGCAGGTGGCGAGACGGACGCGAGCGTTTGTGATGATGGTGGGGCTTGTGAGAGCTTGCGCTCCGGGTTGAGCAACCGCTCCTCGGCTTCTCGCGTCAGGACCACAATGTTGATGCGGCGGTTGGCGGGACTCAAGGGATCGCTTAAATCAAGCAGTACGCTGGAGGACAGTCCCATGACCCGCGCCAGCTTGTCGTCGGGCATGCCTGCGCCCACCAGCTCACGGCGCGAGGCATTGGCCCGGTCGGCCGATAGCTCCCAGTTGCTGTAGCCGCGCTCCCCATTGCCGTAAGCGGCGCGATCGGTGTGGCCGTCCAGGCTGATTTTGTTTTCCACATCGTTGAGCGCCGCCCCGATCTCGCGCAGGATGTCGCGCATATAGGGTTTGACCACGGCGCTGCCGCTGTCAAACATGGGGCGGTTCTGGTCGTCCACGATGGTGATCTGGAGGCCGTCGGGCGTGGTCTCCAGTCGAATTTGCGAGCTGTACTGTGCCAGCTTGGCGTTGTTGGTTATTGCCGCATTGATTTTTGCGCTGAGTGAGGCCATTCTTTTGGCATCTTGCCTGGCCACCTCGGCCCGCATGGCTTCCACAGCCTTCTTTTTTTGAATCGGGTCGCTGCCATCCCCTCTGCGGGATTGACCGGCGGACTGGGTCAGATCAGCGCCACCCCCATTGAGCACGCTGTTGCTCGCCCCTGCGCCGCTGCCGCCGGCCATAGCCACTTTCAGGGGGGCGGCGAAGTAGTCCGATAGGCCTTTTTTCTCGCCTTCGCTGGTCGAACCCAGCAACCACATGAGTAAGAAGAAAGCCATCATGGCGGTCACGAAGTCGGCATAAGCAATCTTCCACGCGCCACCGTGCGCGCCGTGGCCACCCTTCTTGATCTTCTTGATGATGATGGGCTGGAGTTTTTTGCCTTCGGTGCTCATGGTTCACCCACCTTTTTATTTTTTGCCGCGCACATGACTCTCAAGCTCAGCAAAGCTCGGGCGCTCGGTAGAGAACAGCACCTTGCGGCCAAACTCAATTGCGGTGGACGGGTTGTAGCCTTGCATGCTGGCCAGCAGCGTGGTCTTGATGCATTGCAACTCCTTGGCGCTGTCCTCGGATTTTTGTTCCAGCAGACCGCCCAGGGGTTCAACCACGCCGTAGGCCAGCAAGATGCCCAGGAAAGTCCCCACCAGGGCCGAGGCGATCATGCCGCCCAGCACGGCAGGCGGTTGGCCCACCGAACCCATGGTGTTGACCACCCCCAGCACGGCGGCCACGATGCCAAACGCGGGCAAGGCCCCGGCCAGGCGCGCAATGGCGGCCACCGGGGCATGGGCTTCGTGGTGATGCGTTTCAATCTCGCTGTCCATGAGGGACTCGATCTCATGCGCATTGAGGTTGCCTGAGACCATCATGCGCAGGTAGTCCGTCATGAACTCGACGACATGGTGGTCGCTGCCGACTGCCCCATACTTTTTGAAAATCTCGGACTCGTGGGGCGTCTCAACATCTTTTTCAATCGCCATCAAACCTTCTTTGCGCGCCTTTTGAAGAATGTCGTAGAGCAAGGCCATGAGTTCCATGTACCGGGCCTTGGTGTAGATGGAGCCCTTGAGCGCTTTGGGAATCGTGGCCAGCGTGGCTTTGAGAACCTTGGGCTGGTTGTTCACCGCAAACGCACCCAGTGCGCCGCCAAAGATAGTGATCAATTCAAAGGGCAGTGCCGTCAGGATCACGGCAATGTTGCCGCCGTGAATGATGTACACACCGAAGATGCAGCCCATGGAGACGACATAACCGATGATGACTAGCATGTTAGTTTTGCGCTCAGGTTAAAAGGTTGACGGGTATGGATGGCCAGCGCGGTTTGGTGACGGTGGCTTAATTAATTTTAGGCCGCCTCGTTGTGCGTGCATCATGAGAAAAGGGGCTCATTGAGCCCCTTTTCCTGTGCATTGAACGTTGTGAATGGGTGCTTAGTGCAAGAGGATTCCGCCGCCGCCCAGACTCTTGCCCGCGCGTGCGGGTGGCACGCATAAACCACAGACATAGTGACGCGAGTTTTCATAAGGCTCAGTCACAAAGTGACCGCCACATTTACTACAGCACGTCATGGACAACATGTTGTTGTCCACGAATTTCACCAGCCGCCAGGCGCGGGTCAATGACAGAATGGGTTCCATGCCCAAGGCGCTGACCTGTTCGCTGTACAGCCTGTAGGCCTTCATGATCGCGTCGATTTCTTCGAGTTCGCTGACCTTGGCGAGGTACTCGTAAATATTCAGAAACAACGAGGCGTTGATATTGGGCTGCCAGGTTAAAAACCAATCGGTCGAAAACGGAAGTTGCCCTTTGGAGGGGGATTGACCGGCAACCTCTTTGTACAAGCGCAGCAGTCGCTCATAGGAAATGTGGGTCTCACTCTCCAGCACTTGCAAGCGAGCACCGAGTTGGATCAAAGCCACAGCACGTGAAATTTCGTGCGATTCATTGAGGACACTTTTGGCGAGCATGGTCTGGTCTCCTACATGGTTTCTGAATAGCGGCCTGCCATCAGGATGCTGGCATGCAGTCGGGTGGTGGCGTCGTTGTCCACCTTGCTGACGGCATGGTTGGTGAGCAGGCTCCACACCATTTCATCGTCCATGCGGAACCGGCACAGCAGCATGTTGGTGTTGGATATTTTGGAAATCTGGGTTGGCGTCATGGCGATCAAGAGATTGGCAGATTCCTCTGAGATGCCCAGACGGAAAAGAGCGGAGGCCTTGTCCTTGCGGATCAAGTTCTGCGCCAGCATGAGGTAGGTCAAGTTGACTTCCCGAATCTCTGCGTTGAATGTTTCATCTGTCATGATTGACTCCTTGGTTTAAGACAAACCCTGTTGAGGGACCATGGAGTTCATTCTGGATGGCACTTGCAGAAACTTGAATCCGAAAATTCCTGTTTGATGTGTCAGTTTATTGAACCGGCTGTGTAGGAGAAATTCCTACAAACCATCAGTAGTGTCCCAACGTTCTTCAGAGGAGAGCGAGCTGATTGGGCTCGAAATCCGGGTCTGAATCCGTTGAGGGTGGGGTAAGTAGTTGATTTAT
>JAYVPU010000173.1:0-22638 GCA_043757205.1 Comamonadaceae bacterium | reverse complement strand
GTTTTTGTGTGTGGCTGTAGCCCTGGAGTACATGGAGAGCCAGCCCCAGCACGCGCACGACAGCCACGCCAGCGATGAAGACGACAGTGACGAAGATGAAACCGCTGACGACGACAACGCAGACCGCAACGACAAGCACCTCTCTGCCGACGATGCTGACGACAGCGATGGCCGCACCCGCGAAGAAGCCGCTGCCGACTGGATGGCCGAGCAAGGCTTTGACCGCAAAGAATGACACCATGAACCACCTTGCCCTGATCGCCAAAACCCAAAGCCTGATTGCCTCAGGCGATATCGTAGGTGCCGAGTCCGCACTCACCGAGCTGGCCGATGCCGAGGGCGACCACGCCCTCATGGTGGTGCTGGAGCAGCTCGCCCCCAAGGACATTCTGGCCGTCATCCGCGAATACGATCAATCCAAGGAGTCGATTGTCAATTTGCTGGTCACACCAGCCCAGTTTGCCCACGCCATCGTGATCGAGAAACAGTACAAAGACCTCAGTCATACCCACTTGCGCGGCATGGTCAACTCCATCATTTTTCGGGATGATGCCGACCCGGTTGAATTTTTGACCGCGGTTTCCGAGCTGGACGGTGGCAGCACCGCCATGGCCAACTATTTCTCAGAGAAATGGGGCCGCATCGAAGCCTTCGCCCGCACCGGCACGTTTGACACGGTCGAAGAAGATGGCGACATGCTGTCTGAGACGGCACTGCTCGCTTCGGCCTACGCCAGCCCGCGCCTGGAACTTGACGAGGTGGCCGATGGTGACTGGATGCAATTGGCCTGGCACCTGCGCTACGAATGCCCGGACTTATTCACCGAAACTCTGCTGGTGATGCGTGCGCAGGCCCTGGGTTTGGATCAAGAGGACGATCAGCTCGACGAAGACACACGGATTGAGACCAGCGAAACCGACCGTGGCCGAGCCACCCCGGCGGCCCGTGAAGACGACGAAGAATCCGCCATCTGAAGCCCACTGCGCCATGTCCGACCGCATCGAACTCGCCCCCCAATCCGTCGCGCTATTTGACGCGCGGCCCTTCTTTGAGAAGGCCTTGCAGTACGGCGTACAACACGGACTCCTCTCCCCAGAGAAACTGGCCACGATGTGCGAGGAGGCCCCCAAAGGCATGGTGCAGATTGCCCGCTACTTTGGCACCGAATATTTGCGCCCCGATCTGGAGCGGGCCAAAGACCGCATGGTCAACCTCATCAGCCTGTACCTGGAAGAATCTACCGAGGGCGACTTACTCCAAGCGGCCCAAGCCTTGCGCGACCACAGTCTTTTGTCGCGCTCCAAGGGCGGCTCGGACATGCTCAAGGCCTTGATTGCCCTGCCCCAGAGCAGCCACTTTGGCCTGCATGAGCGCGAAGGTTTTCAAGACGAGCATATCCCTTTGTTGGCCAAATGGTCGCTGCGCAGCTTGCCCGAATACCACGCAGAGCACGCTGCGCGTGCGCAGACCACCCTCCTGGTTGAGGCCGCCGTCTGGATGGCCGAGCAGCTCGAACTGGACACCAGTGAACTGGAAGTCGCAGGCACAGACGCTGAGGCGGTGATTCGCACCGCGCTCCTGTCTCGCCTGTGCAAGCGCAGCACCCTGCCCGACTGGCTAGGCTTTGAAAAAATGATGCTCGGCTTGCGTAAAAAGTACCCAGGCAACACCTTGGCTATAGCGGTGAATATGCCCTTGGCCATTCCCAAAGACCTGCCTGCGCCATGGCGTGCGGTGGTGCAGTCGGTTTGCGCCTCTGTGGTGACGGATCTGCCACGCATCTTGGATGCGAGCTTGCCCGTGCGTCGGCTGTTCACCCAGACCCCCGCCTTCATGGGCCGGTATTTTTGGAGCGAAGACCCACTGGCCGAGCTGGAGCACTTTGAGCGCAGCAACTCTGCGGTGTGGGACAAGGCCACGGGCGGCCACAGTGACGATAGCTCGCTGCTCACCCTGTTTCTGCGCATTGCAACCGGTGGCAGCCACGCCACGCTATTGAGCGAGAAACTGGCGTCCAGCCTCGTGAAAAAAATCCAAAAATCGGGCCTGAACACCGAGTTGCCGAGACAATTTGTCGCGCAACACGCCCCCGCGCAGCTCCAGCCCGACTACCTGCACTTGTGGAACAGCTTCATCGCAGAGGCCGAACCGATGCTGCGCAGCGACAAGCCCCAAGCCACCGCCGACGCGCTGGCGCTGCTTCGGCGCGAGTGCAATATCGCCAGTTCAACCTCACCCGCCAGGAGCCCAAAATGATTGAAGGTCTGATTTCCGGCCACCTCGTCGGCTTGGCGGAAACCCGTCATGGCAAAAATGGCAGCAACTTCACCTTGGCCAAAGTCAAGGCGAGCACGAGCGAGACAGATCACATCATCGTCAACGTCATCACCTTCAGCACAGAGGCCAGCAGCGCACTCTTGGCGCTGGACGATGGCGATGCTTTGGCCGTGTCGGGGTCGCTCACCCCCAAGGTGTGGACCGACAAGCAAGGCAATGCGCGCCCCGCTTTGGACATGATTGCCACCAAAATTCTCACGATTGAGTGAAAAAATACCAGGCCAGATATAAGACAATAGATCCCGTAGTGAAGACTGCATTTACCGACACTTAAAGGTAAATAACTTACATTCAAAGGTAAAAAATGCTGGCTGGTCTGAAAAATGTTGTCAAAAAAGCCTCCAATAAACGTGCTTTAAGCACTTTGATGGGGGATTGCAAGGTGCTCATGTCCGAACGTGGGCAGGCCAACAGCGTTGCCATTGCCCACCAGTTGATCGAGCATTTTGAGCACCTGCCAGAAGACAAACTCATCGAATTTTTCTTGCGCTTGGTGCATGATTTCGCCCCCAGCCCGGACGCCGTCCTCAGCGCCGCCCAGGCTTACGCCAAAGACCAGTCGGCAGAGCACCTTAAACAACTCATTGAGGTGTCTGAGCCTCCCCGCCAAGAGCTGTTTCGACGCATCAACCGCACCCCGGGTGGCACGGCGGAAATTGTCTCCATGCGCAGCACGCTGTTGCGCAACCTCAAAGCCAACCCCGAGCTGGGCTCACTCGAAGACGACTTGCTGCACCTGCTCTCCAGCTGGTTCAACCCTGGCTTTTTAGAGTTGCAAAAAGTCGATTGGAATTCACCCGCCCGCTTGCTTGAGAAACTGATTGAGCATGAGGCCGTGCACGCCATTGACGGCTGGGACGATCTGCGCCGCCGCCTGGCACCAGACCGCCGCTGCTTCGCGTTCTTCCATCCGCAGTTGCCTAACGAACCTCTGATTTTTGTAGAAGTGGCGCTGGTGCCTGAGATGCCCAACTGCATCACACCGCTGATCGACAAACAGTCCAAACCCTTGTCACCTGACCAGTTCAAGGTGGCGGCGTTTTATTCGATCAGCAATTGCCAACCGGGCTTGCGCGGTGTGTCCATGGGCAACTTTTTGATCAAACGCGTGGCAGAGGAGTTGCACAAAGAGCTACCCCAGATCAAGACCTTTTGCACCCTCTCTCCCATCCCTGGCTTTGCGGCCTGGTTACAGGCCACCACAGACTTTCATCACCTCCATGGCAAAAAGCGCGGCTTGGGGCTGCGCCTGAGCGAAGCTAAAGAAGATCTGCTCAAGGCCACCAATGGCGACCTGACCACCCTGGCCAATTCCACGCTGCAACGCGGCTTATCGAAAGACCTGCAAGCCTCGCTGATGCGGCTGTGCAGCGCCTACCTGGCTCATCAGTCCATCTTGAGCGGGGCCGACCCTGTGGCACGTTTTCACCTGGACAACGGGGCACGGCTGGAGCGCATCAACCTGCTGGGCGACCCCTCACGCAAGGGACTCAAACAGTCCTGCGGGCTGATGGTCAACTACCTGTATGACCTGGGTCAAGTCGAGGCCAACCATGAAAAATTTGTCCATGGTGAAGTGGTTCACGCCAAGGCGGTGGCGGCTTTGCTCTGACGGCTGGCCCACCCCCACAGGGCCAGCCCGCCCAGTACCATGGGCACGCACAACCACTGGCCCATGCTCATGTTCAGGGCCAGCAGGCCCAGGTGGCTGTCGGGCTCTCGGAAAAACTCGGCTATGAATCGGCACACACCATAGCCCACCAAAAATGCAGCCGAGACTTGGCCCTGTTTGCGCGGATGGCGCGCGTACAACCACAGCAGGGCAAAGAGCAAAAGACCTTCCAACAAGAACTGATAAACCTGTGAAGGGTGACGCGGCAACAGGGTCCCGCTGTTGGGAAAAACCATACCCCAGGGCAGATCGGGCGCAGACAATCGGCCCCAGAGTTCGCCGTTGATAAAGTTGCCCACCCGACCTGCGGCCAACCCCGTCGGCACGCATGGGGCAATGAAGTCGGCGACTTGCAGCCAAGGCCTTTGACGGGAATGGGCAAACCAGACCATGGCCGCAATCACACCCAGCAGGCCGCCATGAAAACTCATGCCCCCCTGCCACACCGCCAAAATTTCCAGCGGATGACCCAGGTAGTAGCCCGGTTTGTAGAACAAGCAATAGCCCAAGCGACCGCCAATCACCACTCCCATCACTCCCATGAACAAGATGTCTTCCACATCACGCCGACTCCACGCACCGGATCCTGAGATGGATGCAAACGGTTGATGTTTTAAGCGCTGCACGCCCAGCAGCATGAAGAGGCCAAACGCGGCCAAATAAGTCAGTCCATACCAATGAATGGCCAAGGGGCCAAGTTGCAGGGCGACAGGGTCAATTTGGGGATGGATGAGCATGGTGTGGGATTGTGCACGAAGCCCCTCTACGTGGGTCATATCCACAGGGTATATCCCACAAGCCACAACCTTAGGGTATTGACGGATGGGTAAGTGAGCGGGAACGTTATATAAATCACTTTGCTTCGCTCAGCCGACCTGCTTTCTCCCTTTTTTTCTTAAGGACAGACCCATGATCAAACTCAACGTCAACGGCAAAGACCACGCGCTGGATGTCGAACCCGAAATGCCTCTACTGTGGACCCTGCGCGAGGTGCTGGGCATGACGGGCACCAAGTACGGCTGTGGTATTGCCCAGTGCGGGGCCTGCACGGTGCACATCAACGGCACGCCCACACGGTCGTGCTCCATCCCCGCGTCGGCTTTGGTGGGCACGCGTATCACCACGATTGAGGGCTTGTCCAAAACCAGCTCGCACCCGATCCAAAAAGCCTGGGCTGCGGTGGATGGACCCCAGTGCGGCTACTGCCAGTCCGGGCAAATCATGGCGGCGGCGGATCTGCTCAAGCGCATCCCCAAACCCACCGACAAAGACATTGACGATGTCATGACCAACATCTGCCGTTGCGGCACTTACCAGCGTATTCGCGCAGCCATTCACCTGGCTGCGGGCAACAAAAAAATGGCCGCTGCCAACGGCTACACCGGCGAATTCACCGGCGTGTTCGCCGCTGAACATTCTGGTGCCCGTGCGTTTGAAGTGTTGGCTGCGGCCATGCCCACCCAGAGCGGGCCAACGCAAGCCGCCGCCGCTTGCGACCACCACAACCACACCGCTTGATCGAGGACGCACACATCATGAACTCCAACCTCATTGACAACACATCCTCAACGCCCTCAGCGCTCACGCTGTCGCGCCGCTCCTTCATCGTCGGCTCCAGCAGCATTGCCGCAGGCGGTCTGGCGCTGGGCCTGCCACTCTTCGCGCCAGAGGCCAACGCGCAAGCAAGCCTTGGCCCGGCAGACGCAGAAGTCAACGTCTGGGTGGTCATCAAACCCGATGACCGCTGCGTCATCCGCATTGCCCGCTCTGAGATGGGCCAGGGCACCCGCACCGGGCTGGCCCAGTTGGTAGCCGAAGAGCTGGAATGCGACTGGAAAAAAGTCAGCACCGAGATGCCCACCCCCGGCCAAAGCGTGGCCCGCAAACGCGCCTGGGGCGAAATGTCCACCGGCGGCAGCCGGGGCATTCGCATCTCGCAAGAGTACGTGCGCCAAGGCGGCGCAGCCGCGCGCATGATGCTGCTGCAAGCGGCGGCCAACCAGTGGAATGTGCCGGTGGGTGAGCTCACCGTCAGCAAGGGCGTGATCACCCATGCGCTAAGCAAGCGCCAATTGCGCTACGGCCAAGTGGCGCAAGCCGCGGCCAAACTGACCCCGCCCGATGTCAAAACCATTGTGCTGAAAAACCCCAAAGACTGGACGATTGCAGGCAAACCCATGGCGCGCCTGGACACTCAACAAAAGCTCAACGGCAGCCTGGTTTTTGGCGCCGATCTTCAGTTGCCCGGCATGCTGTGCGCGGCCATCAAAGACTGCCCCGTGTTTGGCGGCAAGTTGGTGAGCTTTAACGGCGACGCTGTCAAGGCCATGCGTGGCGTCAAAGGCGTGGTGCGGGTGAATGACAGCACGGTGGCCGTGGTGGCCGACACCTGGTGGCGCGCCAAGACCGCGCTTGAAAAACTCCCGATTGTTTGGGACGAGGGGGCCAACGCCAAGGTGAGCAGCGCCAGCATCGCCGCCCACTTGGCCGAAGGCTTGAGCGCGCAAGTGCCACTGGGCAGCGTGGCCGGGCGGGTCGAGGGTGATGCCCTGGGCGCCATTGCCAACGCCGCCACCAAGGTGGAGGCCACCTACTCAACCCCCTTCCTGGCCCACGCCCCCATGGAGCCAATGAACGCTACCGTCAAATTGACGGCCGGTGTCGACGGCAAAATCGCCCGCGCCGAGTGCTGGGTACCCACGCAAAACGGTGAGGCCTCGCACGCGGCACTGGCCGAGGCCTCAGGCATCCCCTTGGCGCAATGCGAGATTTACAAGCAAGACCTGGGCGGCGGCTTTGGCCGCAGAGGCGGCACGCAAGACTATGTGCACCAGGCCACGGCCATCGCCAAACAGTTCATGGGCACGCCCATCAAGATGCTGTGGTCGCGTGAGGAAGACCAAGCCCATGACTTCTACCGCCCCATCTCGCAAGCCAGGATGAGTGCAGGCCTGGATGCACAAGGCAACTTGGTCGGCCTGCATGTTCGTATTTCGGGCCAGTCCATCAACGCCCTGCTCAACCCCTTGGGCATCAAAGACGGCAAAGACGAGCGCCAGGTCCAAGGCTTCTGGAAAGAACCCGGCGACGCCCAATTCGGCTACACCGTGCCCAACCTTTTGACCGAGTACGTCATGCGCAACACCCACGTCCCCGTGGGCCCGTGGCGCGGCGTCAACACCAACCAGAACGCGGTGTACGCCGAGTGCTTTATCGAAGAAGTGGCCAGGGCCGCTGGCAAAGATTCACTCGCGTTTCGCCGTGCCATGCTGCAAAACCACCCCAAGCATTTGGCCGTGCTCAACGCTGCGGCTGACAAAGGCGACTGGGGCAAGCCGCTGCCCCCGGGCGTGTTCCGCGGCATTGCGCAGTTCATGGGCTACGGCAGCTACTCCGCCGCCACGGCCGAGGTGACGGTCAGCGCCAGCGGGGCCATCAAAGTCCACCGCATGGTGCTGGCCACCAACTGCGGCCACGCGGTCAACCCCGACCAGATCGCAGCGCAGGTCGAAGGCGGCGTGGCCTACGGCTTGTCGGCCACCTTTTTTGGTGAGAACACGATTGAAAACGGGCGCGTTAAAGAGCTCAACTTTGACACCTACCGCATTTTGAAAATTAGAGAAATGCCCAAGGTTGAGACTGTCATCGTGCCCACCTATGACTTCTGGGGCGGCGTGGGTGAGCCCACCATTTGCGTGGTGGCCCCGGCAGTGCTCAATGCCATCTTTGCCGCCACGGGCAAGCCGGTGCGCAATCTGCCGCTGAAGAACCAGGGTTTTAGCTTCGCTTGAGTGGGATGACGGGCTAGCGCCGTATCGACGGCCCGTCCAGCACCATGCCGTTGGCCCGTACTTTGAGGAAGAGTTCGAGGTCACGCAAGTCGGCACTCCCTGCACTCGGGATGGGCGCTTGCACGCCGGAGTAGCAGGCCCGCAAACGCCTGTCCAGCGAGCCCAGGGTTTGCCAAGCCATGCGGTAAATGGGAAAGCCCGTGGGGTGCGCTTGGCTGATGGTGTCGGCCCGCATTTTCGCGCCCACTTTGCCGTCATGGCAATGCATGCACGCCAGGTTCATGCGGCCGATGCGGGTTTGGTACAGGCGCTCGCCACTGGACAGACGCGCTTGCCACTGCGCGGTGCGTTCGGGTGACGCTGTGCTGCTTGGGGCCACTTGAATACGCTCGCCTTTGGCGGCTTGGTGAAGCGCTGCGCTGAGGCTGAGAACGCTGTCGCTCTCTAGCGCTGAAGCTGCGGGCACGGGTGCAGAAGCCGCAACCCCACGCTGCTGGCAGCGCAAGATTTGATCCTCCAGGTTCACCAAGGTTTTTCCATCCGCACTCAGGCGCGGAAAGTTCGCCACGCTGCGCTTGACGCTGTCCATCGCGCCATGGCAACTGCTGCACTGCGCTTGCCACAGGCCTTGCCCGCGCTCTTGCCATAGGGCCACGGGGTTGCGCTGGGGGTCGTCTTGCAGGGCTTGCAATTGGGGTGAGAGGTACACATGGCCGCTGGTGCGGGTGTCGGCCCAACTGGGGGCGCAAGCTACACACACGCTAAGGCACAAGCCAAGGCACAAACTCAGCCAAAACCCGAACCCTCCCCGGCGACTTGTCATGACCAAGGCCATCACCGCAACTCGCGCTTCAACTCACCGTGCTGGCCCTTGTCGTCCACCCAGCTCACATGCAAATGCCAGCCTGTAGGTGGTGCTGCATCGGGCAAGGTCACAGGAAAAGCAAAGTAGGGATTGGCCGAAATGCCAATGCCCGTGCTGGCCTGAAACAGGGTGCTGTCGTTCAAGCGAACCCACAGCGTTTCGATCACGTTCTTTGGCACGCGCTGGCCAGACTCCAGCGTGCGAAAGCCCGACTCCATGGGGTGACCAATCAAGAGCACGGCTTTCAGCGTGGCACCGGGCAAGGCCGTGCCGGTCACGGTCAGACGAATGGGGATGTCGGATAGATCGGCCATGGGTAAAGGACTGAGGGAAAGCGTGATCAGCTGGCGTCAAAGCAAGCTGATGAGGTCAACACCGTTGGGGCGTGATGACCAATTAACGAGCCATCAGAGAGCTTGGCCACCAGCCAAATCTCTTGGCTGGCTGCCAAGCGGATGCGGGTGTCAAAACGGTAGCTGCTTTGCGGTGTGCCCAAGCGCACGCTGATGAGCTGGGTCACGGGGTTGTCTGGGGCGTAGAGGTCAAAGGACTCGACCATCAAACCCGGTGGCGCTTGCAAACGCACGCCCACAGGCACGGCGTTACCCGTGTCGGACAGGGGCTCCATGTCAAGCACCGCGCCACCAGGGCGAAATTGGAGTTGCTGGAGTGTGTTCGTGTCCATAGGGCAGGGGTTGAGAGCAAGGGCCACCTTGGCCGCGGCCATGCTATCTCAATGTCTGCAGCGCAGCAAGCGCATCTTCGATTTGATCGGCACGCAAGATCAGACCAAAGGGTGGCATCAAGGTGTCGGGGTTGATGCGACGCCCATCGACCACCCACTGGCGCAAATCGGCGGTCGTCAGGCGACTGGCCACACCGTCCAGCGCTGGTGCAAACGTGCTTTGAATACCGCTCTTTTTGCCCTGTGCATCGGGGATGGAGTGACACGCCACGCAGTTGCCCAAACGCTGGTCAAACAGGATGCGCCATCCTTGAGCGCTAGAGGCCCCCTGCGCCGGTGCAGACAAGGCGATGGAAACAACAAATACCGCTGGGGTGATGCGGTTCCAATATCCACGGCTAGATTCACTGCTGCGCCAATTCATGCGGAACTTTATAGCACCTATTGCGCGCCCCTGTAACCCGTGAAAACACAGGTTGAAACAGTGACACACAGACAGCCTCGCTCTCTAAAATTCAACAGGCGATAACACCCAACATGCGCCCCAGGCGCGAACCAAAATCGAACAGGAGACGATGTGATGAGTGACGTTAAATGGACGGGCGGGACTGAGCACTGGATTCAAAAAGGCGACATCAAGCTCTTCATGTGGGAGAAAAAAGCATCACCTTCGGTGCCGCACGCGGGCACCATTTTCTTTGTCCACGGCTCGTCTATGGCTTCACAACCCACGTTTGATTTGGCCGTACCGGGGCGGCCCTTCGCCTCTGCCATGGACTGGTTTTGCGTCCAGGGCTTTGACTGTTGGACCATGGACAACGAGGGCTATGGCCGATCCGACAAACACCGCGACATCAACTTCGACATCTCCAATGGCGCTGATGACCTGGCCGTCGGCAGTGCGTACATTTTGAAAATCACCGGTGCCTCGTCGCTCTTGATGTACGGCATCTCATCGGGGGCGCTGAAGGCTGGTTTGTTCACCGAACGCCATCCCGAGCGGGTGGCCAAACTGGCACTGGACGCCTTTGTCTGGACCGGCGAGGGCAGCCCCACCCTGGAACAGCGCAAGAAAAAGCTGCCCGAGTTTCTGGCCATGAACCGCCGCCCGATTGATCGCGCCTTTGTGCACAGCATCTTCCAGCGCGACCATCCCGACTGCGCCGACGCGGTCACGGTCGAGGCCTTTGCCGACGCCATCCTGACGCTGGACGATTCCATGCCCACCGGCACTTACGTGGACATGTGCTCCAGGCTGCCGCTGTTGGACCCTAAAAAAATCCGGGCACCCACCCTCATCCTGCGTGGCGAGTACGACGGCATTGCCGGCATGGACGACCTGATCAACTACTACAAGTTATTGCCCAGCCGTACCAAGCAGTTCAGCGTGATGGAAGGCATCTCCCACGCCAGCTTCCAGCAGAAAAACTACATGATGGTTTACCAAATTTTGCACAGCTTTTTCACCCTACCGGCACCCGCCTACAGGGGATAAACGCTATGAAAATCACAATCACTACATGGGCTCTGGCAACGCTGCTGGGGGTGGCGGCACTGTCGCCCGTCTGTGCCCAGCCCTACCCGCACAAGCCGGTCAAGCTGATCGTGCCTTTCGCACCCGGTGGCTTCACCGACGTGGTGGCCCGCATCCTGGGGCAAAAGTTGTCCATGGCCATGGGACAACCATTTGTGATTGAAAACAGGGCCGGGGCAGGCTCCATCATTGGTTCTGATGTTGTGGCCAAGTCCGCGCCTGACGGCTACACCTTGTTGATGGTGTCCACCACCCACGTCATCAGTCCGTGGATTTACAAGAGCGTGCCCTACGACCCTTTGAAGGGTTTCCAGCCCATCACCAAGCTGGTTGAAGCACCTTACGTGCTGCTCGTCAACCCCAAAGTGCCCGCACGCACGGTACAGGAGTTCATTGCCCTGGCCAAGGCCGCGCCAGACACCCTTCACTACGCCTCATCGGGCAATGGCAGCTCGCAACACCTGGTTGGTGGCTTGTTCGTCTCCATGACCGGGGCCAAGCTGCGCCACGTGCCTTACAAGGGCAGCGCCGGTGCGGCCACCGACTTGGTCGCCGGTGTGGTGGAAAGCAGCTTTGCCGGTGTGCCCAACGCCCTGGCCCAAGTGCCCCAGGGCCGCCTGCGGGCGCTGGCCGTGACCACCGCCAAACGTGCCCCGCAGCTACCCGACGTGCCCACCCTGCAAGAGGCGGGTGTGCCGGGTTATGACGCCTCGATTTGGTTGGCGCTGCTGGCCCCCGCAGGCACACCGCGCGACATTGTGGACAAGCTCAATGCCGAAATTGCCAAACTCATGGCCTCTGCCGATGCCCGTAAAGCCATGTTTGATGCGGGGGTTGAAGTCTCTGTGTCCAGCCCGGAGGCGATGGCTGAGTTCATGTCGCAGGAAATGGTGCGCTGGGGTGCGGTCGTGAAAGAAACCGGCATCAAACTGGAATGACGCAGCATGGAATATAGACACCCCATTTTTCGCGGAAAATAAGCTCTTTCTCTCTTCCCTAACCAAACTCGCCATGGCAAACCCCACAGACCTCAAGATCAACCGCCGCTCCGCCAACATCACCGAAGGCAAAGCCCGCGCACCCAACCGCTCCATGTACTACGCCATGGGCTATGAAGAGAGCGACTTCAAGAAACCCATGGTCGGTGTGGCCAACGGCCACAGCACCATCACGCCTTGCAACTCGGGCCTGCAAAAGCTGGCCGATGCGGCCATTGCCGGGATTGAAGAAGCGGGTGGCAACGCCCAGGTGTTCGGCACGCCCACCATTTCCGACGGCATGGCCATGGGCACCGAGGGCATGAAGTACTCGCTGATCTCACGCGAGGTGATCTCCGACTGCGTGGAAACCTGCGTGCAGGGCCAGTGGATGGACGGCGTGGTGGTGATTGGTGGCTGCGACAAGAACATGCCCGGCGGCCTGATGGGCATGCTGCGCGCCAATGTACCCGCCATCTATGTGTACGGTGGCACGATTTTGCCCGGCCACTACAAAGGGCAGGACCTCAACATCGTCAGCGTGTTTGAAGCCGTGGGCGAGAACGCCGCCGGCAAGATGAGCGATGCGGACCTGCGCGAGATCGAGATGCGCGCCATCCCCGGCCCCGGCAGCTGCGGCGGTATGTACACGGCCAACACCATGTCCTCGTCGTTTGAGGCGCTGGGCATCTCCCTGCCCTATTCCAGCACCATGGCCAACCCGCACGGCGAGAAGGAAGACTCGGCCAAAGAATCGGCCAAGGTGTTGATCGAGGCGATCAAGAAAGACATCAAGCCGCGCGATCTGGTCACGCGAAAATCCATCGAAAATGCTGTCGCCGTGATCATGGCCACGGGTGGCTCAACCAACGCTGTGCTGCATTTCTTGGCGATAGCCCACGCGGCGGAAGTGGAGTGGAGCATTGACGACTTCGAACGCATGCGCAAAAAAGTGCCCGTGATTTGCGACCTGAAGCCCAGTGGCAAATACTTGGCCGTTGACCTGCACAAAGCAGGTGGTATTCCTCAAGTGATGAAGGTTTTGCTCAAAGCCGGACTGCTCAACGGCGACTGCCTGACGATCACCGGCCAAACCATTGCCGAAGTGCTCAAAGACGTGCCTGACGCGCCACGCGCTGATCAAGACGTGATCCGCCCGATCGACAAACCCATGTACGCGCAAGGCCACCTGGCCATCCTCAAAGGCAACCTGTCACCTGAGGGCGCTGTAGCCAAGATCACCGGCCTGAAAAACCCGGTCATCACCGGCCCAGCCCGCGTATTTGACGACGAGCAGTCGGCCCTGGCCTCCATTCTGGCGGGCAAGATTGTGGCGGGCGACGTGATGGTTCTGCGCTACCTCGGGCCCAAAGGCGGCCCCGGCATGCCTGAGATGCTGGCCCCCACGGGTGCGCTGATTGGCGCAGGCCTGGGCGAGAGCGTGGGCTTGATCACCGACGGTCGTTTTTCGGGTGGCACCTGGGGCATGGTGGTCGGCCATGTGGCGCCAGAGGCCGCTGCGGGCGGCACGATTGCCTTTGTGAATGAGGGCGACAGCATCACCATTGACGCGCTGCAACTCAAGCTGGAGCTGAACGTGGCGGAGAGTGAGATTGCCAAACGCCGCGCTGCGTGGACAGCCCCGGCACCCCGCTACACACGTGGCGTACAAGCGAAATTTGCCTTTAATGCGTCTACCGCCAGCAAAGGTGCCGTGCTCGACAACTTCTGAGTTCAGTCACCCTGTTAAGCGCCCATCAGCCCTTGCGGCGTGGGCGCTTTTTTTCTGTCCCAATGGCCTCACGGTTCTTCTCAATCCTGGCCTGTCGACGTTCCTCCTCACGCTCCATCGCTTTGCGCTTCGTATAGCCAGACGCGTCTGCCCAGGCCCACCACACCACAGCCAAAGCAAAAGGGGACAAAACCAACCACCAACTCCAATCGGCCACAATGCCGATTTCAAGATATTTAAGCAGCATAAAAATAACGCCTAAGCCCAGCAAATACATGCTCACCCTTCAGTTAAATGAACCCACACCGTGATACCGTCAACCGCATTCTCTACAATAACGTTCTATAGTGAATTTAACCCAACTCGCGAGGATGTAATGAAACGTATTTTGTTTGCTCTGGCTGCTACTTTTTCGGTGGCTGCGCCCGTTTTTGCTGACCAGGCTTTGGCCACTTCCAAGAATTGCATGGCTTGCCACGCCATTGACAAAAAACTCGTTGGCCCGGCCTTCAAAGACATCGCCACCAAATACGCCAGCGACAAATCTGCCACCGACAAACTGGCTGCAAAAATCGTCAAGGGCGGCTCAGGCGTCTGGGGCCCGATCCCCATGCCGGCCAACACGCAGGTGAACGATGCCGAAGCCCATAAGTTGGCCGCTTGGGTGTTGACTGCCAAGTAAGCTGCTGGCTTTAGCAACCGCCCGCTGCCCTTTTTTCAAGCGGCAGCAGGTCTTAATTCCGTGTGAGCAACAACACGGCGCGTGCTTCGATGCTCAAGCCTTGACCCACAGGGCCCAGTTTTTCAGCCGTCTTGGCTTTGACATTCACGCAAGCACGATCCATCTCCAAAACTACCGCAATGCGCTCACACATCGGGTCGATGTAAGGGGCCATTCGCGGCGCTTGGGCGATCACGGTGCAGTCCACGTTGCTAACTTGCCAGCCCTGCGCGCGCGCACGCCTAGCGGCTTCGGCCAATAAAACGCTGGAATCAGCCCCTTTGAATTGCGCGTCGGTGTCGGGGAAATGTCGGCCAATATCACCTAGGCCAGCGGCACCCAACAGCGCGTCAGTGATGGCATGCAACAGCACATCGGCATCCGAATGACCGAGCAGCCCCAGGTGAAACGGAATATCCACCCCACCGATGATGAGCTTGCGTCCCGCCACGAGCGCGTGGACATCCCAACCTTCACCCACACGAATATTCATGGTTTTCTTTCCGGCAAATTTTCAATCTGACGAGCGGCCAGAACAGCGCTGGCCAGGGCGAAATCCTCGGGGTAGGTGACCTTGAAATTTTGTGCGCTGCCCTTGACCAAGCGCGGTGCCAAGCCCATAGCCTCCACGGCGCTGGCCTCGTCAGTCACCACAACCCCTGTTTTTTCCGCCTGCGCCAAGGCTTGATGCAACACCCCCACGCGAAACATCTGTGGCGTTTGAGCCAGCCATTTGTCAGCCCGCTCTAGAGTGCCCGTCACGCGCCCTTGTGCCCCCTGTTTGAGTGTGTCGGGCAAAGGCAAGGCCAATAAGCCGCCGACCACGTCATCCTGGCAGGCGTCGATCAATTGATCAATCTGCGCCAACGTGATCAAGCAGCGGGCTGCATCGTGCACCAGCACCCAGTCATTGGGCTGCGCACCCTCATTGAGCAGGTGAGTTAATCCATTAAAAACGCTTGCAGCCCTTGTTTCACCACCGCAGACAGCCACAAAAAATGTAGCGGCCTGACTCACAAAAAAATCATCTCCCGGGGCCACC
The DNA here is from genome assembly GCA_043757205.1 of Comamonadaceae bacterium. Lineage (GTDB taxonomy): Bacteria > Pseudomonadota > Gammaproteobacteria > Burkholderiales > Burkholderiaceae_C > CANCDA01. The sequence goes on along the minus strand of JAYVPU010000173.1, from coordinate 7,282 downwards.
ACCACCCAAGTTGCACTCAGCCGGGACACGCCAGCAAAGGCTGCTAGCGTGTGCATCACCAATGCCTGACCTGCCAACGGTTGGTACTGCTTGGGCCCATTCACGCCGACACCCAAAGCGCGGCTGCCCATGCCTGCGCACGGTATCAGTGCCCAAAGGCGGGGGGGGTGCGAAGTCAGCTGAGTTGGGGAAGAACGGGTTGAATCGGTCATGAAGAAGGTGTTGCGAGTGCGCTCATTTTACGGAGCCCACGATTCTGGCGAAATCATGCGAAAAGTTAAAATACCGCAACTGTAGAACCCATCACCCCCCCCCGCCTCATGCTGCGGGGGGGTTTCGCATTTGTAGCCCCAGAAACGACCCGCCATGGAATTGCCAAAACTCCAACTCAGCAAACGCTTCACCCTGCCCCGTCCGGTGGGCTCGGCCGATGCGCTGCTGCTCAGCGCCCTGGGCCAGCGCGAGAAGGCGTCGGGCAAGCTCATGGCCATCGTCACGGCAGACGCGATGGATGCGCAGCGGCTGATGGAAGAAATCGCCTTCTTTGCACCCGACCTGCGTTGCGCCTTGTTCCCCGACTGGGAAACCCTGCCCTACGACACCTTTTCGCCGCACCAAGACCTCATCAGCGAACGCTTGGCCACTCTGTGGCGGCTGCATCAGCACAGCCAGCTCAAAGCGCACAGCGAGGAATCGGCCGATGTGGTCATCATCCCGGCCACCACGGCCTTGTACCGGCTGGCCCCGCCCAGTTTTCTGGCAGCGCACACCTTTGCCTTCAAGGTCAAGCAGCGCCTCAACGAAGTCGAGTTTCGCGCCCAGCTCACGCTGGCGGGCTACAACCACGTCACCCAGGTCGTGAGCCCCGGCGAATACGCCGTGCGCGGCGGTCTGATTGACCTGTTCCCCATGGGCTCCCCGGTGCCGCTGCGGGTGGACCTGTTTGACGACGAGATCGACTCGATCCGCACCTTCGACCCCGACAGTCAGCGCAGTCTGTACCCGGTGTCCGAAGTGCGCCTGCTCCCCGGGCGCGAGTTCCCGATGGACGATGACGCGCGCAAGCTGTTTCGCCGCCGCTGGCGCGAACTGCTGGAGGGCGATCCGACCAAGAGCCGCATTTACAAAGACATTGGCAACGGCGTGGCCACGGCGGGCATTGAGTACTATCTGCCGCTGTTTTTTGAGGAAACCGCCACCGTCTTTAGCTACCTGGGGGCAGACGCCACCGTGGTGCTGCACGGTGACCTGGAGCCCGCGTTTCAACACTTTTGGCAAGACACCAAAGAGAGCTACCGACTGGGCCAAGGTGAGCCTGATCGCCCAGTGCTGCCGCCTGAAACGCTATTTCTGAGCATTGAGCAGTTCTACGCCCATGCCAATGCGCATGCGCAAGTGGCGATTCGTCCAACATCCGTTCGCCCGGAGCTTCTCGAAGGGTTGCCTGAGGCTTCGATCCTTCGACAAACTCAGGACAGGCCAAGCTCAGCCCGAACGGAAATTGCTTCGTCCCCCTACGCCGAATTCGACACCCTGCCCGAGCTCACCGTGGTGCGCGGCGCGGACGACCCACTGGCCCGCCTCAAGCAGCATATTCGCAACACGCAACACCGCGTGCTGTTGCTGGTCGAAAGCGATGGCCGCCGCGAGAGCCTGCTGGATTTTTTGCGCGCCAGCAACCTCTCACCGCCCGCCTTTGAGTCGCTGGAAGAATTTCAAACCAGCAGTGAAAAAGTCGGCATTGCCACCGCCGGGCTCAGCATTGGTTTTGTCTGGACGGAAGAAGGCATTGACTTCGTCACCGAGACCGAGCTGTTTGCCGCTGGTCCGACAACCCGCAGGCGCAAAAAGCAGGAGCAGGTCAGCGATGTGGAATCGCTCATCAAAGACCTGAGCGAACTCAACCTGGGCGACCCCGTGGTGCACTCGGCCCACGGCATCGGCCGCTACAGGGGTTTACTCAACATGGACATGGGCGAGAAAAACCCAGACGGTACGCCTGCGCTACAGGAATTTTTGCACCTGGAATACGCCGACCAGGCCACCCTGTACGTGCCGGTGAGCCAGTTGCAGCAAATCAGCCGCTACACCGGCGTCAGCGCCGATGAAGCGCCGCTGCACCGCCTGGGCTCAGGCCAGTGGGAGAAGGCCAAACGCCGTGCGGCCGAGCAAATCCGCGACTCTGCGGCTGAGCTGCTCAACATCTACGCACGCCGGGCGCTGCGCGAAGGCCATGCGTTCCGCTACTCGGCCAAGGACTACGAAGTCTTTGCCAACGACTTCGGCTTCGAAGAAACCCCCGACCAGCGCGCCGCCATCCACTGCGTGATTCAGGACATGATCTCGCCACGCCCGATGGATCGTTTGGTCTGCGGCGATGTGGGCTTCGGCAAAACGGAGGTAGCCCTGCGCGCCGCTTTCATCGCCATCACGGGCGGCAAGCAGGTGGCCTTGCTGGCCCCCACCACGCTCTTGGCCGAGCAGCACTACCAGACACTGGTGGACCGCTTTTCCAAATGGCCGGTCAAGGTGGCCGAGGTGTCGCGCTTTCGCTCCGGCAAAGAAGTCACAGCCTCGCTCAAGGGTCTGGCCGACGGGACGGTGGACATCGTGGTGGGCACGCACAAGTTGCTGAGTGAATCCACCAAGTTCAAGAATTTGGGCCTGCTCATCATTGACGAAGAGCACCGCTTTGGCGTGCGCCACAAAGAGCAGATGAAAGCCCTGCGTGCCGAAGTCGATGTGCTCACGTTGACCGCTACACCCATCCCGCGCACGCTGGGCATGGCGCTGGAAGGCCTGCGCGATTTGAGTGTGATTGCCACCGCGCCGCAGCGGCGTCTCGCCATCAAAACCTTTGTGCGCAACGAAGGTCAGGGCGTGATCCGCGAGGCTGTGCTGCGCGAGTTGAAACGCGGCGGGCAGGTGTACTTCTTGCACAACGAGGTGGACACGATTGAGAATCGCCGCCAACAACTCGAAGCGTTTTTGCCCGAAGCGCGCATTGCCGTGGCGCATGGCCAAATGCCCGAGCGCCAGTTAGAAAGCGTCATGCGCGACTTTGTGGCGCAGCGCTACAACCTGCTGCTGTGCTCCACCATCATCGAGACCGGCATCGACGTGCCGACCGCCAACACCATCGTGATTGCCCGTGCCGACAAGTTTGGCTTGGCGCAGCTGCACCAGTTGCGCGGACGCGTGGGCCGCAGCCACCACCAAGCCTACGCCTACCTGATGGTGCCGGATACCGATAGCCTGACCAAGCAGGCCGCGCAGCGCCTGGACGCCATCCAGCAGATGGAAGAGCTGGGCAGCGGCTTTTACCTCGCCATGCACGACCTGGAAATTCGCGGTGCGGGTGAGGTGCTGGGCGAAAACCAGAGCGGCAACATGCTGGAGGTGGGTTTTCAGCTCTACAACGAGATGCTGTCCGAGGCGGTGCGCTGCCTCAAAGAGGGCAAAGAGCCGGACTTGCTCAGCCCGCTCAACGTCAGCACCGACATCAACCTGCACGCCCCGGCGCTGCTGCCCAACGACTACTGTGGCGACGTCCACATGCGTCTGAGTTTTTACAAAAAACTGGCCACAGCCAAAAACGCCGAACAGGTGGATGCCTTGCTGGAAGAAATCGTAGACCGCTTCGGCAAGCTCCCGCCGCAGGCGCAAAACTTGATCGACGTGCACCGCCTGCGCGTCATCGCCAAACCTTATGGCGTGGTCAAGGTCGATGCCGCTCCGCATCTGATCACCATCACCTTCAAGAAAGACGCGCCGATTGACGGCATGCGCGTGATCGAGCTGATCCAGAAAAACCGCCACATCAAATTGGTCGGGAATGAAAAAATTCGTATCGAACGCGAACTGCCAGAACCCCGCGCTCGGGCGCAAATGGTGCGCGATGTGTTGCGGAGCTTGGGGCAACCGAAAACTGAAACTACCACCGTATGACTAACGCCCTCGAAATTTCTCCTGGCCTTGTGATCCAAGGCTTTAGCCCGCCCCTGCGCTTGAGCGACTTCAAACTCATCGCCTTCGACATGGACTCCACGCTCATCACTATTGAGTGTGTGAACGAGATCGCGGACGCGGTGGGGCTTAAGGCTGAAGTCGCCGCCATTACCGAGGCCACTATGCGTGGTGAGATTGCCGACTTCAAAGAAAGCCTGCGCCGTCGTGTGGCCTTGCTCAAGGGCGTGACCTTGGCCGACATGGAGTCGGTGTACCGCGAACGGCTGCAACTCAACCCCGGCACAGCCGAACTGGTGGCTGCCTGCAAGGCGGCGGGGTTAAAGGTGCTGCTGGTCTCGGGTGGATTTACGTTTTTCAGCGACCGGGTGCGTGATCGGCTGGACATCGACTTCACCCGCGCCAATGTGCTGGAGGTGGTGAACGGCGAGCTCACAGGTCGCATGGTGGATCAAGCCTGGGGTGACATTTGCGATGGGCTGGAGAAGCGTCGCATGTTGCTGCAAACCTGTGAGCAACTGGGGATCACCCCGAAGCACGCCATTGCCATGGGCGATGGTGCCAATGACCTCCCCATGATGAAGGCCTGCTCGGAGACGGGCGGTTTGTCCGTGGCCTACCACGCCAAGCCCTTGGTGCGTGAGCAGGCCATGGTGGCGATCAACAGGGGCGGCCTGGATCAACTACTGGCCCTCATGGAATGATCTGGGTGGATCAGGTATTCCGCTATATCTGAGTACACTGTCACCCGTCAGGCACGCCCTGACCCTCACACGACCTGCTCAGCATTGGAAGATCCCATGAAATCACTGAAAAAACTCATTCTGACCGCTTTGGCCTGCACGGCTGTCGCGTCTGCCCAAGCCCTGGTGCTTGGTGTGACGGAGGGCGTGACTTACAAAGCTACCGATGCTGAGATTGAAGCCAAGTTCGAAGGCATTGCCAAAGCTTTGAGTACTGCAAGCAAGCAGCCGGTCAAAATGAAAGTCATCAGCAGCTACAACGGGCTGCGCGAGGCCTTGAAAAAAAATGAAGTGGACATGGCCTTTATTCACCCCTCACATATTGCGTTTGAGGCGATTAAAACTGGGGGCTACAAAGCCATTGCATGGACGGGTGGCTTTACGGAGTACAAAGTGTCTCTGTTGTGCAAAGACGCCTCACCGATTCAGGATTGGGCCACCGTCAATGGCAAATCATTTGTGACGCCAGACCCCGACTCCATCACAGCCGTCATGACGCGCGCGACGCTCAAAGAAAACGGCATCAAGCTCGATGGCATCAAGCTGCAAACCACGCGCTTCCAAGAGGCCGTGCCGTTTTATGTTGAAAATAATTTTGCAGCCTACGGGGCAACGGCCTCTGGTGCGGTCATCAAAGCTTGGAAAGAAAAAGGCGGGAAAACCTGCGCCGAGTCACGCACCATGCCGATCAAACAATGGCTGGTTTCCACCAAAATAGACCCGGCAACCCTCGGCACGCTGCGTGAAACCCTACTGGCCATGGGCCAGAGCGATGCTGGCAAGAAAGCCCTTGCACCATCCGGCTACAAGGGCTTTGTGGCAGTTTCCGACGACATCGAAAAGAAGCTGATGATCTGGCTTGGTCTTTAAGCGATCAAAACGCCTGCTTGCACACCAAAAAGCACCTTCTCAGGTGCTTTTTTTAATTGCGTTGGCGCAAGGCCTCGTACAGGCACACGCCACTGGCCACCGAGACGTTCAAGCTTTCGACCGCGCCCTTCATGGGAATGCCCACCAGCTCATCGCAGGTCTTGCGCGTGAGCTGGCGCATGCCGTCGCCTTCGGCCCCCAGCACGAGCGCGACCGGGCCTTTCAGATCGACCTGGTAAATCGTTTTAGGGGCGTCGTCGCTGGTGCCAATGCACCAGATGCTGCGCTCTTTGAGTTCACCCAAGGTGCGGGCCAGGTTGGTCACCATAAAGTAGGGCACCGTCTCGGCCGCGCCACTGGCCACCTTGGCCACCGTGGCATTCACGCCCACCGCATGATCCTTGGGCGCAATCACCGCGTGCGCACCGGCACCATCGGCCACGCGCAAGCAAGCCCCCAGGTTGTGCGGATCGGTCACACCGTCCAGCACCAGGATCAACGGTGGCTCACTCAGTGAATCCAACAGGTCATCGAGTGAATAGACTTGGGGAATGTGCTCCACCCGCGCGGCCACGCCCTGGTGGCCATGACCACCGCACAGCTTGGCCAAACGCGGGCCGTCGGCCTCAATCAGGCGCACGCCAGCTTCCTGAGCGCGCTCCAGAAACTGGCGCATGCGCGCGTCGCGCCGGGTCGGCTCAAAATAAACTTCGATGACGGATTTGGGCGCGGTTTTCATACGCACGCCCACGGCATGAAAGCCGAACAGGATTTTGGGAGAAGACATGCGGTGATTATCGGGCTTGCCCGGCTTCAATCGTGATGCGCCGCTCACAACGTGCGGCAATGGCCGGATCATGCGTGACCAGAACCAGGGTTGTGCCCCACTCCCGATTCAAATCAAACATGAGTTCCATGATTTTTTCACCCGTCGCAAAGTCCAGACTGCCGGTGGGCTCGTCGGCCAACAACACGGCGGGCTGCACCACAAAAGCCCGGGCTAAGGCCACACGCTGCTGCTCACCGCCGCTGAGCACCTTGGGATAGTGCCTGAGACGCTCAGACAGGCCCACGCGGGCCAGCATCTCGGTGGCGGTGCGCCGGGCCTCTTTGCGGCCCGCCAACTCCAGCGGGAGCATGACGTTCTCCAGCGCCGTCAAATTGCCCAGCAACTGAAAGCTTTGAAAAACAAAACCCACCTTTTGTGCCCTCAGCGCGGCACGTGCGTCTTCGTCGATGGCAAACAGGTCTTGCCCCGCCAGCGTGACCGTGCCGCGTGTGGGCGTGTCCAGCCCGGCGATGATGGACAGCAGCGTGCTTTTGCCCGAACCAGACGCGCCGACAATGGCCACAGTTTCCCGGGCTTGGAGGGTGAAATCGATATCGCGCAAAATGTCGAGAGTGCCCGTGGAGTCAGTCACCGACTTGAACACGTGCGCCACCGTAATCATTGAATCAGTCATGGGGATTTTTTTGGATCGAAGACACATTATCGCGATTGGATTGCTGCTGGCTCTGGCGCAGGTTGGCGCAGCCACGACGCCACCCGTGAAACCCCTCAAAACGCCCACGATTCTGGTGCTGGGCGACTCGCTCAGCGCCGAGTATGGCCTGCCGCGTGGCCGGGGCTGGGTAGCCTTGTTACAGGCACGCCTGGCCGCTCAAAAACCAAACGTCACGGTCATCAACGCCAGCATCAGCGG
>JAYVPU010000172.1:0-5916 GCA_043757205.1 Comamonadaceae bacterium | reverse complement strand
GATCGGCTTTGTGTTCCCTGAGAATTTCAATGACCCTTACGTCTCACGCTCCATCACTGAGTTTTGGAAGCGTTGGCACATGTCGCTGTCCAACTGGTTGCGGGAGTATTTGTACATCTCTCTGGGGGGCAATCGAAAGGGTGTTTTGCGAACCTACGTCAACTTGTTTTTAACCATGCTGCTCGGTGGTCTGTGGCATGGTGCGAACTGGACTTTTGTGCTGTGGGGCGCTTGGCACGGTGGCATCTTGGCACTAGAGCGCTATTGGGATCAACGCTTTGGCAAACCCCTGCTGCCAGCGTGGTTGGGGGTCATTAAAACCATGGTGTTGGTGATTGCCGGCTGGGTGATGTTCAGGGCGGTTGATATCGCAGGGGCAGGACGCATGTTTCAAGGCATGGCCGGTTTGAATGGTGTGGTTTTGAGCCCGGCTATGGCTTGGCAGGTCACGCCTGACCGTTTGGGTGTGTTGGCCATCGGCATTGCCTTGGTGTACGCCATGCCCTGGTTGAGGCGTCATGGCGGCTCCTACGCCCGCTACCTCATCGTGCCCCTTTTCTTGTGGTCGGTGGCGACCTTGTCATCACAAGCGTTCACGCCATTTTTATATTTCCAGTTCTGAGCTTGCGATGTCTGACATTACTCAATCCATGACGAGTCCAAAACCTACGGCGCACCAGGCTTTTGCGGCGCTCGCATTTATAGCGGTCATGCTCGTCGGCGCATGGCAAATCACGGCGGCAGCACTCAACCCCGATGGTCTTGAGTTCCCTCGTACCTGGCTTGATTTCCGCGAGGGTAGAACCACGCTAGAGTTAGAAAAACAACTCGATAAAAAACTACCCACGCGCACGGCCCTCATCGCAGGTGCCAACACCTTGCGCTACCTCATCACAGGCGGTGGGGGCGAGCAGGTTCGGGTGGGGCGCGACCAATGGCTTTTCTTAACCGATGAGTTGCGCTTTGATGCCGGGGGCATGGCCAATTTGCAAGCCCGTGCCGACATGCTGGGGGCCGCTGCGCAACGCTTAAATGAGCAAGGCGTCAAACTGGTCATTGCCTTGGTGCCCGACAAGGCGCGTATTTATGAAACAAAACTGGCGAGCGGGCAATACCCCGCGTACAACCAGAGTCGCTACCAAGACGCGCTCGGCGCTTTGCGCCAACGCAAAGTCATCACGGTTGATTTACTTCAGCCGTTGACGCAAGCCGCAGCTCAGTCCGAGGTGTTTTACCGCACCGACACCCACTGGAATCAAATCGGGGCAGAAGTCGTCGCCCGCGCGGTGGCTCGCCAAGTCGAGCAGCTCGGCCTGGGACTGGAGAAAACCACGTTTAAAACCACCTCAGAGGCTTCCCCGGTGGAGCGAGTCGGTGACTTGGTTCGACTCATGGGCTTGCAAGATATGCCCAATGCCGTTCGCCCGATGCCGGATCAAGAAGCTGCAGCGAGCACGAGTCAAACCAGTGCCGAGACTGCGGGAGGGGGCTTGTTCGGTGATGCTGTCGTGCCGGTGGTGATGACCGGCACGTCCTACTCCATGCGCGGCAACTTCCACGGCTACATGCAGCAAGCCCTTTCGAGCAAGGTGCTCAACACCGCTAAAGACGGCGGTGGATTTTTGCAAGCGGCAACCGCGTACTTGACTGATGAAGCCTTTCGCACCGCCAAGCCCAAGGTCTTGATTTGGGAAGTGCCTGAGCGCTTTCTTATGACCAAACTGGAAGGTGAGCCCACGTGGCTTGAGAAAGTCAAGCCTTGAGTTTGTGCGCCTGAAAGCGATGTGTGCTTTCAGGCGAGGTCATTGCCGCTTCAGTGAATCCGCATGCCCGGCTGCGCCTCCAGCCAAGGCGTGAGGATGTGGATGCCGGGCTGGGCTTTCTCATCCGCATGGCTGGCGGCCAGCACCATCCCCTCTGAGACGCCAAACTTCATCTTGCGCGGGGCCAGGTTGGCGACCAGGACGGTGAGCTGACCTACTAATTCTTCGGGTTTGTACGCGCTGGCAATGCCGCTGAATACATTGCGCGTGGTGGGCTGGCCGGTTGTTGCGTCGTGTTCACCCACATCCAGCGTCAAACGTAGCAGCTTGGTGGAGCCCGCCACCGGCTCACAGTTCACGATTTTGGCGATGCGCAGGTCGATCTTGGCGAACTCGTCGATGGTGATGGTGGGAGCGATGGCTTTGCCACCGGGAATTTTTGCTACTTTTTCAGGAGCTGCTAGCGCTGATTCCACAGGGGCTGGAGGCTCAAACAATGCTTCAAGCTGCTCGGGGGTGACGCGTTGCATGAGGTGGTGGTAGGTGCCGATTCGATGGTTTCCCATGGTCGCTGCGCTATCCGACCAAAGCAACTCTGGAACCTGCAAAAAGGATTCAACTTGAGTCGATAGGAACGGCAAGACGGGCTTGAGGTAGATCGTAAGCAGTCGAAATCCTTCCAAAACCACAGAGCACACTACGTGCAAATTTTGCAGGTCTGTGTCGTCCGAAGATTTGGCCAAGTGCCATGGCTTGTTCAAGTCCCAGAAGGAATTGAATCCGTCTGCTAAAGACATCACTGATTTGAGCGCCTTGTTGTACTCCCTGCCTTCAAAGTTTTCGGCCAGTGAAGCTGCAGCGCTGATGGCATTTGCCAAACACGGATAGTTGTATGTTCTTATCCCGTCGAGTGTGGCGTATTCCGAATAAGCAATGTTTCCTCTGAGTTCTCCGTCGAAATGTTTGTGAATAAACCCCGCCGCACGGCTGGCGATATTTACAAACTTGCCAATCAAATCCGCGTTCACCCGCAACATGAAATCTTCAGCATTGAAGTCAATGTCCTCATTGCGCGCGCTCAACTTGGCCGCCAGGTAATAGCGCAGCCATTCGGGGTTCATGCCCAGCTTGAGGTACTTAAGCGGATCCAGGCCGGTGCCGCGGCTCTTGCTCATCTTCTCGCCGTTGTTCACGGTCAGGAAGCCGTGCACAAACACGTTGTTGGGCGTTTTGCGGCCGCTGAACTTCAGCATGGCGGGCCAGAACAGGGTGTGGAAGGTGACGATGTCCTTGCCAATGAAATGGTACTGCTCCAGCTCGGGCGCGGCCATGTAGGCGTTGAAGTCTTCGCCGCGTTTGTCCAGCAGGTTTTTCAGTGAGGCCAGGTAGCCCACCGGCGCGTCCAGCCAGACATAGAAGTACTTGCCGGGTGCATCGGGAATCTCAATGCCGAAGTAGGGTGCGTCACGCGAGATGTCCCAGTCGCCCAGGCCTTCGCTGGTGGTGCCGTCCGGGTTGGTGCGCACGCTGAACCATTCTTTGATCTTGTTCGCCACCTCGGGCTGCAATTTGCCGTCCTGCGTCCAGTTCTCCAGAAACTCCACACAACGCGGGTCGGAGAGTTTGAAGAAGAAGTGTTCGGAATTCTTCAGTTCAGGTCTCGCGCCGGACAGGGCCGAGAACGGGTTGATGAGGTCGGTGGGCGCATAGACCGAGCCACACACCTCGCAGTTGTCGCCGTACTGGTCCTTGGCGTGGCACTTGGGGCATTCGCCCTTGATGTAGCGGTCGGGCAGGAACATGGCCTTCTCGGGGTCGAAGAACTGTTCGATGGTGCGCACTTCGATGAGTGAGCCGTCGGCATGGTCACGCAGGTCGCGGTAGATCTGGCGGGCCAGTTCGGTGTTCTCGGGCGAGTGGGTGCTGTGCCAGTTGTCAAAGCTGATGTGGAAGCCGTCCAGATACTGCTTGCGCCCGGCCGCGATGTCGGCCACGAACTGCTCGGGCGTTTTGCCGGCCTTTTCGGCCGCAATCATGATCGGTGCGCCGTGGGTGTCGTCCGCCCCGCAGAAGTTGACCGCATGGCCCTGCATGCGCTGGAACCGCACCCAGATGTCGGCCTGGATGTACTCCATGATGTGGCCGATGTGGAACTTGCCGTTGGCGTAGGGCAGGGCGGTGGTGACGAAGAGTTGGCGCGGTGCAGACATGGGGGGCTTTGGTGACGGATAAGCGTCTATTTTAAAAGCGATCGTCTGTCCTCACCTCAAGCGTCGGTGTTGTGGCTCAGTCGATCAACGACAGGGCTTCGTTGCGACCTTGTGCGTAGGTAAGCTGCACATTGGTGCCATTGGTGCAATCCATATTGATGGCGGCCACCTTTTGAGTGGGCTGTAGGTACACTCGCTGTTGGTGCATGAATATCTGGGGTAAATCGGCGCGGTGGCGAGTCAGCAGTACCAGCGTCTCAGGGTCACCATGACGCTCTTGCGGTAAAGGAATGCTGTCGTAAAAGCCGCCGTCCAGTGCAGCTCGGCCCCTGACGCGGTGGATGGGGGTGATGGGTACCGCAGCGGCAGACGCCAATAGCAGCGTGCGTGCGTCTGCCAAGTTGGCGCTTTCGGTTAAGTCCAGGTACTCAGCGCGAAAACCCAGGTGATGCGGCAGGCGGGCGTGGAAATTCTTCAACCAAAACTTTTCGCTCGCGTACAAACCCAGGGCCAGCAGGGTGGACAGGGTCAGGGGCAAAAAGGGAATGGGCCGGGTGATGACGACCTCGATCTTGAGTTGACGAGCCTTCAGTTTGTCAAAATCGCTCTCATCCAGAAAACTGCCAATCCAATCTGGGTAGATGCGCGGCAGCATAAAGGGCCGTTGGCCCTTTATCAGTTCGCGCCATTCAATATTGCGCGCCGTGGTATTGAAGCGTTTGGTGGCGCAGGCCAATGCGTCGGGCAAGCGGCCAGTAGCAAAAGCGGTGGCGATGCCCGCGCCCGCGCTGGCTCCAATTAGGCGTTGGGCTTGCCAGCAGGCGTGCTGCGACAAGACCTCTACGACACCCGCCTGCCACCAGCAACGGTTGCCGCCGCCTGCGAAAACGATATTTTGATAGCGACGACTCAGAAACTCTTGGCGTGTGATGGCTTGCATCAGGGGATTGTCGCAGTCTCTTCCCAGCCGAAAAACTTCAAGATCTCGTCTTTCTGATTTTGGGCGTCCGCATAGCCCAGCGCGATCAGTTCTCGGGTGTAGGCCGACTCAAATAGCAGGTAGCTGGCCAGGGCGGCACCTTTCGCATCCGAGGCATTGGAAGTCACCCCCAGACTGCCGAGCATGGCGCGCACCGCAATGGGCAGAGCGTCGATGTGGCGTGCGGCAATGGCGTCGAGCCGTTGCGAAGGCGCGATCAGCAGCAGCTCGATGGGTTTGAGTGCGCTGCTGGTGCGGTCGCTGGGCGGAATCAGCTGCAGGGTCTGGTTGATGCGGCGCATGCGCTCCACATCCACCGACAAGGCATCGAGAAAGATGTTGGACAGCGCATGGCCGGCGATTTGTGCCAGTGAGGGGTAGCTGTGTTGTTCGTTAAGCTCTGGTGCATTCTGGGGTTCATGCATGCGGCCCGCGCCAATGACCAGCACGCGTTCGGCTCCCAGGTGGATCGCGGGCGCGATGGGGGCCGATTGGCGCATGGAGCCGTCGCCAAAGTACTCGGTATGCCCATTGATTTGCAGGGCGGTGGCCGGAAAGATGAAGGGAATGGCGGACGAGGCCAGCAAGTGCTCATGCGTGATGCGGTCGTTAACAGCCAGACGCTGTGAGCGGATCCAAGGCCGCAGGTGGGACAGGCCCTCAAAAAAAGTGACGTGTTGGCCCGAGCTGTAGCTGGACGCCGTGACGGCCAGCGCGTGCAGATGGCCTTGTGCAATCAGCCCCGGCAGGCGCTCCAGCGGCACCATGGTGGTGAGCAGCTGTGCCAACGGCGTGTTGTCCAGCAGCGAGCGCGGTTTGAGACGCCGCCAGCGGGCAATCACCCAGCCCAACGACAGCAGGCTGAGCCAGCGTGCGCCCGTGCGCATAACGCTGAGCACGTCGGACTGATAGACCTCATGCGTTTGGAAATTTTTCCAGATTGAGACCACACGTCGAACGGTTT
>JAYVPU010000171.1:0-5918 GCA_043757205.1 Comamonadaceae bacterium | reverse complement strand
GTAATGAAGCCGGCCACTTCTTTGACGCCAGCAAAGTCGACATCACCGCACAGTTTGCCGTGTTCATCGCGGTTCATTCCCACGTCTAAAACGACAGCGCCTGGTTTGACCATGTCGGCGGTAAGAACCTTGGTTTTGCCGACGGCCACCACAATCACATCAGCTTGCAGCGTTAGCGCTTTGAGGTCGTGCGTGGCGCTGTGGCACAGCGTGACGGTGGCATTTTTTTGCAGCAGCATCAGCGCCACAGGTTTGCCCACGATGTTGGAGCGGCCAACCACCACCGCGTGCTTGCCCTTAAGTTCGTAGTGAATCGACTCAAGCAGCTTCATGCAGCCGTAAGGCGTGCAGGGCCAAAAGCCGGCTTGCCCGACCATCAATGCACCCGCGTTGGCGACGTGAAAACCGTCCACGTCTTTGGCGGGCGAAATCGCCTCCAGCACCTTGTGCGCGTCAATGTGTTCGGGCAGCGGCAACTGCACTAGGATGCCGTGGATGCTGTGATCGTGGTTGAGCGCCTCGATACGGGCCAGCAATTCGGCTTCACCCATGCTGTCGGGGTATTTTTCCAGCACCGAATGCAGGCCGGTATCGGCACAAGCCTTGACCTTGTTGCGCACATAGACCTGCGAGGCTTGGCTGTCGCCCACCAGGATGACAGCCAAGCCGGGCGTGATGTCGTGGGCGGTAAGGGCGGCGGCACGGCGGGCCACGTCGTGGCGCAGGTGTTTGGACAGGGCGGTGCCATCCATCAGATGGCCGGTGTGAGAGGTCGTCATGGGTCTAAATTATGAAGTAAAACGCCAGTTTTTCCATATGGCACTAGCGTGGCCAGCTATTGAATCAATAGCGTCAAATGAAGCGCATCAAACTCTGGCGGGTGTCTGTTGCAAAGCAATTTTTAGCAGGTCGGCCACGGTGCTGGTGTTGAGCTTTTCCATGATGTTGGCGCGGTGCGCTTCCACCGTTTTGATGCTGATGCCCAGGTCGTCAGCAATTTGCTTATTTAAGCGGCCCGCCACGATGCGGTCCAGCACTTGAGATTCACGCACGGTGAGTTTGGCCAGTAGCGCACCTCGGCTGGCGGCTTGTTCGTGGTCTTTGAAGGTGTCACGCGCCACCTCCAGCATGCGCTCAACCAGGCCCAGGAGCTGATCTTCCTTAAAGGGTTTCTGGATAAAGTCCATCGCCCCCTTCTTCATGGTGTCCACCGCCATGGGTACATCGCCGTGGCCGGTAATAAAGACGATGGGTAGGGGGGAGTGGTTCTCGATCAGCCGGTCTTGCAGGGCCATGCCTGTCATACCTCCCATGCGAATGTCCACGATCAGGCAGGCCACATCGCGCGGGTCGTAGCGGCTCAAGAACGACTCTGCCGAGTCGAAACAACGTACGTAGTAACTCTTGCCTTCGAGCAGCCATTGCAGCGAATCGCGCACGGCTTCGTCGTCATCCACCACATAAACCGTGCCTTTTTTGGGAATCAAATTCATGTTTTATCCTGAAACCGTGTTTGTTTGTCGTGTGGGGTGGGCCGAGTCGTTGATGACTTCAATCTGGGGAATCCAGAAGGTGAAACAGCAGCCTGAAACTTCTGCGCCATTGTAGATGTTCTCGGTTTTCATTCGGCCGTGATGGGATTCGACGATAGAGCGGCAGAGGCTCAGACCGATCCCCAAACCTTCGGCCTTGGTGGTGTAGAAGGATTCATACAGACGCTTCATCACTTCGGGTGAAATGCCCTTGCCGGTGTCGCAGATGGAAAACTCGACGACGTGCTTGCCTTCCACCATCACCGGCTCCACAAGCAGCTCAATGCGGCGCTCTTCCAGTGGGCGATTCGCCTGAACGATGGATTCGGCACCGTTCTTCAGCAGGTTGATCAGGACTTGTTCAATCAGGATGGGGTCAACCAGCAGGGGCGGCAGTGAGGTATCGACTTGGTGCGTGAGGCGCACACTGGAGCGGCGTAGCTCGATGCTGGCCAACTCTACTGCTTCTTCCACCATGCTGGCGATGTTGGACAGGGTGCGATTGGGCTCGCTGCGCTTCACAAAGGCGCGGATACGCTGAATGATGAGCCCGGCGCGCTGGGCTTGTTTGCCGGTTTTTTCCAATGCGCCGAGCAGGTCTTCTTCCGAAATCTGCTGCGCCTTGATGCGCGAGACCATGCCATTGCAGTAGTTGCTGATGGCAGTCAGTGGCTGGTTCAACTCATGCGCCACGCTAGACGCCATCTCGCCCATGGTGATGAGACGGCTGGCCGTTTGCGCGCGTTCGGCTTGGGCTGCGGCCTGCGCCTGCGCCAGGCGGCGTTGCGTGATGTCGGTGGCGATGACCATTTGCGCCAGACGACCATCGACCCAGGTCAGGTAGCGGGTGCGCACCTCCAGCCATTTGTCCAGCTCGGGCACAAAAACTTCGCTGCTTTCGGTCTCGCTGTCGGAGATGGCTTCAGACGGCATGCCTGCCATGGCGTCCACCGTGTCCAAGCCCGCATCGTTGGGCAGGCCAGGCGTGAGACCTAATTTGACGGCCTGGCTGAGCAAGGTGTTGGGTTGGTCGTTGAACCAAAGTCGGTATTTTTTGTTGGCAAACAAAAGCTCATCCGTGCCGATGGGGGCCACGGAGACAGAGGCATCCAACGCCTCCAGCACGGTGGTGAAGCGTTCATACGAGGCGGAGAGTTGCTCGCGAATTCGGTTTGGCTCGGTGATGTCGGTGATGGACGTCATCCAACCTTTTTGAACCCCGTGGGGATCAACCAGGGGGGAGACATAGATGCGGGCGTCAAAGCGGGTGTCGTCTTTGCGTTTGACGCGGATCTGAAAGCCGCCACGCGTGATGCGGTCATTGAGTTCATCTTTGAGTCGGCCCATGAGCGTGGCGTGGTCTTCCTCAGGCCAATAGGGAAAGGGGGCGGTTTGTCCAACCAGTTCGGCCTCGCTCCAGCCGGTCATTTGGCAAAAGGCGGGGTTCACGTAGGTGATGCGACCCTGCATATCCAGTGTGCGCATGCCCGTGGGCATGGAGTCTTCCATGGCGCGCCGGAAGTTGGCCTCAGACAGCAGGGCTTGCTGCGCCTGCAAGCGCTTACGGGTATGACGCCAATTGCCAATCAGCATCCACGCGGTGAGCACACTTAAGGCGCAAACCAACCAGAACAAGCCGCTTCCAATGACGCCGAGAGATGTACGGTAGACCTGCGCTCGGATGAGCAAACCGTTGCCCACTGGGGAGACCGGCACCTCATATTCGATGGCTTGTCTGGCCCAGGGCAGCAACTGCGTGGCCGGGTTGCGCTTGGAGATGCTGCTACCCGCTAACACAGCGCCCTTGGCGTCTATGAGCGAGACGGCATAGCGTGCTGCAATTTCGGGTGGAACGCCATAACGGTATAAGTTTTCTACTGAAAATTCTGCAAGCAACACGCCCGTGAAGTTGCCACGAGCGATGACAGGGACATGCAGTTGCAGCAAGGCATGGTTGTCAACCAAGGCGCTGCGTTGGACATAGATAGGTTGCAGCAGTTCTTTGGACAACGCGAATGCGCTTGCCGACTCACTCGTTGACAGTGACGCCGCTACGTTTTTAATCAACACATTGGCTTGGTTACTGGTCTGCACAGGGTTGGCTGCACTGGCTTTAACGCGTTTGCGCTCGTCGATCCAACTCAAACCCTGAAGCTCTGGGTTTTGCGCTATCAAGGTCTGTGCCTGGCCGCGAAATTGATCCATCGCGATTTCCCGGCTCGCAATTTCCTGTGCCATCCTCAGCAATTGCTCTTGCCGCTCAATCAGGCGAAGGCGCAGCCGTTGCTGGGTGTATTCGATGTCATGTCGTACAGCCTCTTGTTCTCGATCCATTTCCTCCAGACGCAAATAGCCGAAGGCGGCAACAATGGCGGCAAGGAACAGAAACACTGCAATGAGCGGGGCCAACATGGCATACCGGTCTTGGCGCAAAGGCGATTGACGGTGCCACCAGACGCTTAGACGTTTAATGCCCTTCAAGTGACGCAGGGATGAAAAGGACAGAGGGCCATGGAAAAGCATAGAGCCCGAGTTTAAAGCGCATGCACTGTGAAGAGTACTTCTTGAAACGACTGAGACAACACTTATTATTTCGCATTATGGAATACAAAAGCAGCATTTGAAATTTTCGAAAAAGTGTGAGACACTCCCGCCAGTTCAAATTTCAACAAACCGACGAGGAGACACCGATGTCAGTAGAACAGAACCCGCTTGCGGGCACAACCGCGAGCGACGCAGACAGCCAAGAAACCCGTGAATGGATGGACGCGCTCGCTGCTGTCATCCAAAAAGAAGGCCCCGAGCGAGCCCACTTTCTGCTGGAGCAACTGCTGGGCCATGCGCGCGAGAACAGCATCGACATGCCGTTCTCCGCCACCACCGCCTACATCAACACCATCGCCCCTGACCAAGAAGCGCGCAACCCCGGCAACACCGAGATGGAAGAGCGCCTGCGCGCCTATATGCGCTGGAACGCCATGGCCATGGTGGTCAAGGCCAACCGACATAACCCGGCCGACGGCGGTGACCTGGGCGGGCACATTGGCTCATTCGCCTCGCTGGCCAATATGTTTGGCGCAGGCTTTAACCAGTTCTGGCATGCCGAGTGCAACGAAGTAGGCAAAGAGCACGGCGGCGACTGCATCTATATCCAGGGTCACGTGTCCCCCGGTGTTTATGCCCGCGCCTACCTTGAAGGCCGCTTGACCGAAGAGCAACTGCTCAACTTCCGGCAAGAGGTGGATGGCAAGGGCCTGTCCAGCTACCCGCACCCCAAGCTGATGCCCGAGTTCTGGCAGTTCCCCACCGTCTCGATGGGCCTGGGCCCTTTGATGGCGATCTACCAGGCCCGTTTTCTGAAGTACCTGCACGCCCGTGGCATTGCCAATACCGAAAACCGCAAGGTCTGGGTGTTCTGCGGTGACGGCGAGATGGACGAGGTGGAATCGCTCGGTGCCATTGGCTTGGCCGCGCGTGAGAACCTGGACAACCTGATCTTCGTCATCAACTGTAATTTGCAGCGTTTGGACGGCCCGGTGCGCGGCAACGGCAAGATCATTCAAGAGCTGGAAGGCGAGTTCCGTGGCGCCGGCTGGAACGTCATCAAACTCATTTGGGGCAGCAACTGGGATCCGCTGTTGGCGCGTGATAAAGACGGCGCTTTGAAGAAGCTGATGATGGACACACTGGATGGTGACTACCAGGCCTTCAAAGCCAATGACGGCGCCTATGTGCGCCAGCATTTCTTTGGCCGTGACCCGCGCACGCTGGAGATGGTGGCGCACATGAGCGACGCTGAAATTTGGGGCCTACTGCGCGGTGGCCATGACCCGCAAAAGGTCTATGCCGCATACGACCGCGCCATCAAACACAAAGGCCAGCCGACCGTGCTGCTCATCAAGACCGTCAAAGGTTTTGGCATGGGCAAGATCGGCGAGGGCAAGAACACCGTGCACCAGACCAAGAAGCTCGTCGACGAGGACGTGAAGGCGTTCCGCGACCGTTTCGCGATCCCGATTCCCGATGCGCAGCTGGCCGACATTCCGTTTTACAAGCCGGCCGACGACACGCCCGAGATGCGCTACCTGATGGAGCGCAGGAAGGCGCTCGGCGGCTCGCTGCCCAAGCGCCGCGCCAAGGCCGAAGAGCACTTCACCACGCCGCCGCTCGACACCTTCAAGGCCGTGCTGGAGCCGACCGCCGAAGGCCGGGAAATCTCGACCACCCAGGCCTACGTGCGCTTCCTGACGCAGCTGCTGCGCGACAAGGACCTCGGCTCGCGCGTGGTGCCGATCCTCGTCGACGAGGCGCGCACCTTCGGCATGGAGGGCCTGTTCCGCCAGATCGGCATCTACAACCCCGCGGGCCAGAACTACACGCCGGTCG
>JAYVPU010000170.1:0-5943 GCA_043757205.1 Comamonadaceae bacterium | reverse complement strand
AGGCGAGCGCAAAGAAGGTGGCTAGCGGATGACGGTGACTCATGCCGGTCGGTTGGTTGGTTTCAGGAAACTCCGAGTGCTCTTGCCGCATAACAAATAGTGTTTATCTGCCGCTCGGCCAAGTCTGTAGAAACCAAGAGCACACCCTCACGCCACCAGACGCAGCACCTCTGGCCTCGGTTTTTGTTCAGCCTGCCACAGGTCGTAGGCCGACTGCATGCCCAGCCACATGTCAGGGCTGGTGCCCAAGGCCGCCGCCAGCCGCAGGGCCATGTCCGCTGTGATGCCAGCGTGCCCATGCAGGATGCGCGACAAATGCGATCGCGTGACGCTCAGCTTGACGGCAGCCTCGGTCACACTGACCTCTGCCAGCCACTCTTGCAGCACCTCGCAGGGATGCGGCGGATTAAACATGCGTGCCATGCGTTTAACCTCTGCCTTCACGCTAGGTTTGCGCAATAAAGCCTTGATCAGTTGTTCATGAGTCCGCATTTTTGACCGATTCCATTCGTGATTCAGCAATTTTCTTAAACGCGACTGGGTAATACTGAGCGTGCAATTCAGCGGTGCACGGCGCTGGCACGTGCCCGTGGTAGCGGCACTTTAGATTTGGTCGATTCAAGCCGTTCAGCAAGCCAAACCTTGATCACGGACTGCCTCGTCACGCCGAGTTTGCTGGCCTCTTTATCCAAAGAGTCGATCATCCAGGTGGGAAAATCAACATTGACGCGTCGTTGCTCCTGCAAAACGCGTTTTGCTTTAGACAAGTCCAAAGCAGACGTTAGGTCAATGCCTTCGTCAAACTGTTGCTCAAATTTTTTAGCTTTCATAAAGTGCCACCTCTTCTATGCGTGCGCGACGAACGGATATCAAACGAATATTGCTACCCCGATAGGTGATGACTGCCGACCAATGTTTCTCAGCAATCAGCCCTATCACCAGGTACCGCGGTTCATCATCCGTTTTTGCGGGTACTTCCAAGAGCATTGGATCATTCCAAAGGCTCTGTGCTTCAACAAAGTCAATCCCGTGCTTTGAACTGTTGGTTTTGCTCTTGGCTACGTCAAATTCAAATGAATTCATGGATAAAAACTATACCTTAAATGGTGTCATTAGGGTTGTTAGATTTCAATTTTCGAACAGCCAATCTTTCAGTCACCAATCACCCCTTCACTACCATCCCCGGCACCAGCGCTGCAATATTGGGTGCGCCCATCTGTTGCATGGTGCCGGCCAGTTCAGTGCGCAGAATATCCAGCACGCGCTCTACGCCGGGTTGCCCAAAGGCGCCCAGGCCCCACAGGTAGGGGCGGCCTATGCAGACGGCGTTCGCGCCCATCGCCAGTGCTTTGACGATGTCGGTGCCACGCCGGATGCCGCTGTCAAAAATGATGGGCACTTTGCCTTTGGCCACGCGGGCGACTTCGCTCAGACATTCGATGGCGCCGCGCCCGTTGTCCTCGCTGCGGCCACCGTGGTTGGAGACCTGGATGCCATCCACGCCGTACTTCAGGCACAGCTCGGCGTCTTCTTCGGTCACGATGCCTTTGATGATGATCTTCATCTTGGTGGTGTCGCGCATCTTCTGGATGAAGTCCCAGGTCATGTTGCTTGATGACATGCTGGCCACTTTGGACATGTCGATGCCGTCGTAGATCGGCCGTGAATGCGCGCTGCCAAAGCCCGAGGTATGGCATGAGACGCAGGCGCGTGTGTCCAGGCGGCGCAGGCGGCTAAAGGTCTCTTGGTTGCGCCCGCCATTGCGGTCCACGGTGATGGCCAGCACGGGCACACCGGCCCGATCCACGCGGCGCACGGCTTGCTGCGCTACTTCCACGCTGGTGGTGGCGTAGAGCTGGAACCAGACCTCGCCCTGGCGCGCGGCGATCACGTCTTCAATCGACGAGCCCGCTGCGCTGGCCAGCACGTTGAGGTGGCCACCGGCCCGCGCTGCACGCGCCACGGCAATTTCCCCCTCCGGGTCGTAGGCCCGGTTGCCACCCGTGGGGCCCAGGATGATGGGCGTCTTCCAGCGCGTGCCGAACAGGGTGACCGACATGTCCACTTGGCTGACATCACGCAAGCGGCGCGGACGCAATTGGTACTTCAGGAAGGCTTGCCGGTTGGCACGCAGGGTGACCTCGTCGTCAATGCCCGAGGCCATGTAGCCAAAGTGCGCAGGCGGCACGTTTTTGTAGGCCACGGGTTCAAAGTCAAACACGTTGACGGCGTCTTTAGGGCTGTTGATCAAGTCCGCCAGGTTGACGGTGGCGGGCCACAACATCGGGTCGGGCCGCTTGCTAAAGCTTGCAGCACTGGCCGCGTCTTGCGCCAAGGCCTGCTCCACCCCCGGTAGCGTCAGCAGCGGGCTGGCAGACAGCCATTTAAGCCACAGTCGACGGTTCGTTTCTTGATCATTCAGTGCAGTCATGCTTGCTCCGGTGGGTTAAAACTTCAGTCAGTTAAGTGTTTTCTTCACTTTTGTCCATCGATCACGCGATCCATCATTCGGTCTTTCAGGTTGACATCGCGAGCCAGGTCGAGCGATTCACGTAGCGAAGGTCTGGCTTTGCCTGTCGTTGACGACTCGTTCGGTTTGGCGGCGACTTGTGCTGGCAAGACATTGACCGTTGGCCCCGCAACGGGCTTTTCTGTGGCGCCAGGTGGGCACTCCATATTCGTATAGGAGATCTGCTGACCTTTGAAGCACTTGCGCATGCCCCCTGACATGACTTGAGGCTGCGCGGATGTGTTGGAGGCTGGCCCATATTGGCGCACCGTGCCGTTGTCAAACTCGATCGTCCTGGGCGGTGCTTGTGAGGGCGATAGCAGTGCCCCAATCGATTGACGCTTGCTCCAGGCTGCGCCCAGTGCGATGAGCATCGCTATCGCAATAAAAATCGAGCGAAAGGTCATAGATCAGAGGCGAGCTTTTTTAATCAGACCTTATACGACGCCAGCACCTGCTTGGGGAACAACTCCTCCACATCCAGATGCCGGTAGCACACGCCTTGTTCAAAACCGAATTTGAGAAAGGCCGCCAGCGTGGCGCGGTTGATTTGGCCACCGCGCTCGGGGCCGATGCCGTAGGGGTAAAAATCATCGCCAAAGATGCCACGCAGTTGGGTGGTGGTGTCGGTCAACCAGGCCATGGGGGCGTGGCTGGCGGTGACGTCTGACAGGCGCTCCATGGAGCGATTCTTCGCCTCCAAAAACGTCTTGTACAAGTTCATGCCAACCCAGGGGTGGGCGTCGAGCACCGGGGTTTTCAGCACCAGCGAATGCATGATGGGAAAGATGTTAGTGTCTTTGAAATACTGCTGCTCCGCCGCTTGGGAGTCGGGCATCAAACGCGCTATGCCTTTGCCCAGGCCGATGGGTGGGCGGGCCGACATGATGGCGTCCAGCTCGCCATTGAGCAGCATGGTGTTCAGACTGTTGTCGGGCACGTTGATGTACTGAATACCATCGGGCAGCTTGAGTTTGACCTTTTCTTTGCGGCCCGGTTCGTTGACCCCGGCTTGCACCCAGGTGATGTCTTTGAGCTTGAGTCCCACGTAGTCGCTCAAGTAGCCGCGCCCGTAGATGCCTGCGGTTTGCGCCCACTCGGGGATGCCGATGCGTTTGCCTGCCAAGTCCTCAGGGCGCTTGATCGCGCTGCCTTCGCGCACATAAAACATGGAGTGGCGAAATGCGCGGGAGATGAACACGGGCAGCGCGGTGATGCTGGTGTCATCTTGCGAACGCAGCGCGATGTACTTGCCCATGGACATTTCTGAAATGTCCCATTCGCGGTACAGCGTGAAGCGGTAGAAGATTTCTTCAATCGGCAAATCCAGCGTGCGCAGTTGGATGCCCTCAGCGCGCACCGTGCCGTCGGTTACGTCGCGGGTGTGGTCATAGGGGCCTAGGGCCAGAGTCAGGGGCAGGGGGTTCATGTCAGTTGGCCTCGATTTTTGCGGTTTTGATGACGCGAGCCCACTTGTCGGACTCGGCTTTGACGAACTGGGCCAGCTCCTCCGGTGTGCTGTACACCGCTTCCTGGCCTTGCTTGTTCAGTTGCTCTTTGTGATCGGCATTCTTGCCCAGCGCCACCATCTCGCGGTTCAGGCGCGCAATGATGGCGGGCGGCGTGCCTGCGGGGGCGAACAAACCGTACCAAGAACTGGCCTGCGCACCGGGGTAGCCCAGCTCGGCCATGGTGGGGGTGTCGGGCAGGGCTTCGATGCGTTTGGGCGCTGTCACGGCCAACGCGCGCAAGCGGTTGACGCGGATGAACGACAGGCTGGCCACCACGCCGCCAAACACCATCTCCGTCTCACCCGCTACCACCGCAGCCGCCGCAGGCGCACTGCCTTTGTAGGGGATGTGCACGATGTCCACGCCCGCTGCGAGTTTGAACAACTCCGCCGCCAAGTGCAGTGGCGATCCACTGCCACCCGAGGCGTAGTTGATGGTGCCCGGCTTCGCCTTGGCCATGGCCACCAGCTCAGGCAAAGTCTTGGCGGGGAAGGCCGGGTTGACCACCAAAATCTGATAGCCCTGCGCCACCATGCTAATGGGCGCAAAGTCTTTGAATGGGTCGTAAGCCACTTTGCCCAGGTGCGGCGTGATGGCGAAGTTGGGGGCAAACCCCAGCGTGAGCGTGTAGCCGTCCGGCTTGGCATGGGCCACCAGCTCCGTGCCCAAGTTGCCACCCGCTCCCACCTTGTTGTCCACAAACACCTGCTGCCCCAGCGCCGTGGACAAGCGTTGCGCCACGATGCGGCCCAGCGTGTCGTTACCGCCCCCGGGCGGGAAGGGCACGACGAGACGGATGGGTTTGTTGGGGTAGTCTTGGGCTTGGGCGGTGGGGGCTAGGGATGCCAGTGCCGCTACTGCGGTTATTGCCTCCAAGGCTTGTGCCAGCCTAGGTCGGCGGCGGGGTTGTTGGTTATTCAGTTCAGTCATGCTTGCTTTGGTTCACGCAGTTTGGATGCGTAGGATTTTTATGCGACTTCAGTTTGGCGAGATCGTATTCTGCTTTCATGGCTCCATCTTCTCAGAGCTTGGCGTCTCTTCAAAATCCGGGCAAATTTATTTGCGCCACCCTACCTCGTCACTCATCAAACCCCGGCGATAACCGCGCCACACGGCGCATGAGCGCGGGCCACACCACCTCTGGCCCGCGGCCTCGGCGGCCTGCCACGATCTGCTCTGGCGCAGTGGCCAGCACCTCGTCTGGGATAGTAATCAAGCCGCCACCACCCGCCTGCGCGCGCACTTGAATCATGCAAGCGGTCTCAAACTTGTGCAGGGCGAGAAAGGCGTCCGCAGCCGAGCGGCCCGTGGTCAGAATCCCGTGGTTGCGCAGCATCAGGAACTGCTTGTCGCCCAGGTCACGCGCCAGCGTCACCCGCTCCGCGTCTTGCAAGGCGATGCCTTCGTAGTCGTGATACGCGATGGCGCCCAGCACGAACAGCGACTGCTGCGACAAGGCCAGAAGACCCCCCGCTTGCGCAGAAACAGCGATGCCATTGACCGAGTGGATGTGCATGACGTAGTGCGCGTCGGGGCGCGCCGCATGCACGGTGCTGTGGATCAGAAAGCCCGCAGGGATGATGTCGTACTCCGACGCCATCACCTTCTCGCCTTGCAGGTTCACCTTCACCAAGCTGGACGCCGTGACCTCGTCAAACATCACGCCATAGGGGTTGATCAAAAAATGGTCGGTGCCCGCAA
Source organism: Comamonadaceae bacterium (assembly GCA_043757205.1). Classification (GTDB taxonomy): domain Bacteria; phylum Pseudomonadota; class Gammaproteobacteria; order Burkholderiales; family Burkholderiaceae_C; genus CANCDA01. Next base: position 222 of record JAYVPU010000170.1, on the reverse strand, counting down.
TTTTGGCCGTCAAGTGCGTGAAGATGATGTCGTCCCAGCTGAACAGCGCCACCAGTCGATAAGCTGCCGCCAGATCGACGCGCGTTTGCCACTCCGCCTCGGATACCAAGTGCCGCACGCTGGGGAACTTGAGTTGCTCAATCTTCATGGCGAATCAGTAGTGTCCCAACGTTTGCACATCAGGACGTCGTAAGTTAATGATTTACTTGTTGAATTTGGTGT
>JAYVPU010000169.1:0-22820 GCA_043757205.1 Comamonadaceae bacterium | reverse complement strand
GTCACGGCCACCAGCCTGGTGGTGGTACTGACCTACTGGCTGAGCTTTGAGTACGCGCGCAACCCGCGCCAAGCCCTGGAGCCCGCCCATGCCCAGACATCTCTGCTGCGCGGTGCCCAGCACGCGCTGCATCTGCTGGCCCCCTACTTGCAAACCGAGCAGCGCGCGCACTTTCTGGCGCTGATGAATTCATATGGGAATCGGGCTGAAGGCCCTTAAAATATAGCGCAAGCAGCTACTTATTTGATAGCGCGATTGAGGAAATTCAAGCTATCACACCACGCTGTCATCATTGCCCCAACATCCCACAGGTGCCCCATGCTCTACAAATTCAAATCCAAAGCCGCCGCCGATCTGATCATGCTGCAACCCAATGGCCAGCGGGTGTTGTCCATCATCGGCAAAGAAACCGGCGCGCCTGGAGGTGACAAGGGCATCGTGTTGCCCCAAGACATGCCTGCCGCCATTAGCGCACTAGAGGCTGCCATTGTTCAGGAAGAGGCTCAGCAAAAAGCGGCCAAGGAGGCCGCTTTAAGTCGGGGAGAAACACCACCCCGGTTTGAAGGCATTAGCCTGCGTCAACGCGCCCTGCCCATGATCGACATGCTGCGCCGCTGCGAAAAGGCAGGAGAGTCCATCATCTGGGGCGTGTGAAGTGGCCCCCACGTTCGCTCACTGCGTGTAGCTCCCTGCCCCCCGAGGGGACGTGCCTTGCTTGGGGCGACCCGGCGCTGAGGCTCAATCCACCTTCGCGCCAGAGGCCTTCACCACTTGCGCCCATTTTTTGTGCTCCGCGTCAATCATCTTGGCAAACTCCTGCGGTGTGTTGCCACCGGGAATGGCACCTTGGGCCAGCAACTTTTCTTTGATGGCCGGGGTGTTGAGGGACTTGGCCACTTCTTGCTGGATGCGGTTCACGATATCGGGTGGCGTACCGGCCGGGGCCAGCAGGCCAAACCAGCTGCTGGCCTCGTAGCCTTTGAGCTTGCCCGCCTCTTCAATCGTGGGCACGTCGGGCAATGCGGCGGAGCGCTGCGCGCTGGTCACGGCCAGCGCCTTGAGCTTGCCAGACTTGATGTGCGGCATGCTGGAGGGCAGGTTGTCAAACATCACGTCCATCGTGCCCGCCAGCATGTCCAGCAAGGCCGGACTGGAGCCGCGGTAGGGGAAGTGCAGCATGAAGGTGCCCGACATGCTTTTGAACAGTTCACCCGCAAGGTGGATGGAGGTGCCGTTGCCGCTGGATGCCATGTTCAGCTTGCCCGGGTTGGCCTTGGCCACGCGGATGAAGTCGAGCACATTGTTGATGCCCATGCTGCGCGCCTTCTCGGCATTGACGATCATCACGTTGGGCACACCGGCCACCAGGGTGATGGGGGCAAAGTCTTTCACCGGGTCGAAGGGCATCTTGTCATACAGCGCCTTGTTGATGCCGTGCGTGCCCACCGTACCCATGAGCAGGGTGTAGCCGTCGGCGGGCGACTTGGCCACCACATCCGCCCCCAGATTGCCCCCGGCACCGGCGCGGTTTTCAACGATGAAGGATTGGCCAAAGGCGCGGGAGAGTTCAGGGGCCATGGCGCGCGCCAGGATGTCGGTGGTGCCGCCGGGCGCAAAGGGCACGACGATTTTCACGGGGCGGCTCGGCCAGGTGCTTTGGGCCGCCACCGGCAGGGCCAGGGTTAAAGCGGTAGCTGCTACAGCCAGCAAGGCTTGGCGACGGCTTATCTGGCGGGTCGTGAGGTGAGTGTCGCGCATTGAAATCTCCGTATGTGTGTTTTAGTTCAGACCGAAAAAAAGCCGCCCGGTTTGACGAGGCGGCCTTGATTGTGCAGCAGCAGATCAGTCGGCGTAAACGCCAGCGGCCTTGATGATGGGGCTCCACTTGGCAATCTCGGCGAGAACAAACTTCTTGTGCTCAGCCGGTTCAACGCGCTTGTCAACCACAACCACCGCGCCAAGACCCTCCTGCTTCTTGTTGAAGTCAGGGTCTTTCAAGGCAACTTTGAGCGCCGCATTGAGCTTGCTCAAAACGTCCGCCGGTGTGCCTTTGGGGGCGTACAGGCCATGCCAGATGGTCACTTCAGCACCCTTGAGGCCGGACTCCTGTAGCGTTGGCAGATCCTTCAGGGCTGCCGTACTCAAGCGCTTGGCGGTGGTCACGGCGTAAGCCTTGACCTTTTTGCCCTCAATCTGACTGGAGGTATTGGTGGTCTGGTCGCACAACAAGTCAACTTGTCCACCAATCAGGTCGGCCAGCGCTGGCGCGGTGCCTTTGTAGGGCACGGTGGTCATGTCCACGCCTAGGGCCTGCTGCAAGAGCAGCCCGCACAGGTGCGAGGCTGAGCCCACACCCGCATTGCCCAGGTTGACCTTGTTTTTGTTCTCATTGATCCACTTGCGCAGTTCGGCAAAGTTGGTAGCCGCCAGCTGGGGCTTGCCAATGACCGTCATGGGCACATCGTTGACCATACCCAGGTATTCAAAGTCACTCTCCACTTTGAAGGGGATGTTGCGCACCAAAGTTGGCATGGTGGCCATGCCGATGTGGTGCAGCAGCAGGGTGTAACCATCTGGCGCGGCTTTGACGACCTTGTTGGCACCAATCGAGCCACCCGCCCCTGCCGCGTTGTCCACCAGAATGATGGCACCGCCCAGGGGTTTGCGCATGGCTTCAGCCAGGTCGCGCGCCACGCGATCGGTTGGGCCACCGGCAGCAAATGGCACGACGATGGTGATGGGTTTGGCGGGGAACGCCGTTTGGGCATGGACGACCAAAGTTGCCGCAGCAGCGGCCAGTACCAACAAGCGTTTCATGAGAGGTTCTCCGAAAATTAAGGATTGAATTTTAAGTTTGAGGCCCGAGGCGTGCGGCGCGGGAACTACTTACGCAGCCGCATCGTAGGGCCACCCCGTGCCAGGCACGGCCCCCCGATCCCTCCGGGGGCTCTTATCTGTAGCTGCGCGCGTCTTCGATCACTTTGCCGTCATTGGGCAGGCTGCCTGCCGACACCAGGGCCACATCACCCCGCAGTTTGGTCACATCCCGTATTGCCTCGCTGATGCGGGCTTGCAAGTCGTCCGGGACGCCGGCGACGGTTTCAACTTTCAGCGTCATGCTGTCATTGGCCATTTCGCCGGAGACCACCAGACGCGCTTTGATGACTTGCGGAAAGCGCTTGGCAATGTCGGCCACCTGGCCTGGATGGACAAACATGCCACGCACTTTGGTGGTCTGGTCAGCACGCCCCATCCAACCCTTGATGCGGGTGTTGGTGCGCCCGGTCGGGCAGGTGCCCGGCAGTATGGCCGACAAGTCGCCCGTACCAAAGCGGATCAGCGGGTAATCGGGATTCAGTGTGGTCACCACCAGCTCGCCCACTTCACCCTCGGGCACGGGGTCACCGGTGCCTGGGCGCACGATCTCGACGATCACGCCCTCGTCCAGCACCAGGCCTTCACGGACCGAGGTTTCGTAGGCGATCAGGCCCAGATCGGCGGTGGCGTAGCACTGGTAGCCGTCAATACCGCGTGCCAAATACCAGTCGCGCAAGCTGGGGGGGAAGGCCTCGCCGCCGAACATGGCTTTTTTGACGCTGGGCAGGGCCACGCCCATCTCGGCGGCTTTTTCCAGAATGATTTTCAAGAAACTGGGGGTGCCGATGTAGCCCGCCGGCTGCAGCTCGGCCATGGCTTGCACCTGTTGCTCGGTCTGGCCAGTGCCGCCTGGAAACACGGTGCAGCCCAGGGCGTGGGCCCCAGTTTCCATCATTGAACCCGCAGGGACAAAGTGATAACTGAAGCAGTTGTGGATCAGTTCACCGGGGCGAAAGCCCGCCGCATAGATAGCGCGTGCCATGCGCCAGTAGTCACGCCGCGTGCCCTCGGGCTCGTAAATCGGGCCGGGGCTGGCAAAGACGCGCGGCATGGCCGCACCGAAACCAATGGCGCTGAAGCCACCAAACACATTGCCACCTGCGCTGCGTTGGGCTTGTTGACGCTCCAGCAGCTCATGCTTGCGGATGACGGGGAGTTGGGCCAGTGCGGCGCGGCTGTGGATGTCCGCCGACTTGACGCCTGCAAGCAATTCGGAGAAGGCCGAAGCCTGGGTTTGCGCTTGCGCGATCTGACCGGGCAAAGCGGCCAGCAAGGCAGCTTCGCGATCAAGTGGGGCGCGGGTCTCCAGTGTGTCAAACATAGAACCACTCATGCCAGCCACCGCTTTCTGCGTTTGTAACTTTTCACATCCTTGAAGGATTTGCGCTCGCCACCGCCCACGCCGAGGTAGAACTCTTTGACATCCTCGTTGTTGGCCAGATCACTGGCCACGCCGTCCATCACCACGCGCCCGCTTTCCATGATGTAGCCGTAGTCGGCATAGCGCAGCGCCATATTGGTGTTTTGCTCAGCCAGCAAAAAAGTGACTTTTTCTTTGACGTTGAGGTCTTTGACGATCTCAAACACCTCTTCCACGATTTGCGGGGCCAGGCCCATGGAGGGCTCGTCCAGCAGCACCATGCTGGGGTTGGCCATGAGCGCGCGGCCAATGGCGCACATCTGCTGCTCACCACCCGAGGTGTAGGCGGCTTGCGAGCTGCGGCGGGTTTTGAGGCGCGGGAAGTAGGTGTAAACCTTCTCCAGGTTGCGCGCCACCTCGGCTTTGTCTTTGCGGGTGTAAGCCCCGGTCAGCAGGTTTTCCTCCAGCGTGAGGTGGGCAAAGCAGTGGCGGCCTTCCATCACCTGCACGACGCCACGGTTGACCAAGTCAGCGGGGGAGAGGTTTTCGATGCGTTCACCGCGCAGCTCGATGCTGCCCTTGGTGACCGCGCCGCGTTCGCCCTTGAGCAGGTTAGAGATGGCGCGCAGCGTGGTGGTTTTGCCCGCGCCATTGCCGCCCAGAATGGAGACGATGCCGCCTTCGGGGACTTGCAAAGAGACGCCTTTGAGCACCAAGATCACATGGTTGTAGATGACCTCGATGCCGTTGACGTTGAGAACGATGTTTGGAGTGCTCATGATGTATCCGGTTTAACCAATGCAAAGGGCAGCTGCGCTGCACTTTGCGTTAGCGGCTCGTGAGAGCCGCCCGCCCCTCCAGGGGGGGGGTTGGGGAGGGTTCGACATTTCAGGCCAGCATGGCCAACCTGATTGGCGAAGAAAATCAGGATTGGCAATCGGCCGGCGTGCGCCGCGTCATTTTCTTGTCGGCGAGGTATTTATCAGCCGCTGCCTTGATCATGGGCTTGAGAATTTGCTCATCCGCCTCGATGTAATCGGACGTAATGCTCCACTTCTTGCCATCCCAGGTTTCGATGCGTGCCGCCGTCGAACCCATATGGTCCGCGCAGGACGTGCTGAGCGGACGCATGACGCCGCTAAATCCCAGCGCATCCAGCTTCTTTTGGTCCAGCGCCAGATTCTCCAGGCCCCAGCGCACTTGTTCGCCGGTCATGACCTTGCCCTTGCCAAAGCGTTCCTGTGCGCTGCGCACCGCCTCCACTGACAGCATTTGAATCATCACACCGCGCGTGTACAGCACTTGCCCCACTTCATCCTTCGGCCCCGTGCCCTGGCCCTTGCCGTGCACGTGCTTGAGGATGTCTTGAATCACCTTCGGGCTCTGGCTGGCTGTGTTGAGCGCCAAAGCGTGGTAGCCCTTGGCACCCTCGCCCACGTCTTTCACGTCTGGCTCGGCACCGGCCCACCACACGCCGTACATCTTGTCACGTGGATAACCCGTGGCCTGGGCTTCTTTGAGCGCGGTGGAGTTCATCACACCCCAGCCCCAGAGAAACACATAGTCGGGACGGCTCTGGCGCACCTGCAACCAAGTGGCCTTTTGCTCCACGCCGGGGGCCGTCACGGGCAGCATCTGCAACTCAAAGCCGTGCATCTTGGCACGTTCTTGCAACACGGGAATAGGCTCTTTGCCAAACGGGCTGTCATGGTAAACCAAGGCGATTTTCTTGCCCTTGAGCTTGTCAAGACCGCCCAGTTCCTTGCCGAGGTGCTGGATCAGAATGTCGGCACCCGTCCAGTAGCTGCCCATGAGTGGGAAGTTCCACTTGAACGCAATGCCGTCCTGCGCTACGGACAGGCCATAGCCCAGGGTGACAAGCGGGATCTTGTCGGCAACCACTTTTTCGGTCAGCGCGAAGGTGATCCCGGTTGCCTGGGGGTCGAACAGGGCGACGCCGGGCCGGGTCTTCAGACGCTCATAGCACTCCACGCCGCGGTCGGTGGCGTAGCCGGTTTCGCACTCTTCGAACGTAAGCTTGACGCCGTTGACGCCGCCGTCACGGGCATTGATCATCTTGAGGTAGTCCTGCTTGCCATTGGCCCAAGGCACGCCGTTGGGCGCATAAGGACCGGTCCGGTAGGACAGCAGCGGAAAGAACTGCTCTTTGGCTTGGGCGAAGGCGCTGGTGGTCAGGGACGATGCGCCCGCCACCACCACGGCCATCACGAGTTTCGAAAGATTCATGGAGGTCTCCTTTAATAAAAAATGCACCAGTGTGCTAGGTGTGAACGAACGGTACGCTGAACTGAATTCCCGCCTGCGCGGGAATGACGAAAACCATAAATTTAATGCGGAAAAGGCCACAACCGCAGCTTTTGCTTAGCCGTGGACCAGAGCTTGGCCAGACCATGGGGCTCCACGATCAGGAACCAGACGATCAGACCGCCAAACACCATCAACTCGGCGTGAGAAACACCCGCAGTCGAAATGCCGACGCCAAACATCCGAGCCACTATAGGCAGCAACAGGTTCAAAAATATCGGCAGCACCACGATAAAAGCCGCACCAAAGAAGCCGCCCATGATGGAGCCCATGCCCCCGATGATCACCATGAAGAGCAAACGAAACGACTGGTCCACCGAGAAGGCGGCAGGCTCCCAGGTGCCCAGATAGACAAAGCCCCACAGCGCCCCGGCGACGCCGATGATGAAGGAGCTGACCGCGAAAGCGCTGAGCTTGGCGTACATCGGGCGGATGCCGATCACGGCGGCCGCCACGTCCATGTCGCGGATGGCCATCCACTCGCGCCCGATTGCACCGCGCACCAGATTCTTGGCCAACAGAGCGATGACGCCCAGCACCGACAGGCAGAAAAAGTACTTGCTCATGGGCCCGTCAAGGGGCAGGCCAAAAACCTGAAGATTGGACACCGAGACCGAACCCGAAGACGAGTTGTTGGTCAACCAGCTGATGCGCAAAAACATCCAGTCGCTGAAGAACTGCGCCGCCAAGGTCGCCACGGCCAGGTACAAGCCCTTCACCCGCAAACTTGGCAAGCCGAACAGGATGCCGAACAGCGTGGCGCACAGTCCGCCCAGAATCAGCGCAACAATTAAGGGCATGCCCGGCACGCGCACCATGAAGTTGAAAGCGCCATAGGCCCCCACGGCCATAAATGCCCCTGAGCCCAGCGAAATCTGGCCACAGTAGCCCACCAGGATGTTCACGCCGATAGCGGCGAGTGAAAAAATCAGGAACGGAATCAGAATGGCGGTGAAGACGTAGTCGCTGGCCAGCGCAGGCACGAGGGCCAAGGCCCCGACGAGCAGAAGACCGACGGCGATGCGGTCCTGGGTGATCGGGAAAATCTGTTGATCAGCCCGGTAGCTGGTTTTGAATTGACCGTTTTCGCGGTAGAACATGTTCCTGCTTTCTTAAACGCGGTCGATGATTTTTTCACCGAACAGTCCTTGCGGACGGAACAGCAGAAAGACGAGCGCCAAGACATAGGCGAACCAGATTTCGATACCGCCGCCCACATAGGGCCCAAGGTAAACCTCGGAGAGTTTCTCACCGACGCCGATGATCAACCCGCCAATAATGGCACCGGGCACCGAGGTCAAACCACCCAGGATCACCACGGGCAGCGCACGCAAGGCCACGGTTGCCAGCGAGAACTGCACGCCCAATTTGGAGCCCCAAATCATGCCGGCCACCAGCGCCACAACGCCTGCCACGCACCACACCACGACCCAGATGCGGTTGAGTGGAATGCCGATGGACTGCGCCGCCTGGTGGTCATCGGCCACCGCGCGCAAAGCCCGTCCGGTGGCCGTCTTCTGGAAGAACAGACTCAGCAAGGCCACCAGCGCTGCTGCAATCGCAGCAGCGATCACATCCTCCTTGTTGACCAGGATGCCACCCGGAAACACGGTGTCGAAAATGAACACCGGGTCCTTGGGCATGCCAATGTCAATTTTGTAGATGTCGTCACCAAAAATGGTCTGTCCAAGACCTTCCAGGAAATACGCGATGCCCAGCGTCGCCATCAACAACGTGGCCCCCTCCTGATTCACCAGATGGCGCAGCACCAGCCGTTCAATCACCCAAGCAACAATGAACATCACCCCACCCGCCAGGATGAATGCCACCACGTTGGCCAACAAGGGGTTATGGATGCCGGTCCATTGCGGGAACCATTCGGCAAAGCGGGCCATGGCCAGCGCCGCGAACAGCACCATCGCGCCTTGCGCAAAATTGAAGACACCGGAGGCTTTGAAGATCAGCACAAAGCCGAGCGCCACCAGCGAATACAGCATGCCCGCCATCAGGCCGCCAAAAAGGGTTTCAAGAAAAAATGCCATATCAGTGACTCGTTCCTAAATACGCGCTGATCATGTCCGGGTTGTTACGCACCTCTTCGGGGGTACCGTCGCCGATTTTTTTGCCGTAGTCAAGCACCACCACACGGTCTGAAATGTCCATCACCACGCTCATGTCGTGCTCAATCAAGACGACTGTGGTGCCGAACTCGTCGTTCACATCGAGGATGAAGCGGCTCATGTCCTGCTTCTCCTCCACGTTCATGCCGGCCATGGGCTCGTCCAGCAGCAGCACCTGCGGCTCCATGGCCAGCGCGCGGCCCAGATCCACGCGCTTTTGCAGGCCGTAGGGCAGTTGGCCCACAGGGGTTTTGCGGTAGGCCTGGATTTCAAGGAAGTCGATGATGTGCTCGACCTGTTCACGGTGCAAGGTCTCCTCACGCTCGGCCGGTCCAATGCGCAAGGCTTGCAGAAAGATATTGCTTTTGATCTTGAGGTTGCGCCCCGACATGATGTTGTCGATCACGCTCATGCCCTTGAACAACGCCAGGTTCTGAAAGGTGCGCGCAACGCCCATCTCGGCGACTTGGCGCGAGTCCATGTGCGAAAAGGTTTTGCCACGAAACGTGATGTTGCCCTCTTGCGGTGTGTACACCCCGTTGATGCAGTTGAGCATGGAGCTTTTGCCTGCGCCATTGGGGCCGATGATGGCGCGGATTTCATGCTCCTTCACGTTGAAAGAGATGTCGGTCAGCGCTTTCACGCCACCGAAACGCAGGCTGATGTTTTTGACGTCGAGAATGACGTCACCAATCTTTTTCTGGCTCATGCTGCGGCTTTCACAGGGGCGAAGAGCTTCGCGTCAGAGATCTTCAGCGTGGCGCTCACGCTGCCGCTGCGCCCGTCCTCGAACTTCACCACGGTTTCAATGAACTGCTCGGACTTATCCCCGTACAGCGCATTGACCAAGGGCTGGTATTTGTCGGCGATGAAACCACGCCGGACTTTGTTGGTGCGGGTCAGCTCGCCGTCATCGGCATCCAGCTCTTTGTGCAACACCAGAAAGCGGCTGACCTGGCTGCCCGCCAGGAGAGCGTCAGCGGACAGATCGGCGTTGACTTTTTCCACGCACTCGCGGATGAACTCGTACACCTCGGGCTTTTGCGCAAGGTCGGTATAACCCGCGTAGGGCAGGTTGCGGCGTTCGGCCCAGTTGCCCACGGCGTCGAAGTCGATGTTGATCATCACGCAAACTTTTTCGCGCTGGTCGCCATAGGCCACCACCTCTTTGATTTGCGGGAAAAACTTGAGTTTGTTTTCCACGTACTTGGGCGCGAACATGGCACCGTCAAATGTGCCACCCTTGATGCGGCCCACGTCTTTCACGCGGTCGATGATCTTCAAGTGGCCTTGCGCGTCAATGAAACCGGCATCGCTGGTGTGATACCAGCCATCGGGCGTGAGCACCTCGGCCGTGGCGGCGGGATTTTTGTAGTACTCCTTGAGCAAGCCTTCGGATTTGACCAGGACTTCGCCGTTCTCTGCCACTTTGATTTGCACGCCCTTGCAGGGCACGCCCACGGTGTCGGCACGGGCTTCGTTGTCCGGCTGCAGACACACAAACACGGCGGTTTCGGTCGAACCGTAGAGCTGCTTGAGATTGATGCCGATGGATCGGTAGAAGCTGAACAAATCCGGTCCAATCGCCTCACCCGCGGTATAGGCCACGCGCACGCGGCTAAAGCCCAGGCTATTGCGCAGAGGGCCATAAATGCACAGGTTGCCCAAGCCGTACAGCAGAGTGTTGAGCGCGCCAATCGGCTTGCCTTCCATGCGGGTCGGCCCCACACGCTGGGCAATGCCCATGAAGTAGTGGAACAGCTTGCGCTTGAGCGCGCCTGCATCTTCCATTCGAATCATCACGCTGGTGAGCAGGCCTTCGAACACGCGCGGTGGCGCGAAGTAGTAGGTCGGGCCAATTTCCTTGAGGTCAATCGTCACGGTGCTGGCCGACTCGGGGCAGTTCACCACGTAGCCGCACACCAGCCACTGCGCGTAGCTAAAGCAGTTCTGCCCGATCCAGGCTGGAGGCAGGTAGGCCAGCACTTCTTCGTGCTCGGTGAGGTGGTCAAACTCCGCACCCGCTTCGGCGCGGTCGGTCAAAGTGTGGTGGGTGTGCACCACACCCTTGGGTTGGCCGGTGGTGCCGGAGGTGAAAAACAGGGCCGCAACGTCCGCCGGTTGACCGAGCTGAACCTGTTCGTCAAAGAAGCCGGGGTGTTGCGCGGCAAAGGCTTTGCCAGCGACCAGCAGCTCGTCAAGTGAGCTCAAGCCGCTTTCCTCATAATTGCGCAGACCGCGCGGGTCGTCGTAAAAAATGTGCGTCAACTGCGGGCACTGCTCGCGCACTTCCAGCATCTTGTCCACCTGCTCCTGGTCTTCCACCAGGGCAAAGCGCACCTCAGCGTTTTGCATTGGGAACACGCACTCGGCAGCCACGGAATCTTGGTACAGCGGAATGGGAATGGCACCGAGCGACTGTGCGGCCAGCATGGTGGCGTACAAGCGCGGACGATTAGCCCCGATGACCACCATGTGCTCACCGCGCTGCAGTCCGGCCTGGTGCAGACCACAGGCAATAGCCTTGACCATCTCGCTCAACTGCAACCAACTTAAAGCCTGCCAGATGCCGTATTCCTTTTCGCGCATGGCGGGCTCAGCCGGTCGCTTGGCAGCGTGCTGCATGAGAAGTCGAGGAAAAGTCGTCTGCATTCCGAAATCCTGGTGAGGTAAGGCGATGAACCGAGCGCATCTTGCGCCTGTATTTGACGTCAAGTTGTCGTTCCGGCGACAATCAAGGGCAATCCCTAGAGAGGGCTTACCCTTGATTTCACCCTTTCGTCACGCCATTGCATTGCCATGACTACCGCTTCCACCGTGTTTCAGCGTCGCCGCGCACCCACCCCCGCCGAGCTAGACAACATCCCTTGGTTACAACTGCTATCAGCTAACGAACGCACGATTGCCGTGGCCGACCTCACTATCAGCCAGGCCCTGCCGGGGGATTTGATTTGCCGCGTCGGTCGCCCCGTCACCTACTGGTTTGGCGTGGTAGAAGGTCTGCTCAAGATGAGCACCGACAGCGCCGACGGCCACCCCATGACCTTCACTGGCGTGCCACCCGGCGGCTGGTTTGGTGAGGGCACGGTGCTCAAGCGCGAAAGCTACCGCTACAACATCCAGGCTTTGCGCAAAAGCGAGGTGGCGGGTTTGCCGGTCGAGACTTTTCATCGGCTGTTAGACCATTCACTGGGCTTCAACCGATTTGTGATGAACCAGATCAATGAGCGGCTGGGGCAATTCATCGCCGCGCGCGAGATTGACCGCATGAACAACCCCGACCTGCGCGTGGCGCGCAATCTGGCCGCGCTATTCAACCCAGCCCTGTATTCGGGGGTGGGCGAGGTGCTGCGCATCACCCAGCAAGAACTGGCCTATCTGGTGGGCCTGTCGCGCCAGCGCGTGAATGAAGCGCTGACCACACTGGAGGCGCAGGGTGTGATCCGGGTGGAGTACGGCGGCGTGCGGGTGCTGGACCTGGCGGGTTTGCGCACGCGCAGCTTCAGCACTGAAGCGACATAGCGACATCACAGCGAGCTTACAGCGGCACCATCAGCCGCAAACCCAGCGTCCAGTTGATGCCGGGCGCGGGCTCGTAAAACTGTGACGACGCTTGGTTGACGATGACCGAGCCGACATAACGCTGATCGGTCACGTTGTCGATGCGGCCATAGGCCGTCAAGCAACCCTTGCCCAGCGTCCAACCGTGGCTGGCTTTGAGGTTGAGCGTGGTGTAGCCGTCAGCGGATGCCGTGTTGGTGTCGTTGGCGTAGATGCGGCCCGCACTGAGTAACTCAATACCGGCGCGCGTTCCCAAGGCTGATTTGCGCTTTGCAAGAGTCACGGCTTGACTGGACCAGACCAGCTCACTGAACAAGGTGTGCTGTGGAATGCCCGGTATTTTGTTGCCATTGGCAATCGAGTTGGTCCCGCTTGTAAAAGCCTGTGAGTAAATCGCATCAATCCAGGACAGCGAGGCGTTGACGTCCCAATGGGGGCTGATTTTGTTGAGGCTGGACAGCTCGGCACCAGTCCGCGTCGTACCGGGCGCGTTTTTGAAGGTGCTTACGCCCCCAGCGCTGGACAAAATCACCACCTCATCAGTGGTATTGATTTGGTACAAGGTCGCATCCAATCGATTGACAGGAGAAACCTGCCACTTGGCTCCCACTTCAAAATGCTGACTATTGGCGGCATTCAAGGTGGTGTTGAACTTGGCTGTCGCAATGGTGGTCGATGTGTATGCGGCTTCGGCCAAGGTCGGCGTCTCAAACCCCTTGCCGTAGTTGGCGTACAGATTGACCGAATCGCTGGCGTGATAGGTCATGCCCAGCACCGGGCTGGCGGCACTGAATGAGGTGTTGCCGGAACCATTACCGTCGCTAAGAAAGTTGTCATCGCTGATCAGACGCACGGTGCTGTAGCGCAAACCACCGATCAGCGAGATTTTTTCTGACACCAAGGCTGTGGCTTGCACAAAAAGGTCGCTGTTTTCAGCCTGGTTGATTTCGTCGCGCGTGGTGTTTGTTTTCTCCCCCAGCGCAGCGGCACCGCCCTGGCGCTTTTCGCGTGAGCGGTCAAACTCGTAACCCGCCACCCAGCGCACTGGTGTTTCGCTCATCTTGACTTGCGCGTTGTATTGCAAGCCCAGACCGTAGTAGTCGCGGTTGAGCCCGACCCAAGTATTGGCGGCCTGGAACTGTAGGTTGTCCCGTGTGCCGTAATAAGCCCGTGCCGTGACAGACCGGTCCGGATCAATGACGTGGGTCAGCGAAGAACCCAGTTGGTTCTGAAGCACCGTCTTTCTCACCCGCAAATCGGAGGCAGAAATGGTGCCAGCAGAATTTGTACCTGCCTGCCTAGGATTGGCCGCCAGTTGCGCGGCGGTCAGGCCCAGTGGATCTTGCGCCAAGGGCATGTCGAACTGGTTGAACACCAGGTTGACCCGCGTCTTTTCGTCCGGGCCAAAACTGATCTTGCCGTTGAACTGCTTGCGCTCGGTCTTGCTGTTGTCGCGGTAGCCATTGGTGTCAAAGGTGCTGTAGTCGGCCACCAGGCCTACTGCGCCCAAGCCCTCACCGATACGCCCCGCAAACTGCAAGTCGTTGCGGTGCATACCGAATGAGCCTGCGTAGTACTGCGCGTCAAACTCGGGTTGCTCAGGGGCCTCCCGTGTGAAGGCTTGAATCACGCCACCGGATGAATTGCCGTACAGCAGCGCCAGTGGGCCGCGCAAAACCTCAATACGCTCTGTGGAGGGCAGGCTGATGGACGAGCCCTGGCCCTGGCCGTCCGGCGTGGTGGCCGGGATACCGTCGATCAAGATCCGAACGCCCCGGATGCCAAAGGCCGAACGTGCGCCAAAACCGCGAATCGACACTTGTAAATCCTGCGCGTAGTTCTGCCGGTTCAAAATGGTCAGGCCCGGCACACGGTTGAGGGTCTCTGACAGGTTGACCTGCGGCCCGGCGTTTTGAATCGTGTCCCGGTCCACCGACTCAAGAGCGGCGGGCGTGTCAAAGCTGCGTTGCGCGGCGCGCGTGGCCGAGATCACCATGCCCTCCAGCGTTTGCGCATGCAGGGTCACAGGGGCGATGACACCGGCAAGCGCCAAGGCCTGAACCACAGGCCGAAGTTTTGGAGAAAGTTCAAACGTGTTTTTCAGTTCTTTGTTTTGCATGGTCATCCCCACTCAACGCTCTCGGTTTACGGTAACTGCAAGGTGGACAAATACTCCGCCAGCATCTCCAGTTCATCCACAGCCAGGCCTTGTGCCGCCGAGGTCATGGTGCCATCCATATCGCCCCGTGTGCCCGCCTTGAAGGCCTTGAGCTGGTCTAGCAAATAGGGTTTGTGCTGCCCCGCCAAACGCGGGATGTGCTGCTGCCCGGCCATGGTGGGGGTGTGGCAGGCCACGCAGTTGTTGCGCACCGTCACTTCGCGGCCTTTGGCCACCACCTCAGCTGAGGCTTGAGCCGTGGGTGACGTCATTTTTTGCGCGTTGAAGTAGGCCGCCAAATCATTCAGATCCGCGTTGCTCAGCTTGGCTGCGAAGGGCGACATCATGTCGTTCTTGCGGCGCTCTTCGCGGAACATGAACAGCGCGGTCACGATGTTCTGTTTCGGCTGACCCGCAATGGAGGGGATGGTGGGGATGGCGGAGTTCCCGTCTGCCCCATGGCAGGCGATGCAGACCTGTGCTTTGACGCGGCCCTCTTCGACACCGGCCTGGGTCAGAGGGGAAAAAGAGAGGAGTGCGGCAAGAACAAAAACGGCAGCCAGTTTCGGGGCCGCCGTTTGGGTCCAGCGCCGCGCGCTCAGTGAACGCGTGGGTTGGATAGAGGTCATGGGATTAAGGCTTGCTGTAGCTCACGCGGTAGATGATGCCGTTGAAGTCGTCAGAGAACAGGATGGAGCCATCCTTCATCTGCAACACGTCCACCGGGCGACCCCACATCGGCGGATCGGCGCGGTCGTTTTCCAGGAAGCCGTCAATGAAGGCGTGCTTGGTGGCCTTGCCCTTGGCATCAACGGTCACGCGGATCAGGTTGTAACCATGCTTAGGGTCACGATTCCAGGAGCCGTGTTGTGCAATCAACATGCTGTTTTTGTACTCGGCCGGGAACATCTTGCCGGTGTAGAACTTCACGCCCAGCGGTGCAATGTGTGCGCCTAAGTTGAGCACGGGTGGTGTGAACTCGCTGCATGAGCGGCCCTGTCCATAGACCGGGTCCAGCGTGTCGCCCTGGTGGCAGAAGGGAAAGCCGAAGTGCTCGCCTTTTTTCTTGACCACGTTGAGTTCGTCATTGGGCAAATCGGTGCCCAGCCAGTCACGCCCATGCTCGGTGAACCACAGTTGTTTGGTCACCGGGTGGAAGGCCATGCCCACGGAGTTACGCACGCCTTGCGCGTAGTTTTCCATCACGCCGGTCTTGGGGTCCACACGAAGAATTGACGCTTCGTTGTAAGTCGGCATGGTGATGTTTTGTGGCGAGCCGATGTTGAAGTACAGCTTGCCGTCCGGGCCCATGACCATGTATTTCCAGAAGTGACCCGCGGCGTTGTTCGGGTCAAGGTTGTCGATCACCACTTTGCCTTCGCCGGGGTTGTCCAGATTGGCTTCGATGTTGTCGTAGGCCGTGATGCGGTTGCGCTCGGCCACATACAGCGTGCCTTTGTCAAACACCAAGCCGTTAGGGGCTTTTTTGCCCTTCAGAATGGTTTTGACTTCGCGCTTGCCATCTTTGTCGATGATGGCGTACACATTGGACAGGTTGCGGTTGCTGGCAAACACGGTGCCCTTGTCACCCAGCACCAGCGAGCGTGCCTCGGGCGCGCCTTCGGCCCAGACCTCAACTTTGAAGCCTGCGGGTGTCTTGAGCTTGCCCACTGGCAGATCGGCCACGGCGCGACCGGTCAAGTGCGGGGGGAAGGGGTGCAGTGCCGACTGGGCTTGCTCTGCCGCCATGCCTTGCTTCCAGGAAGGAGGCGCTGCGGGAGCGGGGGCTTGTTGAGCGAATGCGGCGCTGGCGAGGCTGGCCAGGACTGCCGTGCTCAGAAGGGTCTGAAGTCGCATGTTGTCTGTCTCCTTGGTATGTTGATCGCTGGTCGCACAGCTGGTGCGGCGACGTAGCGGGGTCATTCTAGGGCCGGGTCTTCGTCCCTGTCATTAGGGTTTCGACGGATAGAGTCGATGGAAGTGGGGCAATTTGTAGCAAAATTGGCCTCACATGACCGACGATTCCTCACACCCTCCCCGCCCCCAATTTCGCCGTGTCGCCAAGCCCGAAGGGGCTGCGCCACGCACCACCAACCCGGGCACAAACCCTGATTCCGGCACCATGCGCTTGAACAAGCGCATGGCCGAACTGGGCCTGGCCTCGCGCCGCGAATCCGACGAATGGATAGCCAAGGGTTGGGTCAAGGTCAACGGCGAAATCGCCACCATGGGCATGCAGGTCGGCTCCGAGGTCAAGATCGAAATCACCAAGCAGGCCCAGGGCCAGCAGGCCAACCAGGTGACGATTTTGCTGAACAAACCCATCGGCATTGTGAGCGGCCAGGCCGAAGACGGCCACCTGCCCGCCATCACCTTGGTGCAGCCGCAAAACCGCTGGGTCGATGACAACGCGCGCTTTTTCTTTCACCCCAAGCAGCTCCAAAGCCTGGTGCCTGCGGGTCGCCTTGACATTGACTCCACCGGCTTGCTGGTCTTGACGCAAGACGGCCGCGTGGCGCGCCAGTTGATTGGCGAAGACTCGGTGTTGGAAAAAGAATACCTGGTGCGCGTCACCTACACCGGTCTGAATCAGCTTGACGCGCAGCCCAGCCAACTGGTGCGCATGGACGATGACGACCCGGTCACCACCAACGTGCAAGCCGTCTTCCCCCGCGCCCTGCTGGCCCAGCTGCGCCACGGCCTGAGCCTGGACGGCCAGGCGCTCAAGCCCGCCAAGGTGGACTGGCAAAACCCCGAGCAACTGCGCTTTGTGCTGACCGAAGGCAAAAAGCGCCAAATCCGCCGCATGTGCGAGCTGGTGGGCTTGAAGGTGGTGGGCCTCAAGCGCGTGCGCATTGGCCAGGTGATGCTGGGCCATTTGCCGGTGGGACAATGGCGCTACTTACAGCCGCACGAGCGGTTTTAAACCTTATGAATTACCCAGAAAAACTCAACCAGTTATTGATGCCAAAAGCCGAATCCAAACCTCTGGTCTTGGATTTGTTTGCAGGTTGCGGGGGCTTGGCTCTAGGGTTTGAAGCCCATGGTTTTGAGACCTTGGGCTTTGAAATGGATCGCGATTGCTGCGCCACCTATCGACACAATTTGCATGGCGATTGCTTGCAAATCAAACTCGATCCAGATTACGTTTTCCCTCCTGCGCAGGTGGTCATTGGCGGGCCACCATGCCAGCCCTTTAGTGTGGGGGGGCATCAAAAAGGCATTCGCGATGCGCGCGATGGTTTCCCCGCCTTTATTTCTGCCGTTGAACAAGTCAGGCCCGAGATCTGGATGTTTGAAAACGTTCGGGGTCTGATGTATCGCAACCGCGAGTACCTGAACTTGATCCTTACCGAACTCGAATCACTGGGATATGTGGTTGAGTTCAAACTGCTCAATGCCGTGCAGCACGGCATCCCGCAAAACAGGGAGCGTGTCATCGTCGTAGGTCATCGGGGTGAGTTTCACTATCCCGACCCACAAACCCAGCGCGTGACTGCGGGGGAGGCGCTCAACGAGCTGGCGACACAAGTCACGCCTGACTCGAAGTTTCTGACCGAGAGCATGAACACTTATGTGGCCAATTACGAAAAGGCATCAAGCTGCATCACGCCGCGTGACTTGCACCTACATCGCCCCGCACGCACGGTGACTTGCCGTAATTTGGCTGGAGCCACGGGCGATATGCACCGCGTCGTTTTGCCCGATGGCCGCCGCCGTCGATTAACCATTCGCGAAGGTGCAAGGCTGCAAAGCTTCCCAGATTGGTTTGAATTTCAAGGCAGTGAAACCAGTGCCTTTACACAAATCGGCAATGCCGTCCCCCCGCTGCTGGCGTACCACATTGCAGGCAGCTTTCGGGACTACCTGACGTCGACAACACGCCTGGACGCAGTGGGGATTCAATCTCGGCGTCACCCGGCTCAACTGCAACTGCTGGAAAACTAAACGATCATGACGCCCCGCCAGCAAAAAAGCATTCAGACACTGGTTACTCAAGCGCTCCACATTCTGGAAGCCCTGGGCGTCCCCTTGACGGGTTTGACGCCGCGGCGCAAAGAAAAAATCGCCAAGGCATTTTTAGCCGTGGCTAGTCTCAAGCCCGGCATGGCTTGGTCAGACGCCAAAGACAACAATGACGCGCATCAGTTGCAATCACGACAAGTCATTGCGTTCATGAACGCAAACTTGGGTGAGAACATCTCCCCCGGCTCCTACGACGATATCCGCCGCAAAGATTTGGTTCTGCCAGAACAAGCGCTCATCGTCTTGAAAAGCGCCAAAAACCCCGACGCCAACACCAACGACGGGACACGTGGTTTTGCCCTAAACCCAGTTGCAGCCCAAGCGATACGCCAGTTTGGAACCTCACACTGGCAATCTGCCGTTGATCAATTCATGGCCGGGCGTCAATCTCTGTCCACTCAATTGCGGCGTGACCGCGATTTGGCGCGCATCCCCGTGCGCATTGCCGACGGAACGTCACTCAGCTTCAGCCCTGGCAAACACAACATTTTGCAAAAAGAGGTCATTGAAAATTTCTTACCTGTTTTTGGTTTCGACGCAGAAGTTTTGTATGTGGGCGACACGGCCAAAAAAAACTTGTTTGTCAATCAAGAGAAGCTCTCGAAGCTTCAGTTTTTTGAACTCGCACATGACAAACTTCCCGATGTCGTTGCCTACTCCGAAACGAAAAATTGGCTGTACTTGATCGAAGCGGTCACGACAGCGAATCCAATCACAGAGCTACGCCGCAAAGCCTTGATGGAAGTAACGACGGCATGCACTGCCGACGTCATCTTCATCACCGCATTCCCAGATCGCGCCACGTACCGGACTTTTGCAAAAGACATTGCATGGGAAACAGAGGTCTGGATCGCTGACGCGCCAGAGCACATGATCCACTTCAATGGCGACAAATTTCTTGGGCCGTACCACCAGGGGACTTGAAACAGACAGGCACTGCTGTCGGGGCTTACTTCTTCGCCGCTGCCAGCTCTTTTTCCAGCACATCAATGCGCGCCAGCATTGCCGCCATGCGGCCATTGAGGGCGCCGACATTGAAGACCGTGGCATTGTTGGCGGGCGCATCCAGCTGGTTGCCGTAAGCCAGCCAAGACGAGTCGTACACCCGCACGTTCTTGAAGCCCAGCTGCTCCAGCACGCCCGCCGTCTCGGAGGCGCGCACGCCGGACTGGCAATACACCACAGTCTCTTTCTCCGGGTCCAGCTTGGCGTACAGGGCCCTGAGGTCAGTGCTGGATTTAAGCGACATGCCGCTTGAATCATTCACCTTTTTTTGGGCCAACTTTTGCACCGTGTCCGGGTCCACCCAGTTTTGCTCATAGGGGATGTTGACCGCACCCGGGATGTGGCCACCGCGCAGGGCGCGGATGTCTTCGCCGGAAAACTCTTTGGGCGTGCGCGCATCAATCACCTGCACGGCCGGGCTATTCAGCCGCTTGATCATCTCTGCCGTTGTCACGGCCACGGCGGGCTGCGGCGTGAGATTCAGTTGAACGGCTGCGGTGGGTGCGGCAGTTGTTGAGACCGTCAAACCCGCCGCCTGCCAGCCCTCAATGCCGTCATGCATCACCGTCACCCGGTTGCCACCGAAATAGCGCAACGTGTAGCGCCCGAAATAAGCGTTCCAGGTGCCGCGCGCGCCGTACACCACGGTCTCACGCGCCGGGTCAATGCCCGCAGCGCCGAGCAGGGCTTCGATGCGGGGTGTGGGGATGAAGTCTTCTGAATTGGGGTCGCGCAAGAGGGACGCCGCGTCGCCCAGGCTGAGCGCACCGGGCAAGTGGCCTTTGGCGTAGTCACGCGCATCGCGCACGTCCCAGACCTGCACACCGCGCTGTAGCGCCGCCTGCACATAGGCCGGGTCCACGATGGTCTGCGCGCCTGCGCCCCACGGCATTAACCATGAGGCCACGCCCAAGATCAAGCTTGCCGTTATTTTTTGAACCGTTTGTTGCATGTTGCTGACTCCTTCAGTTTGAGACTGCCCATTATTGAGCGTTCTGGGATTCACGGCTTCGATGCGCTTGGTGTGAACGGCTACTCGGCTGTCCTCCGCCCTCTGGGCTCCTCCTTGATGCCGCTACGCCGTCCACCCCAAGCTCCTGGGTCTTGAAATCTGCCAATGCGCCCATAATTCAGCCTCTCCACCGCTGCACAGCGCCGGTTTTTTTCTTCAGAACCCCTACTTTTCAAATGAGCAAGCAAACCCATTCCTTTCAAGCCGAAGTCGCCCAACTGCTGCACCTCGTCACCCACGCGCTCTACTCCAACAAAGAGATTTTCCTGCGCGAGCTGATCTCGAACGCGTCCGACGCTTGCGACAAGCTGCGTTTTGAGGCCATCAACGACAGCGGCCTGTACGAGTCAGCGCCCAACCTGGAAGTGCGCGTGTCCTTCGACAAAGCCGCCAAAACCCTGACCATCACCGACAACGGCATCGGCATGAGCACGCAAGAGGCGATTGACCACCTGGGCACCATCGCCAAGAGCGGCACCAAGGATTTCGTTAGCAAACTCTCGGGCGATCAAAAGACCGACTCCCAGCTCATCGGCCAGTTTGGCGTGGGCTTTTACTCCGGCTTCATCGTGGCCGACAAAATCACGGTCGAGTCGCGCCGCGCGGGCATGAAATCGTCTGAAGGCGTGCGCTGGATCAGCGGCGGCGCGGGCGATTTTGAGGTCGAAGCGATTGAGCGCCCTGAGCGCGGCACCAGCGTGATCTTGCACCTGCGCGACGACGCGATGGACTATGCCAGCGCCTGGAAGGTCAAGGGCATCATCGCCAAGTACTCCGACCACATCAGCCTGCCCATCTTGATGGAAAAGGAAGAGTGGAAAGACGGCGACTTGATCGTGCCCGGTGACGAGACCGGTGGCCGCCAACCCGGTGACATGGTCAAGACCGGCGAGTGGGAAACCGTCAACAAGGCCAGCGCGCTATGGGCCCGTTCCAAGAAGGACATCACGCCCGAGCAGTACGAGGAGTTCTACAAACAGCTCAGCCACGACTTTGAAGCCCCGCTGGCCCACACCCACAACCGCGTAGAGGGCAGCACCGAATACACGCAATTGCTCTACATCCCCGGCAAGGCGCCGATGGACTTGTACAACCGCGAAAAATCAGCGGGCGTGAAGCTGTATGTCAAGCGCGTCTTCATCATGGACGACGCCGAAGCGCTGCTGCCCAGCTACCTGCGTTTTGTCAAAGGCATTGTTGATTCCGCCGACCTGCCGCTCAACGTGAGCCGCGAGTTGCTGCAAGAAAGCCGCGACGTCAAAGCCATCCGCGAAGGCTGCACCAAGCGCGTGCTGGGCATGCTGGAAGACCTGGCCAAGAACGACAAGTTGCCTGAGGCAAACGCTGACGGCGTGACTGATGTTGTGTCTGCCGAAGACAAAGCCGAGGCAGAAAAGAACGCAGGCAAGTACAGCAAGTTCTACGCCGAATTCGGCGCAGTGCTCAAAGAAGGCCTGGGCGAAGACTTTGGCAACAAAGAGCGCCTGGCCAAGCTGCTGCGTTTTGCCGGCTCCACCACCGACACGGTGAGCGTGAGCTTTGCCGACTACAAAGCGCGCATGAAAGAGGGCCAGGACGCCATCTACTTCATCACCGCCGACACCCTGGCCGCAGCCAAAAACAGCCCGCAACTCGAAGTCTTCAAGAAAAAAGGCATCGAAGTGCTGCTGATGACCGACCGCGTGGACGAGTGGGCGCTGAACTACCTGCATGACTTTGACGGCACGCCGCTGCAATCGGTCGCCAAAGGCGCGGTCGATCTGGGCAAGCTGCAAGACGAAGCCGAAAAGAAGGCGGCAGAAGAAGCGGCCGAGAGCTTCAAGCCCCTGCTCGCCAAGCTGAAAGAAGCGCTCAAGGACAAAGCCGAAGACGTGCGCGTCACCACCCGCCTGGTGGACAGCCCCGCCTGCCTGGTGGTGCAAGACCACGGCATGAGCACCCAGCTCGCCCGCATGCTCAAGCAAGCCGGCCAGACGGCACCTGAAGTCAAGCCCGTGCTGGAAGTCAACGCCGAGCACCCGCTGGTGAAAAAACTCGATGGCTCGGTGCACTTCAACGACCTGGCCCACATCCTGTTTGACCAGGCTCTGCTGGCCGAAGGCGGGATGCCTGCCGACCCGGCGGCTTATGTGAAGCGGGTGAATGCGCTTTTGGTCTGATGCCTTTTAAACAGTAGCGCAAGCAGCTACTGTTTAGATAGCAACCAAAACCCTGGCAGCGCCCGACGTTGCCAGGGTTTTTTGCATCTGGGCCAGGGGGGCTAACGTTTTGCTGGTGTAAACCGAGATTGTCCATTAGCCCCGACGGTGGGATCATGAGTGGCACCCAGCCCTGAGCCGACTGGGTGGATTTCTAATGGATACCATTAGAAATCCC
>JAYVPU010000168.1:0-23030 GCA_043757205.1 Comamonadaceae bacterium | reverse complement strand
GCGCGTTCTCGGGGAAGGCGGGGCAGGCAATGGTGAAGTCGGTGCCCAGCGCGTCCATCAAGGCGTCTGTCACCGGGCCGATATTGCCCTGCGCGGTGGAGTCAAAGGTGGAGCAGTATTTGAAGTAGATCTGCCCCGCCCCTTGGCTTTGCAACCAGGCCAGCGCCGCCAGCGACTGGGCCACCGCATCCGCCGCTGGGATGGTGCGCGACTTCAGGGACACCACCACAGCGTCTGCTTCTGCATCCAGCGGGCCGTCTGGGATGCCGATGGTTTGCACCACCCGAAAACCGGTGCGCACCAGGTTGTTGGCCAGATCGGTCGCGCCGGTGAAGTCGTCGGCGATGCAGCCTAGCAATGCCTTGGTCATGGGACTAGCCTTGGGTAGTGGTCGATTCAAACGTGGCCTTGAGGCGGCGCACGGCGCTCTCGGGGCTGGTCAACACGGGTTTGCCCAGCACCTCGGCCACACCCTTTTGCGCCCGCGCCATGGAGAACTGGCCCAGCACCACCACGTCGCACGCGGCCAGCGCGCGGGCACTGTCAAAGATCATGCGGTCATGGGTGGCGGCGTCGCCTGCGTTGTAGATCGCCATCGCACCGTCGGCGCAGGCACCATCGACCTGCACGTCCAAACCTCGCAGGCGGATGGCGGCCAGCAGTTCTTCACGCATGGAGATGGATGAGGGGGCAAAGGTGGTCAACAAACCGATGCGACGCGGGCCACCAAGTTGCGCGCACAGATCCAGCGCTTCGTCAAACATGGCCTCGTTGGGTTTGAGGGTGGGCAGGCCCACGGCTGTGCGGGCCTCGTCAATGGCGGGGCCAAAGGCCGAGCAGGTGAACAAAATAGCGTGCGCGCCATAAGTCTTGGCGTACTGCGCCAGGCCGATGAAGCGGGTGATCATGGTGGCATTGAGTGAGCCCGCCTCGGCCAGATCAGGGGCCAAGCTGTCGTCCAGGAAATTGGCCAGGCGGGCTTGCGGCCACAACTGCTTGAAGGCATCGGCCACGGGTTGTACGGCCAGCGGGGTGGCGTGAATAAGGGCGATTCTGGGGTTCGTCATTTTCAAAAATATCAGTTAATTGTCTTCGCCGTTGAAGGCAGTTGTCTGCAAGCCTTCATTGACCGTGGGGTAGCGCAAGCGCAAGCGCAGTTCGCGCTTCAGACGCGTATTGTCCATGCGGCGCGATTCGCTCATGAAACTCAGCAGCATCAGGGTGAGTTGACGCGGGGCTTCATAGCGCGAGATACGCGGCGGGCGCGACAGGCCGTACAGGTCGGCGGCCAGGTCAAAATAATCGCCCATCTTCAACACCGTGTCGTCGTTGACGTTGTAGATGCGCTGCGGCTGGCCGCGCCACAGGGCTTTGATGCAGGCACGGGCCAGGTCGTCGGCATGGATGTGATTGGTGAAGACATCGTCAGCCGCTTCTAGCACCGGGGTGCCGCGCAGCAGCCGTTCACGCGGTGTGCCGCCCACGCGGTCAGGCGCGTAAATGCCGGGAATGCGCAGGACGCTGGTGCGCACGCCCCCACCATTGTTCGCGCGGCCCAGAAAGCGCACGGCGTTCTCGGCGGCCACACGCCTTTGCGCCCTGGGTGTGTTCGTATGCAAGGGGCGGGCCTCGTTCACCACTTCACCCGCACAATCGCCATACACACCGCTGGTGGAGCCATACACCAGCGACACCGGCAAGCGACGCTGTCGCAGCGCCCGCACCAGGGCCAGGGTGCGCGGATCGTCCCTGCCCTCCCCCGGCGGTGGTGCCAGGTGCAGCACGCGTGTGGCCAAACCGGCCAAGCGTTGCAGGGTCTGGGCTTGATCCAGATTGCCCATGAGTGGCGTGATGTTTTGCGCGCGCAATTCAGCCACACGCTGCGGGTTGGAGGTGAGGGCCAGCACGCGCACGCGCTTTGGCAGCTCACGCACCACGCGCACACCCACATCGCCACAGCCGACGATCAAGACCCGCTCTCGGCGGAAGCGGGCGGGCAGCGCGCCCAAGGGGTTTTGTTTTGAAGGCAAAATCGAGGCTTGTGAAATTTGAGTTCATCAAGGATACCGAAAAGATGTCGAGCGCCGAAACTTATACCGTTACCGTGCAGCCCAGTGGCCGCAGTCTCACCGTCAACCCGGACGAGGCCATCCTGGCCGCCGCCATTCGCCAGGGCATTGGCCTGCCCTACGGCTGCAAGGACGGCGCTTGCGGATCCTGCAAGTGCAAAAAAATCTCGGGGACGGTGGTGCACCGTGAGCACCAAAGCAAAGCCCTGAGCGAAGCGGAA
Organism: Comamonadaceae bacterium; assembly: GCA_043757205.1. GTDB lineage: Bacteria > Pseudomonadota > Gammaproteobacteria > Burkholderiales > Burkholderiaceae_C > CANCDA01. The sequence goes on along the minus strand of JAYVPU010000168.1, from coordinate 20,740 downwards.
GAAGCCGCCGGGTTCATCTTGACCTGCTGCGGTGTACCGCACAGCGACGTGGTGTTGGAGTCGCGCCAGGTGACGGAAGAAGGTGCTTTCCCGGTGAAAAAAATGCCAGTACGGGTGATCACGCTGGAGAAAAAATCAGACGACGTGATGCTGCTCAAGCTCCAGCTACCGGCCAATGATGCTTTTGCTTTTCACACCGGGCAGTACGTGGAGTTTTTGTTGCGCGATGGTGCGCGACGCAGCTACTCCATGGCCAATGCGCCGATTCTCGGGGAGGCCCAGCCCGCGGCCACGCCACCGGTCGGCCCCCAGATCGAGCTGCACATTCGCCACATGCCCGGTGGCAAGTTCACCGACCATGTCTTTGGTGCGATGAAAGAAAAAGAAATCTTGCGGATCGAAGGGCCTTACGGCAGCTTCTACCTGCGTGAGGACTCGGCCAAGCCCATCGTGCTGCTGGCCTCGGGCACGGGCTTTGCGCCGATCAAGGCCATCATCGAGCACATGCAGCACAAGGGGATTAGCCGCCCCGCCACGCTGTACTGGGGTGGTCGCCGCCCGTCTGATTTGTACATGCACGACTGGGTGCTGGAACAAGTGGCCAAGATGCCTAACCTGACCTACGTACCTGTGGTCTCAAATGCGCTGCCAGAAGATCAGTGGCAGGGCCGCACGGGCTTTGTGCATCAGGCGGTCTTGCAAGACACGCCGGACTTGTCCGCCTACCAGGTGTATGCCTGCGGCGCGCCCATCGTGGTGGACTCGGCTAGAGGCGACTACACGGGCCAAGCGGGTCTGCCTGCCGATGAGTTTTATGCCGACGCGTTCATCACCGAAGCCGACAAGGCGAAGGCCTAAGCCAGGCCTTCGCTCTCGCCCCAGTTTAATTTAGTGCTTAGCGAGGGGACGGTCTTTGCGACCGTCGTGGTTCAAATCGCGCTGGCCGTCGTGCTTCTCACGGGCAATATCGCGGCTGGCCTTGTTCTGCATACGGGCAAGACGCTCACGCTCTTTCGGTGTCACCGTGCCATCGGCTTTGGCCTTGGTTTCTGCATTATTGATGCGGGCTTGCTGATTTTGAAGACGCTCGGCTTCACGCGGTGTCAACTGGCCAGAAGCCACGCCTTGTTGGATACGCTTTTCTTGATTCACTTCACGTTGATCGACGCGGGGCGTGGCCGGTTGAGCCAATGCCACACCACTCACCGCAATCGCCAAGGCACCTACCCAAAGTTTGATCGACATACAAAGCTCCTTTTTTGAAATGAAACATGGAAACAATTTCCATGGGTAATCAACGCTGCCAAGATGCAAGCGGCAGGACAATTGTTCGGCCATGATTTGTAAATAATTGTCACCTTGGGCTCATGCGTCATCTGCAAGTGAAGCATCTTGATGGCTCTACTCTGTTCAATTGATGACGATGTTATTGGCCTTGAGCAGCGCGCTCCAGCGGTCGATTTCGCTTTGAATGAAGACGCCAAACTCGTCCGGGCTGGCCTGGATGACTTCCATGTTCTGCTTGGCTAACTGCGCACGCGCCTCGGGGTTGTCCAGCGCTTTTTCTAGCGAGGAGGCGAGTTTGCCAACCACGGCTTTCGAAGTGCCCTTGGGTGCAAGCAAGCCGAACCAGAGCGACACATTGAAGCCAGGCAACCCCGACTCCTCCAGCGTGGGAACATCAAGCAGACTGGTGCGCCGGTTTCCGGTCGTCGCCAGCGCGATCAGCTTGCCAGACTTGATATACGGGAGGACGCTGGAGGCTGGCGAGAACATGACCGGCACCAGACCCGACAACACATCGTTCATGGCTGCGGAGCTTCCCTTGTATGGAATGTGCTGCATCTTCACACCGGTGCGGGAATCAAATAGTTCGGCCGACATGTGGGGCGAACTGCCTGAACCGGATGAAGCAAAGGAAATACTGTCAGGCTTGGATTTGGCAAGGGCAATGAGATCGCGTACCGACTTCACGTTGAGCGATGGATGTACAACCAAAATGTTGGGTATGGTCGCCACCAGGCCCACCGGCACCAAGCTTTTGTAGGCCCGGCTCTGTGCGTTGTCGCCAGCGGCGGCGTTGACCGTGGCCGATGACGAGCTGAACAAAAGTGTGTAACCATCGCCCGCCGCATTGGCCACGGCTTCGGTGGCGATGCCGCTGGCTGCGCCAGAGCGGTTTTCCACGACGAGCTGCTGACCCAAGAAGAGACGAATGTGTTCGGCAAGAATACGCGCTGCCGTGTCAGTGGCACTTCCCGCAGGAAACCCCACCACCAGCTTGACGGGCCTGCTCGGATAGGTGGGCTGCGCCTGGACACTGCCCAGGCATAGTAGGACTGCCGCAAGGATCGGTGCCATTGCCAAGAGGCGTCGGTGCATGTTCATGTGCGTTCCAAAATAGTCAGACCGCGAACACGGTCCAGCAAGTACATGAGGCCGCGCTCATCGACAGTGACATCATTACTCTGGGCGCGCGGCAAGTGGCCGGTGGGCTCGGGCACATAGGAGGCCACTTCACGCACTGCATGCGGATTAGAAAAATCGATGACGCGCAGGCCGTGCGCAAACCACGCCACGGGCAACTCGGTGCCGGTGATGATTTCACAGGGTTGATGGCAGCCGGTGTAGATGGGGCGCGGTGATCCGTCTTCGCCTTCCACCTGAAAACTGCCGAAAGGCACGGGCCGCGTCTCGTCGTTGATGTCCACCATCCACAAGAAAGCGGGCGGTTGGTCTTCGCTGCGAAACACGTCTTCGTCGGCCACGATCATGAGGTTGCGGTTGCGCACCTTGAAGGGGATGGGCAGTGCCGTATGCGTGGGCCAAGGAAAAACTCCGTTCCAGTGGAGCGATGACACCAGCTTGGGGCGCGTCATGTCCTCGATGTCCAAAATCACGGTGCCACCAAACCAGTAGCTGGTGTACAGGCGGTTGCCCATGCGCAGCGGATGGTGGCAGCGGTGGTTCGCACCTTCCCAGGTTTTTTCTTCGCCGCCAGCCCTCCACTGGCCGGGCATCCACCAGCGGCTCACCTCCTCGGGCTTGGCAGGATTGCGCAAGTCGATGATCTTCATGATGTGGCCGACATAGCCCTCTTCGGTGGACGAGATGTAGGCGAACTCGCCATCAAAGTCGAAGCGATGCACGCCCTTGCCTGCCGTCTCCCATTGGCAAATCAGTTTGGGCTCGGCAGGTTTGGAAACGTCGTAAATCCCCAGGCCACCTTTGAAGCCCGCCGGAGCCAGACCGGTCGCCATGAATTCACGGTTGACCACCATGATGTCATTCTTCACGCGCACCTTGTGCGAGTGGGTGCCCGGCACCATGCCCAGGCGCGAGATGGTGCGGGGATGACGGGGGTCGCTGACATCGACGATGGTGGTGCCATCGGGATTGCTCATATTGCCGATGTAGGCAATATTGTTTTTCACGACCACTTGACCGCCGCCGGGGCAATCCACGTAAGCCACTTTTTTGATACCGATTCCTTGTTCCATGATGTCCTTTGGTTGGAGTGCCACTGGCGAGCTCTGAATCTATCGCCAGTTTCATTGCGCCACAAATACAATTACTGGGTTAAGCGATACCAATTCTTGCATCACCATCCATGACTAACTCACCCACTTCTGCATCCCCTTCAAGTGAAACAGCACTACCCGACTGGTATTTGCGTTCGCGCCTGAAGATGCGCCAGATTTTGTTACTGGTCGCGCTGGATGAGCACCGCACCTTGCACAAAGCTGCGGCCCATGTCGCCATGACACAACCGGCAGCGACGCGTTTGCTGGGTGATTTGGAACGATTGCTTGGCGTGCGACTGTTCGACCGAAGCTCCCGCGGCGTTCAGCCCAATGCCTATGGTGAAAGCTTGATCCGCCACTCACGCATGATGTTGGCGACGCTGGACCATGCACGCGACGAAATCAACGCCATCTCTTCGGGCACAACCGGCAGGACTTGCATCGGTGCTTTGCTGGTGGCAGCGCCCACCCTGGTTCCACGGGGTATCGTCCGTTTTAAAGAGCGTCAGCCCAACCATACGGTGCAGGTGCGTGAAGGCACAACCTCTGCGCTCTTACCTTCGCTGTGGCGCGGTGAGCTCGACCTCGTGGTCGGACGTGTCTCCCATGAGGTGCAAACCGAGGGGCTGAAATTTGAGGCGCTTTACGATGAGCCCATGTGCGTCGTGGCGCGCGCTGGTCACCCTTTACGGCGCCACCGAACACTCAAGTTAGCCTCGCTGGCCCAGGAACAATGGATTCTGCCCACGCCGGACAGTGTTTACCGTCGGCGGCTGGACGACTCTTTTCGCCAGGCGGGGAGCGAGCCACCAAGGCGCATCGTCGAGTCCTTGTCGATTCTCACCAACACCCTATTGGTACAAGAAACCGACATGCTCGCAGTGATGCCCGGTCGGGTCGCCGCGCATTACGCTAAGCTGGGTGAAATTCGCATCCTCCCGGTTAAACCCCCTGCGCTGTCAGGACCTGTGGGTGTCATCACGCTCATCGGACGACCCCTGACGCCTGCAGCGATGGATTTAATTCAGGCGCTACGTGAGGCTGCTTTTGAATCCCAAAAAATGCGGTGATTTTCAAGTGCATCTGTATAAATTTCTACACCATTCAGCCATGACAAAAACGCATCACTTCACCTTCATTGAGGTGTTAACCCTGTTAGTCGCGATGATCATCGTCCCGGTGGTCAACGCACAAGTACAGGCAAAAGTTCAGGCACAGGCCAAACCCATCCGCCTCATCGTGCCCTACGCTGCCGGTGGGCCGATTGACATCACGGCACGCGCCCTGGCTGAGCAAGTCAAAAACACGCTCGGCCCCGTCATCATTGACAACCGGCCCGGCGCAGGCGGCAACATCGGGGCCGATGCGGTCGCCAAGGCCGCACCCGATGGGCTGACGATTGGCATTGCCGCCACGGCTACCCATGCCGTGAACCCGTGGCTGTACCGCAAGATGCCTTACAGCGCGGCGACTGATTTTTCACCCATCACTCAGATGGTGCGCGTACCCAACGTGCTGGTGATGAATGCCGACACAGCGCGGCGCTTGAATATCAACAGTTTGCAAGACCTCATCAGCTACGCCAAAGCTCACCCGGCCCAGCTCAACTACGGCAGCGGTGGCAACGGCAGCGCGGGCCATCTGGCGGGTGAAAAGTTCAAGGAGAGAGCGGGCATTTTTGCGCTGCACATTCCCTACAACGGTGGCAACCCGGCGCAACTGGCCTTGCTCAGCGCGCAGGTGGACTTCAACTTTGACAACCTCGCCACAGCCGCGCCCAACATCCGATCCGGCAAGCTCAAAGCCCTGGCCGTGACCACCCTCCAACGCTCCCCCGCTCTGCCCGATGTGCCCCCGGTGGCGGACACCTTCAAGGGCTTTGCCATCGACACCTGGTGGGGGCTGGTTGCGCCTGCGGGCACACCCAAGGCCGAGATCGATCGGTTGAATCAAGCCTTTGTGATGGCGCTCAACGCGCCTGAGACTAATGCCCGCTTTGCCAACCTGCTGGCAGAACCTGTGCCATCAACACCACAGGACTTTGCCGTATTCATTCAGAGTGAGTTGAAAAAATACGAAGGTCTTGTTAATGCCTCGGGCGCGCAGGTTGACTGAAGCTCAGGCCGAGACTCAGGCTGTTTCGCCCAGATAAGCGGCGCGCACCGCCGGGTCGTGACGCAAGGTTTGCGCCTCCCCACTCAAGGTGATCAGGCCTGACTCCATCACATAGGCGCGGTCAGCAATGGCTAGGGCACGACTGGCGTTTTGCTCGACCAGCAACACCGTCACGCCTTGGGCGCGCACCTCACGCACCACCTCAAAAATTTTGTCCACCAAAATTGGACTCAGGCCCATGGAGGGTTCATCGAGCAGCAAAAGCTTGGGGCGACTCATGAGCGCGCGGCCCATGGCCAGCATCTGCTGCTCACCGCCACTCAGCGTGCCTGCGAGCTGGCTGCGACGCTCTTTGAGGCGTGGAAAAAGAGTGAACACATGCTCCATGTCGGCGGCAATTTCAGGCTTGTCGTCACGGATGTAAGCCCCCATTTGCAGGTTCTCCACAATGCTCATGCGCGTGAACACGCCGCGCCCCTCGGGCACCATGGCCAAGCCTTGATGCACCAAATCCCAAGCCCCTTGCCCCCGGATGCTGCGCCCCAGGTAGTTGATGTCGCCCGCACAGGGCAGCAGCCCGGTGATGGCCTTCATGGTGCTGGTCTTGCCCGCACCGTTGGAGCCAATCAGGCAGACCAGCTCGCCCGAACGAACCTCGAAGTCCACACCCTTGACCGCCTGGATGCCACCGTAGGCGACGTGCAAATCGGAGACTTGAAGCAAGGGAATGTCGCTCATGCGGGTTGCCCTGCTGGGTTAACCGTCGTAGCCGCCGCCCCATACCCCAGATAAGCCTCAATCACCTTCGCGTCCTTCTGCACCTCAGCGGGCGAGCCTTGAGCAATCACCTGGCCGTAGTCCAGTACGGTCACGCGGTCGCACAGGCCCATGACGAGTTGGACATCGTGCTCAATGAGCAGCACCGTTCGGCCATCGCGGCGGATCTGGTCGATCAGGCCGCGCAGTTGCACTTTTTCGGTGGCGTTCATGCCGGCAGCGGGTTCGTCCAGCGCCAGAAGTTGCGGGTCGGTGGCCAGGGCACGCGCAATTTCCAGGCGGCGCTGGTCGCCATAGCTCAACGTGCGGGCTTTGTAGTCGGCCAGGGCGGGGATGCCCACATAGGCCAGTAACTCATGGGCGCGCTGCGCGATGGCGATCTCCTCGGCCTTGAAACCTGGCGTGCGAAAGATTGCACCCCACAGACCTGAGTGGCTGCGAATGTGGCGGCCCACCATCACGTTTTCCAGCACCGTCATGTCCGCAAACAAGCGAATGTTTTGAAAGGTGCGCGCAATGCCGATGCGGGCGACTTCGTGCACGGCTGTGGGTTGGTAGGGCTGGCCTGCCAAGGTGAACGTGCCGCTGTCGGGCGTGACCAGACCGGTGATGACGTTGAAGAAGGTGGTCTTGCCTGCGCCGTTGGGGCCGATCAGCCCATAGACCTGGCCGCGCTCAATCGTCAGACTCACTTCGCTCAAAGCCTGCAAGCCACCAAAGCGTTTGAACGCACCGCTGATCTGAAGCATCACCTCCGACATCACAGCGCCCGTCATGGTTTAACCCCCGTGGCTTGCAAAGACTTGCCATGCTCAGGCGCGGGCCACAGGCCACGCGGGCGCAGCAGCATGACGCTGATCATGGCCAATGCGATCAGGAGCTGACGAAGGATGGCCGCGTCCAACCGACCATCGGTCATGGCTTGCAAAGGGCCCGCCACATAGCGCAGCACCTCGGGCAGCGTCGCCAGCAGCACAGCGCCCAGCACCACACCCGGCAAATGACCCACGCCGCCCAGCACCACCATGGCCACAATCATCACCTACTCCATCAGGCTGAAAGACTCGGGCGAGATAAAGCCTTGAAACGCCGCAAACATCGCCCCCGACACACCGCCAAAGGTGGCACCCATGCCAAAGGCCAGCAGCTTGAGGTTGCGGGTGTTGATGCCCATGGCCTTGGCGGCAATTTCATCCTCGCGGATCGCCATCCACGCCCGGCCCACGCGCGACAATTCCAGCCGGTGCGAGATGACGATGCTGAGCAGCACCAAGGCGAGAAACAGGTAGTAGTACAGCGTGACCGAGGCCAGCTCAAAACCGCCTACGTTCAGCTTCTTGCCCAGATCCAGCCCAAAGAACTTGAGCGAATCAATCTGCCCCAGCCCCTTGGGGCCGTTGGTCAGATTGACGGGCTGGTCCAGGTTGTTCAAAAACACGCGAATGATCTCGCCAAAACCCAAAGTAACGATGGCCAGGTAGTCGCCCCGCAAGCGCAGCGTAGGCGCACCCAGCAGCACACCCAACACGCCCGCCACAGCGGCAGCCAGGGGAACAGCCAGCCACAGTGGCGTGTGCAAGCCTTGCGGAAACATCGCCGCCAGCCAAACAAAGGTCTCGCTCAAATGCGGTGACGACAACAGCCCGTACAGATAAGCCCCAATGGCGAAGAAAGCCACGTAGCCCAGATCCAGCAGGCCCGCGTAGCCCACCACGATATTCAAGCCCAAGGCCAGCAGTACATACAGCAGCGCCATGTCGGCAATGCGCACCCAGGCGTTGCCGAAGCCTTGCAACAGCAAGGGCAAGAGCAGTAGGGCGAGTGCGGCCAGAAAGAATTGAACCTGTTTTTTCATGAGCGTTCTGCCACCCGCTCACCCAACAGGCCCGAAGGCCGCAGCGTGAGCACCACGATCAGCACGATGAAGGCAAAGATGTCGGCGTAGTGGCTGCCCAGCACGCCGCCGGTCAGGTCGCCGATATAGCCCGCGCCGATGGACTCGATCAAACCCAGCAGAATGCCGCCCAGCACGGCCCCGCCCAGGTTGCCAATGCCGCCAAACACGGCAGCGGTAAAGGCCTTCAGCCCCGGCAGAAAACCCATGCTGTGGTGCACCGTGCCGTAGTTGGCCGCCCACATCACGCCGGCCAGTGCGGCCAGCACCGCGCCGATGATGAAGGTGGCCGAGATCACGCGGTCAGGCCGCACTCCCATCAGCGCGGCCACTTGCGGGTTCTCGGCCGTGGCGCGCATGGCGCGGCCCAGGCGTGTGGCGTTGACCAGCCACATGAGCACGGCCAGGGACACGGCGGTGAGCCCCAGAATCAAGATTTGCGTCGGCGTGATCACGGCACCACCGACCTGAATGGGCGTGCTGGGCAAGAGCGTGGGGTAGGACTTGTAGTGAGGTTTCCAGATCATCATGGCCAGCGTTTGCAGCAGGATGGACATGCCGATGGCGGTGATGAGTGGTGCCAGCTTGGGCGCATTGCGCAGCGGCCGGTAGGCCACTTTCTCAATGACGAAATTGAGCGTGGCCGCCACCACGCAGGCAATCAACAAGGCCAGCAGCAAGATGAGCCAGCCTGGCGCATTCGGCACGGCCTCTTGCATCAAGCCAATAGCCGTCCAGCTCGTGAGCGCCCCCACCATCAGCACCTCGCCATGCGCGAAGTTGATGAGGTTGATGATGCCGTACACCATGGTGTAGCCCAGCGCCACCAGCGCGTAGATGCTGCCCAGCACCAAGCCGTTGATGATTTGCTGGAGAAAAATGTCCACGGTTTAAATGCTCACAAACTAATCAACCGTGATCTTGCCGGCCTTGATGACTGCGCGCCAGCGCTCGGTGTCTTCGCGCTGCCAGGCGGCCATCTCCTCGGGCGTGTTGCCGACGGGCTCGGCCCCGACTTCGGCGTAGCGCTTGGTCATCTCGGGCGTGCGCAAGATGTCGGCCACGGTGCTGGACAGGCGCGCGGTAATGGCGGCTGGCGTCTTCGGTGGGGCCACCATGGCAAACCAGGCCACACCGATGACGCCCGGCACCAGCTCGTTTAACGCGGGGATGCTCGGCATAGACGCGATGCGTTTGGCGCTGGTCACGGCCAGGATGCGCAGCTTGCCGCTTTTCAGATGCGCGGACGCAGCGGCCACATTGCCAAACATCAGGTGCACATGGCCACCCAACAAGTCGGCAATGGCGGGGGCGTCGCCCTTGTAGGGCACATGCACGAGTTGCGTGCCGGTTTTGAGCTTGAAGAGTTCGGCGGTGAGGTGGGCGGTGGAGCCATTGCCCTGCGAAGCGTAACTGAGTTTGTTGGGGTTGGCCTTGGCATAGGCAATGAACTCTTCCAGTGTGCTTGCGGGCACGCTGGGGTGGACCATGAGCGCGTTGGGCACGGCGGCCAGCACGGTGATGGGCACGAACTTGGCGGGGTCGTAGTTGAGCTTGGGGTACAGGCTGATGTTGATGGACAGGGGCGGTGGCGGCGCGGCCATAAGCGTGTAGCCGTCGGGCTCGGCGTTATAGACGTACTCCGCTGCGATATTGCCCGCCGCACCGGCGCGGTTTTCAATGATGATGGGCTGGCCCAGGCGCTGACTGAGGGGCTCGGCAATCAGCCGCGGCAACAGGTCAGCCGTACCCCCGGCGGGGTTGGGCACGATGATGCGAATGGGCTTTTGCGGCCAGGCACCCGCAGTTTGTGCAAACACGCCGCTGGCAGGCCACAGGGTGGCCCACAGGAGGGCGAAACATCCGCCTATTTTCGTGATTGGTGTCATGGTCGTGTCTTGCGGTGTTATGTCTGGCACTTACAACGGGATGACCATCAAGGTCTCGATCACACGCGAGTCGTAAATGAATTTGCGTTGCTTGAAGCGTGGGCCATCGGCCGTGAGGGCGACCAGGTCTTGGCACTGCCCGGTGGAATAAATCATCATATTGCCGTCCAGGGCCATGGTGCGCACGATGAGGTAGTTGGAGCGCACCTGCAAAGCACCCCCCTCTTCACCCGTGATCTGCACCCCCGAGAGTATGTGCCGGTAGTGGTGCGGCTCGTAGATGTTGGCGATGCGCATGGACTTGATACGGTCGCGCAGTTGCGCCGCGCTGTGGCAGTCGATCACCGCCATCGGCAAGTTGCGGTCGTGGTTAAAACGGGAGGTGACGGTGTAGCGGGCTTGCGGCGTCATCAGCTCAGCAATCGCTTCGACCCGGTCTTCGTCAATGGCGCGGGCCCATTCATAAACCAGGTTTTCAACGGCGCGAAAGTGTTGCTCGTGGGATGGATTCAACTTCATCACAGCCCCATGTCTTGTTTGTAGTTGTTCCAAAAATTGCGGATGGCGCGCTCTGAGAGTTTGCTGGCACCGCCACTGTCCAGCTCGCGCCCGCCCATCTCGATGAAGGATTCACCGCTTTGCCCATCGCCCATGGCGCGCTGCATCATCTCGCACACCGCCGCGTCTTCCACCGACACCAGCCCGGCCGAGCCCGCCAGATTGGCTTGCAGCAAGCGCATGCGGGTGGTTTCCTCGTCGTCATCGGCAAAGCCAAAATAAGTCCATACCAAGTCGGCCTGGCCTGGCCCCTTGGGTAGCAACTGCCGTGTCGCCAAGCTGTTGGCAATCTGGTGCAACACGAAGGACGGGTAGGTAGTCAGAATCTGGATGCTCACGCCATCGCCAAATTCGTCGCGCCATTTCAAAATACTGGGGTCTTCCAGCCGAAGCTCGTCGTTGGAAGAGCGCAAATCAGCCGCTGTGGCGTTGTAAGCCGCATCGTTTTTCTCAGTGCCCGCCTTGGTCCAGAAGTACACATGGCGACCCGTCTTGTCCAGCACCATGCCCGACTCCTGCGACTGGCGCGACAGACCAAAGGTGCCATAGAACGTGTGCAGGATGTTGGCGTGGTAAGAGTCACGCGGGTTCTCGTGATAGGCCTTCCAGTTGGCGTGAATGCGCTGCGTGTCATAGCCCAGCACCTTGAGCGGTTTGTGAAGCACGCGGCGGATGCCTGCGGCCACGTCGCCCAGCCAATCTTCCAGCGGCTCCACCTCCGCAGAGAAGCTGGCAAAGACCAGGCCGCAGATCGTATCGACCCGCAGCTTTTGCAGGCCGTGCTCGGCCATGTCAAAGTCCTTGGGCAAGCCACCCTCCCCGCGCAAACCTTTGCTGAAAGCGGCGTGGGTCAGGTCGCCTTTGAGGTTGTAGTTCCAGGCGTGATAGACGCAGGTGAGTTTTTTGGCGCTGCCAAAGGCCTCGCGGCACACCATATTGCCGCGGTGCGCGCAGCGGTTCACCACCGCGTGCAGGCTGCCGTCTTCGGCCCGCGTGAGCACGACCGATTGCTCACCGATGTAAGTCGTCTTGAACGAACCTGGGTCGGGCACTTCGGCCTCCAGGCCTAGGTAGTTCCAGGTCTTACCGCGAAAAATTTTGACCTGCTCCTGGGCGTAAATATCCGGGTCGGTGTAAGCCCAGTAAGGGGCTCGGGTGAAGCCCTCTGCGGGCCATGTTCGGGGGTTAGTCAACTCGGGCTCCTGATGCATTCACGGTGGCGGCCCATTTGGGCATTTCATCACTCAAAAATTTGGCAAACTCATCCGCACCCAAAAATGCCGGGTCTGCGCCTTGGCTGACCATGCGGTTGCGCACCTCGGGCAAGGCCAGTACTTGTTTAAACGCATCGCTGAGTTTGTCCACCACGGCTTTGGGTGTGCCTGCGGGTGCCAAGAAACCATAGAACCCGACCACTTCAAAGTTTTTCGCCACGCGGGTTTCCATCACCGTCGGCACGTCCGGTAGCGCCGGGTTGCGCTCGCGGCTGGTGACGGCCAGGGCCCGCACCTTGCCTTGTTTGTGGTACTGCGCGGCTTGCGGAATGCTCTCGGCCATGAATTGCACCTGGCCGCCCATCAAATCGGTAAAGGCAGGGGCACTGCCACGGTAGGGGATGTGCACCATGTAAAGCCCGGTGGCGCTCTTGAACATCTCCGGCACCAAGTGGCTGATGCCACCACTGCCCGCCGAAGCAAAGTTGATCTTGCCCGGGTTGGCTTGGGCATAACGCACGAACTCGGGCAGCGTTTGCGCAGGCACGCCGGGGTTGACCAGCAGCGCCAGCGGCTGCATGGCGGTGCGGGCAATCGGCACAAAGTCTTTGAGCGTGCTGTAGGGCAGCTTGCTGTACAGCGCGGGGTTGATCACCATCACGCCGGTGTTGGCCAGCATCAGGGTGTAGCCATCGGCGGGGGACTTCATCACCTCTTGCGCCCCCACGATACCGCCCGCACCGGCCTTGTAATCAACCAGCACCGGCTGCCCCAAGACGGCTTGCAACTTGTCGGTCAGCAGCCGTGCATGCTGATCGAGCGGCCCGCCCGCAGGAAATCCCAGCACAATTTTCAGAGGCCGGGTGGGGAAGCTGGCCTGCGCCATCACGGCCGAGGCCAGCGCCAGGAGCGGCAGAGCTATCAAAAATTTCAGACGCGTCATGGTGTTTTTATTTGGCTTCATTGCGCGCCTTCAACTGGCGCAGCTTCTCAGCGATTTTGATCTCCAAACCGCGCTCCACGGGTCGGTAGAAACCCGGCTCGGCCATGCCGTCGGGCAGGTAGCGCTCTCCGGCGGCAAAGCCGCCCTCTTCGTTGTGCGCATAGCGGTAGCCTTTGCCGTAGTCCAGCTCTTTCATCAACTTGGTGGGCGCGTTGCGCAGGTGTATGGGCACCGGGCGAGTGCCGTCTTTTTTGATGAAGGCCTTGGCTTCGTTAAAGGCCTTGTACACCGCGTTGGACTTGGGCGCCACGGCCAGGTACACCACGCACTCGGCCAGGGCCAGCTCGCCCTCGGGCGTGCCCAGGCGTTCGTACACCTCGGCGGCGTCCAGCGCCATGCGCAGCGCGCGCGGGTCGGCCAGGCCAATGTCTTCACTGGCCATGCGGATCATGCGGCGCGCCATGTATTTGGGATCGGCCCCGCCGTCCAGCATGCGCAGCAGCCAGTAGAGCGCGGCATCGGGGTCGGAGCCGCGCACCGATTTGTGCAGCGCGCTGATGGTGTCGTAAAACTGCTCGCCACCTTTGTCGTAGCGGCGCATGCGCTCGCCCAGCACCTTGAGCAGCCACTCGTCGGTGATGGAGGCCTGGCGTTGCTGAGTGGCGGCCACGGCCAGCGTCTCCAGCGTGTTGAGCAGGCGACGGGCATCGCCATCGGCGTAGGCGACGAGGCGATCAATCGCTATCTTTTCAATAGCTGGCCACGCAGGTATCTGTTGGGCTTTAGCTACTATTTGCTCTAAATCTGGGGTGGAGAGCGGCTGCAACACATACACCGCCGCGCGCGACAGCAAGGCAGAGTTGACCTCGAAGGACGGGTTCTCGGTGGTCGCGCCGATGAAGGTGAACAGGCCACTTTCCACATGCGGCAAAAACGCGTCCTGCTGGCTCTTGTTGAAACGGTGCACCTCGTCCACAAACAACAGCGTGCGCCGACCACTTTGCGCCAAAGTGGCTTGCGCCCGTTCCACCGCCTCGCGGATGTCCTTGACCCCGCCCAGCACCGCGCTGATGGTGATGAACTGGGCGTCAAACGCATCGGCCATCAGCCGCGCAATCGTCGTCTTGCCCGTGCCCGGCGGCCCCCAAAAAATGCAACTGTGCGGCTGCCCCGACTCAAACGCCAGCCGCAGCGCCATGCCCTCGCCCAGCAAATGGGGCTGACCCACGACCTCTGACAGCGACTTGGGGCGCAGGCGTTCGGCTAGGGGGGGGTGGGAGGTGGGGGTCACGGTGGGGATAAGAATGTTGGGGCGTCAGTGTATGACAGACCCCAGAATCGTCATGTATGCCTGACCTACCCACCACTCATTGCTGCACTAGTTTCTATGCCTAATCTACTGGAGCGAGGTGTGGCAATTACGATTGAAAGTAAGTTTAAAACCGATTGCAGACTGCAAACATTCCTTTTCAGGCGGCATTGTCGAAAGAGGCAGATGCCATTCGACTTCGCATCATTAAAGCGCTAACCCGCGAAAGCACTAAAACAGATGCAAAGTTGTGAGGCAACTTACGGTTAGCCTTTCGAAAGGTGAGTTTGGTACGGGGATTGGGGGCAGGTCACGCGGACCTGCCGCCCTGGAGCAGCCATACCCGCTCTATCCCAGCCTCATAAAAGGGCGGATCGCAAGCATGCGGCTTGGGTGTATAACCGAGTCCCTCCGATAACACCAACTACCCTCAGGCGCCGATGCGCGCCACAACCTCAAGGAAACATCAGACATGGGCGCGCAGTGGAAAGCAAAAGGCAAGGAACTGGCAGCCAATGCCAGGGGCAAACTGTTTGGCCGTTTGGCCAAGGACATCATGGTGGCTGCGCGCGGCGGGGCCGACCCGGCGTCTAACTCGCGCCTGCGGCTGGTGGTGGAGCAGGCGCGCAAGGTGTCCATGCCCAAGGAGACGCTGGAGCGGGCTATCAAGAAAGGCGCTGGCCTGACCGGTGAAGTGGTCAACTTTGAACACGTGATTTATGAAGGTTTTGCGCCGCACCAGGTGGCGGTGATGGTGGAGTGCCTGACCGACAACGTGAACCGCACAGCGCCTGAAATGCGTGTGCTGTTCCGCAAGGGGCAGTTGGGCACGTCCGGCTCAGTGGCATGGGATTTTGACCATGTGGGCATGATCGAGGCGGAGCCTGCCGTCAAAGGCGCTGACGCGGAAGTGGCGGCCATCGAAGCGGGCGCGCAGGACTTTGAGCCCGGCGAGGAAGAAGGCAGCACGCTGTTCCTGACCGACCCGACCGATCTGGACCTAGTGAGCCGTGCACTGCCCGCGCAGGGCTTTACCGTCTTGTCGGCCAAACTGGGCTACAAATCCAAAAACCCGGTGGACCCGTCCAAATTGAGCCCCGAGCACTTGGCCGAAGTGGAAGCCTTTTTGGCGGCCATTGATGAGAACGACGATGTGCAGAATGTGTTTGTGGGCTTGGCGGGGTGAGGCGGTGAGGGAATGGGGCCGCCGATAGGTTATCGTATGCCCCATACCCATTAAAGGACGCCAGTGGCAAAACCCAACTACCAGTACGAGAAACGCCAGCGCGAGCTGGAGAAGAAGAAGAAGAAGGCTGAGAAGGCTTCGAAGAAAGAGCCGCATTCCGAGTTCGCGCCGCCTCAAGAGTCCATTGCTGACCCTGAGCCCGAAGTCCCGGCTGGCGAGCAGCCCGCTGCGAGTTAAACGCCTGTTTCGCACTGGATTCCCGCCTGCGCGGGAATGACGCGAGGGGTGCGGGATTAACGGTTTACTACCGGATCACATCAGCCCCCTTGGGCGGTTTGAAGGCAAAGGTGTCAGCAGGCAAAACCGGGTTGACCTCAACCTTGCTAAAGCTCAACACCGAACGCTGACCAAAGTTATCGATGATCTCCAAAGCTGCCAGCTCTCTTGCGTTGGCAGCTTTTTCGTTCTGGCGAAAGCCGACGCGCACCGTCTGTAGCTGCCCGTCTTTGGCCTTGGGGGTGGCCAGCAGCCACTCCAAGCCGTCTTGGTCGGGCGCAGAACTCAGGGTGAAATCGGCCTGCAGAGCGCGCAGATCGGGCGCAGAGGCAATCAAAGCGGCGGGCGTGGTGCCCAGGGCGCTGGCCTGTTTGCGGGCGGTGACCTGATTCAAATCCACGTCATACAGCCACAGGGTCTGGCCGTCGGCCACGATGCTTTGCTCAAACGGTTTTTTATAGACAAACTTGAAGCGGCCCGGGCGGGCGAACTCGAAGGTGCCGCTGGATGTTTTGCTGCGCGCGCTTTGGCCTTCACGTGCGGGCGCGGTCACGACCTGGGTGAACTCGGCGCGACCGCTGCTGACGGTTTTGATGAAGATTTCAAGACTGTTTAGGCCATCAGCCCAGGCAGAACTTGCGTAAGCAGCTAGCAAAACGATAGCAATTCGAAGTTTCAAAATAATCACTCCGCCCGCTCGGGCACCAAAATGTTGCGCTGGCCGCTGCCGCTCATGGCGCTGACCAGTCCGGCTTTTTCCATGTCTTCCACCAGCCGTGCGGCGCGGTTGTAGCCGATTTTGAGGTGGCGCTGCACCAGCGAGATACTGGCGCGGCGGTTCTTCAACACCACTTCAACGGCTTGGTCGTACATGGGGTCTTTTTCACCGCTGGCATCGGCCTCGCCGGCGGGGCCGTCTTCACCGTCCACCGTGCCGCCTTCGAGCACGCCTTCGATGTAGTCGGGCTCGCCCTGGCTCTTCAGATAACTCACAACGCGGTGGACCTCTTCGTCGCTGACAAAGGCACCGTGCACGCGCACGGGCAGGCCAGTGCCACTGGCCATGTAGAGCATATCGCCCATGCCCAGCAAGGCCTCAGCACCCATTTGGTCGAGGATGGTGCGGCTGTCGATCTTGCTGCTGACCTGAAAGGAAATGCGTGTGGGGATATTGGCCTTGATCAGGCCGGTGATCACGTCCACACTGGGGCGCTGGGTGGCCAAGATCAGATGGATACCAGCGGCACGGGCTTTTTGCGCCAAACGGGCGATCAGCTCCTCGATCTTCTTGCCCACCACCATCATCAGGTCGGCCAGCTCGTCGATCACCACCACGATGTGCGGCAGGCGTTGCAGTGGCTCCGGGCTGTCGGGCGTGAGGCTGAAAGGGTTGTAGATGAATTCTTCACGCGCCTTGGCCTCGTCAATCTTGACGTTGTAACCCGCCAAGTTGCGCACGCCGAGCTTGCTCAGCAGCTTGTAGCGGCGTTCCATCTCGGCCACGCACCAGTTCAGGCCGTGCGCGGCCTGGCGCATATCGGTGACGACCGGGGCGATCAGGTGCGGAATGCCCTCGTACACGGACATCTCCAGCATCTTGGGGTCGATCATGAGCAAGCGCACATCGCGCGCCTCGGCCTTGTAGAGCAGGCTCAAAATCATGGCGTTGATACCCACCGATTTGCCCGAGCCGGTGGTACCCGCCACCAGCACATGGGGCATCTTGGCCAAATCGACCACGATGGGGTTGCCGATGATGTCTTTGCCCAGGCCCATGGTGAGCATGGACTTGGCTTCGTTGTACACCTGCGAGCCCAAAATCTCGGACAGTTTGATCGACTGGCGCTTGGCGTTGGGCAGCTCCAGCGCCATGTAGTTCTTGCCGGGGATGGTTTCCACCACGCGAATGGACACCAAGCTCAGGGAGCGTGCCAAATCCTTGGCCAGACCCACAATCTGAGAGCCTTTCACGCCGGTGGCGGGCTCGATCTCATAGCGCGTGATGACCGGGCCTGGCTGGGCCAGTACCACGCGCACTTCGACGCCGAAATCTTTGAGCTTTTTCTCGATCATGCGGCTGGTCATCTCCAGCGTCTCGGGGGCCACGCTTTCCTGCCGCGTCTGCGCGCCGTCCAGCAAATCGACCTGGGGTAGCTTGGAGTCTGGCAGTTCGCTGAACAGGGGTTTTTGGCGCTCCTTGGCCACACGGGCGCTCTGCGGAATGTCGGCCAGAACGGGCTCGATCAGCACCGGCAGCGGGTGGTGATCAATGATCTCTTCACGCTCCTCCATCACCAGGTCTTCGCGCTCACGTGCGGCTTGTTGGCCCATCACCAGGTCTTCCGCGATTTCGCGTTTTGAACGGCGCGATTCGATGAAGTTGTCCAGCCAGGCACCAATGTGCTCGGCCACCTGACCCCAGGAAAAACTAAACACCATGGAGCTGCCCACCACGCCAAGGCCAATGGCCACCAGGGCCGAGCCGGTGAAGCCCAGCCAGCGCACGCTCATGGGGCCAAGCCAGTAGCCCAAGACGCCACCGCCCTGCCCCGGTAAACGCGTTTCCAGACTGTAGAAGCGGGACCATTCAATGATGACGCTGGCCCCCAGCAAGAGGGCCAGGCCAAACCAAAACCCCCAGCGACTCTCTGAGAAACGCGCCAGGCGTGAATGCGGGGGGTCATGTTCAACCGCAGCCGCTGCATCACCACCGCGCAACCAGCGCGCCAAAGTGGTCAACCACACGCGCACAGCCGCCACCCAACACCACCAGACCGACATGCCCAGCAGGTAGTAGCTCGCGTCAGCCAACCAGGCCCCCAGACGCCCGCCCCGGTTGAGCGCAGACCCGCCGCTGCCTGACGTGGACCAGGCCGCGTCTTGTAAGGAGTAACTGAGCATGGCGAGCAGCCAGAAGGCCAGCAACACCAAGCCGCCAATCAAGATCAACTCATTGGCAAATCGACCCCAACCCGCTCGGTTGGGTTTATTGTCTGAACGCCCGGGGTAGTTCAGCGTGTTGAGCGAATACGTCATGAAAAGGAATTGGACCTGGCGTTTTGCTCGGCGACACGAATGCCACCACCCGCCAGCAGCTCGACAAAGCCTTGCTCTTCAAAATCCTTCATCACCCGGCTGACCATTTCGCGCGAGGCACCGACCATTTTGGCCACGTCTTGACGTGAAACTTTGTCGCGAATGACCATGTCGTTGTTCCGGCTCGCCTTGGCAGCCTTGAGCAGAACATCGGCCACACGGTCATAAACGCTCATCAGCGCCAATGAGCCGATCTTGTCGTCCGCACAGCGCAAACGTTGCACCAAGCCACCCATGACAGCGAAGGCCATGCTGCTGCTCTCATTCAGGCTGCGCATGAAGTCCGCACGTCCCAGTTCGAGTGTGTCGGTTTGAATCTCAGTCTCCACACTGGCGGAGTGGGCCTCGTTGTCAATCAGACTCATCTCGCCAATGTGGTCTCCGGTCTGAAGCGTGGCCAAAATCACCTCGCGGCCTTTGGCATCCGTCATCAAGACACGGGCTCGACCGGCCAAGATGATGTAAAGAGCGTCAGATTTGTGGTTTTGCTCCACAATGCGCTCGCCTTTTTTGAAGCGCCGCTTCACCACAACGTTTGCTAAAAACTCAGCTTGCACCGCCGATAATTTGGCGAACATCGGGACTCGGCGTATCAGATCCAAAGTGCTCAGCATGGCCATGTGGTCGTCTTCCTTCGTGTGCGTTGATCAGTTCATACAATTGAGGCTTGGCAATTCGCCTCAAACTGTACCCGGCGATGCCGCTATTACTTCACTATAAGGTTTCAGAATGTCATCCCCCACACATTCCAAAGTGCTCATTTTAGGCTCAGGCCCTGCGGGCTATTCAGCGGCGGTCTATGCGGCCCGCGCCAACCTCAAGCCCCGGCTGATCACAGGCATTGCCCAAGGCGGCCAGCTCATGACCACCACCGACGTGGACAACTGGCCGGCCGATGTGGACGGCGTCCAAGGCCCGGAGCTGATGCAGCGCTTCCAAGCCCATGCCGAGCGCTTTAAGACCGAGATTGTGTTCGACCACATCAATAAAGTGGACGTCAGCCAACGCCCCTTCACCCTCACCGGCGACAGCGGCACCTACACCTGCGACTCGCTCATCATCGCCACCGGCGCATCGGCCAAGTACCTGGGCCTACCTTCGGAGACGGCGTTCATGGGCAGGGGCGTCTCTGGCTGCGCGACTTGCGATGGTTTCTTCTACCGCGAACAAGTGTGCTGCGTCGTAGGCGGCGGCAACACCGCAGTTGAAGAGGCGCTGTACCTCTCCAACATCGCCAGCAAGGTGTACTTGGTGCATCGCCGCGACAAGTTCAAGGCCGAACCCATCTTGGTGGACAAGCTCATGGAGAAGGTCGCCGCAGGCAAGATCGTGCTCAAAACCTTCCAGACCCTGGACGAGGTGTTGGGCGACGCCAGCGGCGTGACGGGCATCCGGCTCAAAAGCACCAAAGACGGCAGCACCGAAGACGTGGCGCTCACGGGTTGCTTCATCGCCATTGGCCACGCCCCCAATACCGAAATTTTCCAAGGCCAGTTGGAGATGGAAAACGACTACATCGTGACCCGGGGCGGCCTCAAAGGCTTTGCTACCCAGACCAGCGTACCGGGTGTGTTTGCGGCGGGCGATGTGCAAGACCATGTGTACCGCCAGGCCATCACCAGCGCAGGCACGGGCTGCATGGCAGCGTTGGATGCTCAGCGCTTTTTGGAACAGTTATAATTCAAGGCTTTGCTGAGTTCACCTACGCCATTTTTGTGGCGGAAGTTTCAGCAATCCGGGTTACCGCCACCCGTATCTGGCGAGGTCAAGCTGGTTCACACCAGCTGTTCAAAGTATCGGAGTGTCCTCATGGCACGCGTATGTGAAGTCACGGGCAAAGGCCCCATGGTCGGAAACAATGTTTCCCACGCCAACAACAAAACCAAGCGCCGGTTCCTGCCGAACCTGCAATACCGCCGTTTCTGGGTCGAGACCGAAAACCGTTGGGTGCGTCTGCGC
>JAYVPU010000167.1:0-6057 GCA_043757205.1 Comamonadaceae bacterium | reverse complement strand
ACAAGGCCAGTATTGTGGGCAGCATTGGCGTGTTGATGGATGGTTTTGGATTTACCGGTTTGATGGACAAACTCGGCGTGGAGCGTCGGCTCATGACGGCGGGCGAGAACAAGGGATTTTTGGACCCCTTCAGCCCGCAATCCGACAAGCACCGTGCCTTTGCCCAAGCCATGTTGAACCAGATTCATCAGCAGTTCATCGACGTGGTCAAAGCCGGACGTGGTACGCGCTTGAAGGAAACGCCCGAGATGTTCAGCGGCTTGTTCTGGAGTGGTCAGCAAGCCATAGAGCTGGGCCTGGCCGACCAACTAGGCAACCTGGACTATGTGGCACGCGAAGTGGTCAAGGCCGAAGAAATTGTGGACTACACCCGCCATGAGAATGTGGCCGAGCGTTTGTTCAAGCGCTTTGGCACGGCCATGGGTGAGGGGGCGGTGCACGCCTTCAAGAACGTTCCGGCTTTGCGCTAAATAGCGTCAACGCCCAAGGCAAAAACGGCGGGTGTGTCGTTGTGAAGCGTCTTGGCTTGCTGCTTCCAGCGTTTGACACTGCTGCTGAGCGTTGTGGCGCTGGACAAAGTCAAGCCGCTACTCACTGCCAACCGGGTGTTGGGCTGTAGCGTCTGCAAGAGCGCTTGCAGCAAAGCGGCGTTGCGGTAGGGCGTTTCGATAAAGAGTTGGGTCTGCCCGGTTTTGATGGCTAAGGACTCCAGCGTCTTGATACGCTGCACGCGTAAAGCGGCATCGGTGGGCAGATAACCGACAAACGCAAAATTTTGACCCGACAAGCCGCTGGCGGCCAGTGCCAGCAACAGTGAAACGGGGCCGATCAAGGGCACCACTTCCACCCCCAACTCATGCGCAGCGCGCACGACGGATGAGCCGGGGTCGGCCACGGCAGGCATACCGGCTTCGCTCAGCAGGCCCATGTCATGCCCGGCGAGGGCGGGGGCGAGCAGGGGGCGAGCATCGAAGCTGCCCGAGTGGTCGCCTTTTTTGTGAACTTCGCGCGGTAGTTCCTGAATTTTTTGAGACTGAATGGTGCAGGTCAAGGGGTGGATTTCCCCCACGCGCTTGAGATAAGCCCGGGCGCTTTTGGCGTTCTCACAGACCCAATGCTCTAGCCGTGCGGCCACCGTCAGCGTTCCCTGGGGCAACACGTCTTGTAAAGGCGTTTGGGTGGTGCAGCCGAAGTCCAGCGGAGCGGGAACCAGAAACAGGCGGCCCAGTGTTGGGGGCGGGGATGCAGACATCAAGACACCTCCTGTGGCGACAACAGATCTAGACCCGCAGCGCGTAACAAGCGGCAGGTGCGAATCAGGGGCAGGCCGATCAGTGCGGTGGGGTCATCGTTCTCGATGGATTCGAGCAGGGCAATGCCCAGCCCCTCGCTTTTGGCGCTGCCCGCGCAGTCATAAGGGGTCTCGGCACGCAGATAGGCTTCGATTTGCGCGTCGCTCAGGTCGAGAAATTTAACCCGCACAGCGGCTAAATCGACCGCGGCAAAGCCGCTGTCGCGGCACACCACAGCGACTGCCGTTTGAAAGACCACCAACTTGCCACGCATCAAGCGCAGTTGGGCCACGGCGTGTTCATGGTCGCCGGGTTTGCCCAGGGGCTGACCGTCCAGATCGGCCACTTGGTCGGAGCCGATCACCACGGAGGCTGGGAATTTTTCGGCCACCGCATGGGCTTTGGCCAGCGCCAAGCGGCAGGCCAGGTCGTGTGGGCTTTCACCGGGTTGTGGGGTTTCGTCAATCTCGGGCGAGGCGACCTCAAACGGCAGACGCAGGCGGGTCAGCAATTCGCGGCGATAGGCTGAGGTGGAGCCCAAGATCAATTTGCGGGGATAAGTGTCAGACATGCGGTGATTCTCTTACACTGGGGCCATGTCACAAGCGTCTGTTGCCCTTCTTCTTGATATCAAGGCCTTTACGAAGGCCGCTTCCACTTTGTCCGGGCGTGATGCGCTTGAAAAGTTTGAACGACTGCGGGAGGAATCTCAAGCGCTGGGGGCTAGCCAGTGGGTCGAATGGAGCGCGCATGGCGAATGGCGTGAAGATTTGAGTGGACACGAGACGATGTGGCTGCATTTGAGTGCCAATGTCACGCTGTCGCAGATTTGCCAGCGATGCCTGGGCCCGGCTGAAATCCCTGTGGCGCTTGAGCGCTCTTTTCGATTTGTGGCGACCGAGGAGCTGGCTGAGGAGCAAGATGATGAATCCGAAGAGGACGTTCTGGTTGAGAGTCGGGAGTTCGATCTCAAGGCCTTGATCGAGGACGAGCTGTTGATGGCCATGCCGCTGGTTGCCCGTCACGACGTGTGCCCGAAGGAGGTGAAGCTGGCCGTGGAAGACCCGGATTTCGAGGCGCAATCCGGGCAAAAACAACACCCTTTTGCCGTGCTCGCCAAGCTTCAGGGTGGAAAATCAGGCACTTAGGCTATAATTTGAGGCTTCGCGCGCACCAACTCGCGCAGCCCGCCCAATTACGTATAACCCTTGTCCTGCGGCGTTCGCAGTACAAACAGACCAGGAGCCGATCATGGCCGTTCAGCAGAATAAAAAATCACCGTCCAAGCGCGGTATGCATCGCTCACACAATGCCCTGAATGTGCCGGGCATTGCGGTGGAACCCACCACTGGCGAAACGCACCTGCGTCATCACATCAGCCCCACCGGTTTTTACCGTGGGCGTCAAGTGCTCAAGACCAAGTCTGAAGCCTGATAGTGCCAGTCACACCAAGGCCCGATGCTACCGACAGGTGGCCTCGGGCCTTTGTCATGATGCCGCGTCAATTTAGTTCTAACGCGCTAAAGAGCGTCCCACGCCCATGATCACCCTGGCGGTAGATTGCATGGGCGGCGACCATGGCCCGCGCGTGACCTTGGCAGCCTGTCGCCATTTTCTGGATCAACATCCGGACGCTGAGCTCTTGTTGGTCGGTTTGGCTGAGAGTTTCAAGGATTTTTCCCATGCGCGCGGCAAAGTGATCGTGGCCACTGAGGTGGTCGGCATGGATGATCCGTTGGAAGTGGCGCTGCGCAAAAAGAAGGACTCGTCCATGCGAGTGGCGATTCAGCAAGTCAAAGACGGTGCGGCTCAGGCGGCTGTGTCTGCTGGCAATACCGGCGCCTTGATGGCCATCGCCCGCTATTTGCTTAAAACTCTGGACGGCATCGACCGCCCCGCCATCGCCACGCAATTGCCCAATGCCAAGGGTGGAGCGACCACGGTGCTGGATCTGGGGGCCAATGTCGATTGCACGGCGGAGCACCTGCTTCAGTTTGCCGTGATGGGCTCCGCCCTGGTGTCGGCACTCAAGGATGAGAAAAATCCCTCGGTCGGTCTGCTGAACATTGGTGAAGAAGTCATCAAAGGCAGCGAAGTCATCAAGCAAGCCGGTGAGCTGCTGCGTGCTGCGGCCACTTCGGGTGATTTGAATTTCTTCGGCAATGTCGAGGGCAACGATATTTTCAAAGGCACAGTCGATATCGTGGTGTGTGATGGCTTTGTTGGTAATGTGGCGCTCAAGGCCAGTGAAGGCCTGGCCTCCATGATTGGCGGTTTTTTACGCGCCGAATTTTCGCGCAACATCTTTACTAAATTCGCGGCCATTTGCGCGCAACCGGTGCTTTCTGCGTTTAAAAACAGAGTTGATCATCGGCGCTACAATGGTGCGGCTTTGTTGGGCTTGCGCGGTCTGGTGTTCAAGAGTCACGGTTCCGCTGATGAGTTGGCCTTTGAGGTCGCTCTGATCCGGGCGTATGATGCGGCTCGAAACAACTTGCTTGATCGGGTTCAGGCCCGCATTGCGCACGCTGCCCCCCTGTTGGCAGGCATCGCGCCCTAGTCTGAACCCAAGGTCAAGCCCCCATATCAATGAGACGATATTCCCGCATTACTGGTACCGGTAGCTATCTGCCGCCCCGTCGCTTGACCAATGCCGATCTGGTGGCTGAACTGGCGGCCCAAGGGGTTGAGACGACCGATGACTGGATTGTTGAGCGCACTGGTATCCGGGCTCGGCACTTCGCTGCCCCTGAGGTTTGCAGCAGTGACTTGGCACTGGAGGCCGCCCGCAAGGCGCTGGAGGCCGCGAACCTTCAGGCCCATGAGATTGACCTGATCATTGTCGCCACATCCACCCCGGACATGGTGTTCCCCTCCACCGCCTGCATTCTCCAGAACAAGCTCGGGGCCAATGGCTGCGCCGCGTTTGATGTGCAGGCCGTGTGCAGCGGTTTCGTTTATGCGCTGACCGTGGCTGACGCCATGATTCAGAGCGGCTCGGCCAGCAAAGCGCTGGTGATCGGCGCTGAAGTCTTTTCTCGCATTCTTGATTTCAAAGACCGCACCACTTGCGTGCTGTTTGGCGACGGTGCCGGTGCTGTGGTGTTGCAGGCCTCGGATACGCCCGGTATTTTGGCGACCGACTTGCATGCTGATGGTAAGCACGTGGGCATTCTGTGCGTACCGGGGCATGTGTCTGGTGGCGCGGTGTTGGGTGACCCCGTGCTGAAAATGGATGGTCAAGCGGTGTTCAAGCTGGCGGTGGGGGTGCTGGAAGACGCTGCCCGCGCCGTGCTGGCCAAGGCCGGTAAGACGGAGGCCGACATTGACTGGTTGATCCCGCACCAGGCCAACATCCGCATCATGCAAAGCACGGCCCGAAAGCTCAAGCTGCCCATGGATAAAGTGGTGGTCACGGTCGATCAGCATGGGAACACCTCTGCGGCCTCCATTCCATTGGCGCTGGACCATGCAGTGCGCTCCGGGCAGGTTAAAAAAGGCGAGACCCTCATGCTTGAAGGCGTGGGTGGCGGTTTTACCTGGGGCGCAGTGCTCCTGAATTTGTAGCTTTTTACGCCTATCTTTATTGGGTTCCACCCGAATTCGATTAAAAATACCCGACAAAATGATGACTTCATTTGCATTTATCTTTCCAGGCCAAGGCTCGCAGTCCGTTGGCATGCTTGACGCTTGGGGCGATCACCCCGTCGTGCTTGAAACTCTGCGTGAAGCTTCAGACGCTTTGGGAGAAGACATCGCCCAACTCATAAAAGAAGGCCCTAAAGAAGCCCTGGCGCTGACCACCAACACCCAACCCGTCATGCTGGTGGCGGGCGTGGCGGCTTACCGCGCCTGGATGGCCGAGACCGGGCGGGTGCCTGCGGCCGTGGCCGGTCACTCTTTGGGTGAGTACTCGGCTATGGTGGCCGCTGGGGTTCTGACGCTGGCACAGGCCGTGCCGCTGGTGCGGTTTCGTGCTCTGGCCATGCAAGAGGCGGTGCCTGTGGGCACAGGGGCCATGGCGGCCATCCTGGGCATGGATGCCGCCAAAGTCATCGCCGGCTGTGCCGAAGTGACAAAGTCCTTCGGTGCGGATTCATTTGAAGTGGTCGAGGCGGCCAATTTCAATGACCCGGCTCAGACCGTGATCTCAGGCAGCAAAGCCGCCGTAGAAAAGGCGTGTGAAGTTCTCAAAGCCAACGGTGCCAAACGCGCCTTGCCTTTGCCGGTGTCTGCACCTTTTCACTCCAGTCTGATGCGGCCTGCTGCAGAACGATTGCGTGAGCGGCTGGAGTCGGTGGAATTTGCAACGCCGCAGATGGTTCTGATCAACAACATTGACGTGACCGTCGAAGTGGATGCAGACCGCATTCGAGCCGCGCTCTATCGGCAGGCTTTTGGCCCGGTGCGCTGGGTTGAGTGTGTGCAAGCGATCAAGGCGCACGGCATCTCAACGCTGATTGAATGTGGGCCGGGTAAAGTGCTGGCGGGCATGGTCAAGCGCATTGATCCGGAGTTGACCGGCATGGCGCTGTTTGATCCCGTGACGCTGGTGGAAGTTAAAGGAATACTGGCATGAGCGAAATTAAATTTGAAGGCCAAGTCGCCTTGGTGACCGGGGCTTCGCGCGGCATTGGTGCGGCCATTGCGCATGAGTTGGCGCAGCGGGGCCTGAAGGTCATCGGCACGGCCACTACCGACGAGGGCGCAGCCAAGATCAGCGGGGCACTGGCTGCTTTCCCTGGCTGTAGTGGTAAGAACCTGA
>JAYVPU010000166.1:0-6061 GCA_043757205.1 Comamonadaceae bacterium | reverse complement strand
CCCGGTCCGGGAAATCTGGCGCTGATCACGTCCACCGGCAAAGGTGGAGTGCGCGGTGGGCTGGCGGCTACGCTGGGCGTGATCGCGGGCGACCAGGTGTTGTTGTGGCTGGCGGTGGCCGGTGTGGCCGCGTTGTTGCTGACCTACCCGACGGCCTTTGCCGCCGTGCAGTGGTTGGGCGTGGCTTATTTGACTTGGCTCGGTGGCCGCATGCTGCTGGCCAAGCCGGGCGCGGCCCCGGTGCTCAACATCAAGAACGGTCACTACCTGCGCCAGTCCTGCCTCATCACCGTGCTCAACCCCAAGGCTATTGTGTTTTACATGGCCTTCTTCCCCTTGTTTGTGGATCCGGCTCAGCATCAGGGTCTGCGCACTTTTGCCTTCATGGCTGTGACCATCGCCGTACTCACTTTTTGCTATGGCTTGGTGGTCGTGCTCTTGACACATTTTTTGGCCGCGCAGTTGCAGGCCAAGCCCTGGATCAGCCGTGCGCTGGAGAAGCTGGCGGGCCTGTGTCTGATCGGCTTTGGCCTTCGCTTGGCACTGGGACGTTGAAGCCGCCTTTGACAACACAGCCCAACCCGTCCCCACTCACCCCGCCTTCACCCCTCTCTCACCCTTCACCTATAGAAACTCCATGGCCAAAATATTCTGCGTAGCCAATCAAAAAGGCGGTGTCGGCAAGACCACCACCACGGTGAATCTGGCGGCGGGTCTGGCCAAGATCGGCCAGCGTGTGCTGATGGTGGACTTGGATCCGCAAGGCAATGCCACCATGGGTTCGGGCGTGGACAAGCGCAAGCTCGAACTCACGATCTACGACGTGCTGCTGGAATCCGCCTCGGTGGTCGAGGCGCGGGTGCAGAGCGACAAGCTCATCGCCGGTGGCTGTAGCTACGACGTGCTGGGTGCGAATCGCGAACTCGCCGGGGCCGAGGTGGAGCTGGTGGATGTGGAGCGGCGTGAAAAGCGCATTAAAAATGCGCTGGCCGAGGTCGATAAAGACTATGACTTCGTGCTGATCGACTGCCCGCCCAGCCTGTCCATGCTCACGCTTAACGGTCTGTGCAGCGCACACGGCGTGATCGTGCCCATGCAGTGCGAGTATTTCGCGCTTGAAGGCCTGACCGACCTGGTCAATACCATCAAGCAGGTACACGCCAACCTGAACAAAGACTTGCAAATCATCGGGCTACTGCGCGTGATGTTTGACCCCCGCATCACCCTGCAACAGCAGGTCAGCGACCAGCTCAAGACGCACTTTGGCGACAAAGTTTTCAACACAGTGATCCCGCGCAACGTGCGCCTGGCCGAAGCCCCGAGCTACGGTCTGCCGGGCGTGGTGTTTGACGCCTCCAGCAAAGGCGCGCAGTCCTACGTGAGCTTTGCGCAGGAGATGGTTGAGCGCATCAAGGCCATGGCGGTCTGAGCCACACATGAACCCCGCATGAGACCCGCCAAGGTCCTTCTCCTGCCCGGCTGGCACAATTCCGGTCCCACGCACTGGCAAAGCGTCTGGGAGCGCGCGCAAGGCTATGTGCGCGTGCAGCAACACGACTGGGAGCGCCCCCTGCGCGGTGACTGGTTGATGCAACTGGAAGAGGCGGTGCTGGGCGCGGCGGGTGAAGTGATCCTGGTTGCCCACAGCCTGGGCTGCATCCAAGTGGCCGCCTGGGCTGCCCACTCGCAGCACACGTCGCGTATCAAGGCCGTGCTGCTGGTGGCCCCGCCCGATGTGGAGCGCGATGATTTGCGAACCCAGCTGCCCAGCTGGTCGCCCATCGTGCGGCAAACATTGCCCTTTAAAAGCGTGCTGGTGGCCAGTAACAATGACCCCTTTTGTAGCGAGGCGCAGGCACAAACGCTGGCCCGCGCTTGGGGCGCAGACTTGGTTGACGGCGGCCCCATCGGGCACATCAATGCCGATGCCGATCTGGGCGACTGGCCACAAGGGCAGGCACTGTTACTTCGCTTGCAAGAATTGAACTGAAAAGAGGAAACCATGGTCACTAAAAAACCCAAAGGCTTAGGCCTGGGACTCGAAGCCCTGCTGGGCCCCAAAGTGGACGATGCCGCAGCATCGGCCAACGCCGATCTGCCCACCAGTTTGATGCTCGGCGACTTGGTGGCAGGCCAGTACCAGCCCCGTACCCGCATGGACGAAGGCGCGCTCTACGAGTTGGCCGAGTCCATCAAGGTGCAGGGCATCATGCAGCCGATATTGGTGCGCCGTTTGACCGCTGGTGTGAACGAGGGCAAGTATGAAATCATCGCCGGTGAGCGGCGCTTCCGGGCGGCCAAGCTGGCTGGCCTAGACCGCGTGCCGGTGTTGGTGCGCAACGTGCCCGACGAGTCGGCGGCGGCCATGGCCCTGATCGAGAACATCCAGCGTGAAGACCTCAACCCACTGGAAGAAGCCCAAGGTCTGCAACGCCTGGTAAAAGAGTTTGGACTCACTCACGAGCTGGCAGCTCAGGCCGTGGGGCGGTCGCGCAGCGCCGCCAGCAACCTGCTGCGCCTGCTGAACTTGGCCGATCCGGTGCAGACCATGCTGATGGCCGGTGATATTGACATGGGCCACGCCCGGGCGCTGCTGGCGCTGGACCGGGCCACCCAGATCACGGCGGCGAGCCAGATTGCGGCCAAGAAAATGTCGGTGCGCGAGGCCGAGAGCCTGGTCAAAAAACTGGGTGCTGAGTTCAACCTCGTGCCGCAAAAACCCAAAAAAGAAAAGTCGCGCGACCTCAAACGGGTGGAAGAAGAACTGTCCGATCTGCTGATGGCCGAGGTCGAAGTGCGGGTCAAAAAACGCGTCAAACGCGGCGGGCGCATGGAAGACATGGGCGAACTCAGCATCCAGTTCAGCTCGCTCGATGAACTCAACGGCCTGATCGACAAGCTGCGCATCGGCGGGACGAGTCGCTAACCCATGAGCCTACTCGCCCGCCTGCGCTGGCCCTTGCCCGCACTGCTGGCTTGGGGGCTGGCCTGGGGCGTGTTTGTTCAGTCCTCGCGCCTGGGTTGGAGCAGCACCGCAGCCCTGTTGCTGGCTTTAGGCCTGGGCGTGGGCTTGAGTGTGCTGGGCGGCACTTGGTGGCGGCGGCTCATCATCGGCCTGGGATTTCCGGTGTCACTGGCCTTGTCGGGTGGGCTGAGCCTGCCCGCCTGGGGCTGGCTCTTGCCCTTGACGCTTCTGCTGCTGATCTACCCCATTAACGCCTGGCGCGACGCGCCGCTGTTTCCCACCCCGCCTGATGCCCTGAACGACCTTCCGACCGTGGCCCCGTTGCCACCCGGTGCGCGCATTCTGGACGCCGGTTGCGGCCTGGGCCAAGGCCTGCAGGCCCTGCGCCAGGCCTACCCGCTGGCCGAGCTGCACGGCATCGAATGGAGCCGCCCCTTGCGCTGGCTGTGCGCCCGTCGCTGCCCCTGGGCGCAGGTGGTGCAGGGCGACATCTGGGTGGCCGACTGGTCGCGCTTTGATCTGGTGTATGTGTTCCAGCGACCTGAGAGCATGGCGCGTGCGGTTGAGAAAGCCCGCGCCGAACTCAAGCCCGGCGCTTGGCTGGTGAGTCTGGAGTTTGAGGCCACAGGGCTGAGTCCCGTGGTGCAGCCCGACACGACTCAGATGATGCAGATGTCGCAGAGCAAGCCGGTTTGGGCCTATCAAACCCCTTTCAGCCTGAAAATTATCGGCAAAACAGGCGATAGCCCTTTAAATACAAGCATAAGCAGCTACTAAATCAGGAGCAACCAAGAGTGTCATCCTCGCGCTTATTTGCCCTCACCACCCTGGCCATGTTGGCTTTTGCCGGCAATTCCCTCCTGTGCCGCGCTGCGCTCCAACACACCCGCATCGACGCCAGCAGCTTCACCGTCATACGGTTGATCTCGGGCGCGTTGGTGCTGTGGCTGCTGGTGCGCCTGCGCTCAGGTCGTGCGGCGGGTCGGGGCAACTGGGGCTCGGCCCTGGCCTTGTTCGCCTACGCAGCGGGCTTTTCCTTCGCCTATGTGAGCCTGTCTGCGGCTACGGGCGCGCTGCTGCTGTTTGGCGCGGTGCAAGCCACCATGATCGGTGTCGGCCTGTGGCGTGGTGAGCGGCTGCGGCATTGGCAGACCGTGGGCCTGGTGCTGGCCCTGGGCGGGCTGTTGGGCCTGCTCTTGCCGGGCTTGTCTGCACCACCGCTGCTCGGTGCGCTGTTGATGTTGGGGGCAGGCGCGGCTTGGGGCGTTTACTCACTGCGCGGCAAGGGCGAGGGCGATCCGTTGCGGGTGACCGCGGGCAACTTTGCGCGTGCCGTGCCCCTGGCCTTGGTGATGGGGCTGTTGACGCTGAACCACGCCACGCTGGATGGGGCGGGCGTGGCCTACGCCGTGGCGTCAGGTGCTGTGACCTCAGGCATTGGCTACGCCATCTGGTACACCGCGCTGCCCGGGCTCAAGGCCACCCACGCAGCGACGATTCAGCTCAGCGTACCGGTGATTGCAGCACTCGGTGGCATTGCCTTGCTGGGTGAGCCGCTGACGCTGCGCTTGGTGCTGGCGTCTATCGCGATTTTGGGTGGGATTGCGCTGGTGATACGTCGCGCGTGAGAGAGTGAAAAGTGAATCCCCTTACTTTGGCAGCGCTTCGGCCATCATCTCCAGAGCTAAGACAATATCTTTGCTGGTATTCGTCTCGTAGTTGGCATCCGCTGTAACGCTGTAATTTCCTGAGGCACCGGCTTGCCCAAAGGCAGCGCCAGCACCAGCTGCCGCACCAGAAATGCCGCCTTTCATAAACCCCATCAATACCGAGCCGGCGCCAGACGCAACGGCCATCGTTTTTTCGCCACTCGTGCCACCGATATCTACGGCTTTATCGGCCGCGCTATTAGGCAAGATGACGGGCTTTTTCATGACAAAATCCGACCACTTGGAGCCAGGCGAAAAAACTTGAAGTTTTGTCGTTTGGCTACCCAAGGTGTTGCGCGGTTTGGTCGTTGCATTTCCGCTGGTACCCGCATCATCCATGCGCGCAAAATTAACTTTTAGACGAATCTGAATTGCCGCTGCGCCAAGCTCATCGGCCAACTTTAATGCGGCGGGTGTCTTAAAAGCTGCATTCCAGACATCCGGTGCCGTACCTTTTGCGGTCGCAATGATGCTGGTGTTGTCTTTGTCGAGCTCATTTCTCGTACCACCGCCAGCTGTTAACAGTTTTTTAGCGCCACTACGCTCTTGCTTAACGGGGGGTTTATCCGCGTTCTCAAGCTCTGGTTTAAAGCTCGCTGTATCCAAAATCGTCGTGGGCAATACCTCATAACCACGTTTTTTTAGTGTTTCAGAAAATGCGGCAAAAGCACCATCCGTTATGGCCTGCATTTGCGCATCTGTCACACCAATCAGTGTGTAGAGTCGTTCGGCGCTGCTGCCAGAGACAGACTCCGCTTGCCCTATCTGCTCGGTTGCAAATTCAATTTGAAAGCTGGTAATCACCGCTTTGCGCTCAGCAAAAACGGCGCGCTTCACATCACGAGACAATGCACCAGAGTCGGAGAATGCCTTGATAAAAATTGCACCCTTGTCCCCCGTATCGGTTAGCTCTACAAGCGCAGGTTTGGAACTAAGCAAGCCGCCAAATAAGCCTTGCGCTTGGGCCGCAGGTGTTGAGGCGAAAGTCGCGCCGAGAGTTAGCGCAAAGCAGAGGGAGTGAGGCGCGAGTTTGGTTTTGATATTCATGTTCGTTCTCACGGTGCGGAAATAAACGTTGGTGTTGATGAACCCACGGCCGAGGGAAGCGTACGACCATACATTTGAATCGTAGCTGCGCCAACTGTGCCGCGCACCGAGAACACTAGCGGTTCAAAACCAGTAATAGAGGTGCGCGTGACGTAACGCCAATCCATGCCGTCCGTCGTCGAAACAACGCCTGCGGGGCAAGCCACATACATCTGCCTTTGGGCCGCTAACAAGCACCTAACAGGCTGCTGAAATACCCCCCAGTTATGTCCAAAGCCTGATCGCTGAAACGATAATCACGCAACAACTTTTCTGATATAAAAATGCGCGGAGCCGACAC
>JAYVPU010000165.1:0-23367 GCA_043757205.1 Comamonadaceae bacterium | reverse complement strand
GTGGTGTAAATCACTTTGCGGATGTCTGGCGGGTAGTCAAAGAATGGTGTCAGGCGCGACCAGTTGCGCCGCCACGACTGACCAATCGGTGCAAAGGAGGCATCCCATTTGGACTCGAATTCTGTGAGCCTGAGCAGGGCTTGCGCACCGCCCATATCAATGGCATCAGCCCGCCGCCTTGACCCTCAACCGCCACGCATGCAACAACGGCTCGGTATACCCACTCGGTTGCTCCAGCCCTTTAAACACCAAATCACACGCCGCCTTGTAAGCCGCTGAAGTCTCAAAGTTGCCTGACATGTTTTTGTACAGCGGGTCACCGGCGTTCTGGCCGTCCACCACGGCGGCCATGCGCTCGAAGGTGGCTTTCACTTGGGCTTCGTTGGTGATGCCGTGCAGCAGCCAGTTGGCGATGTGCTGACTGGAGATGCGCAGGGTGGCGCGGTCTTCCATCAGGCCGATGCCGTTGATGTCGGGCACCTTGGAGCAACCCACGCCCTGGTCGATCCAGCGCACCACGTAGCCCAGGATGCCCTGTGCGTTGTTGTCCAGCTCCTGCTGGATTTCTTCTGCCGTCCATGTCGGTTTGACGGCCACGGGAATGGTCAGCAGGCCGGTGAGCAGTTTGTCTTCTTGGGCGCGTGCGCCTTTGCCGGTGGCTTGCTTTTCCAGTGCGTCCTGGATGTCGGCGACTTTGACTTGGTGGTAGTGCAGCGCGTGCAGGGTGGCGGCGGTGGGTGAAGGCACCCAGGCGGTGTTGGCACCGGCTTTGGGGTGCACGATTTTTTGCTGCATCATGGCGGCCATCAGGTCGGGCATGGCCCACATGCCTTTGCCGATTTGGGCGCGGCCCCTCAGCCCGCAGGCCAGGCCGACTTGCACATTGCTGGTCTCGTAAGCGGCAATCCAATCCGTGCCTTTCATGGCGGCTTTGCGGATCATCGGGCCGGCGTGCATGGCGGTGTGCATCTCGTCGCCGGTGCGGTCCAGGAAGCCGGTGTTGATGAAGGCCACGCGGCTCTTGGCGGCGGCGATGCAGGCCTTCAAATTCACGCTGGTGCGGCGTTCTTCGTCCATGATGCCGAGCTTGACGGTGTTCTCTGGCAAGCCCAGCAGCGTCTCCACCCGCGCAAACAACTCAGACGCAAAAGCCACTTCAGCCGGGCCGTGCATCTTGGGTTTGACGATGTAGATCGAGCCGGTACGTGAGTTGCGAATGCCATTGCTGGTCAGGCCTTGCAAGTCATGCAGGGCGATGGCGGTGGTGATGACGGCGTCCAGAATGCCTTCAAAAATCTCGGAACCATCGCCACACAAAATGGCCGGATTGGTCATCAGGTGGCCGACGTTGCGCAAGAACAGCAGCGAGCGGCCATGCAGCTTGATCTCTTCACCCGCCACACCGGTGTAAACGCGATCCGCGTTGAGGCGGCGCGTGAGGGTTTTGCCGCCCTTGCTCAGGGTTTCGACCAGCGTGCCTTTGAGGATGCCCAGCCAGTTGTCATAGGCCAGCACTTTGTCGTCCGCATCGACCACGGTGACCGAGTCTTCCAGATCCAGGATGGTGGACAGTGCCGCTTCGATCAGCAGGTCGCTCACGCCCGCCGGGTCGGTTTGGCCGATGGCGGTGCTGCGGTCGATCTGGATCTCGATGTGGATGCCGTTGTGGCGCAGCAGGATGGCTTTGGGAGCCGCCGCGCTGCCCTGGTAGCCGATGAATTTGTTGACATCGGCCAGACCACTGGTTTTGCCGTTCTTGAGCGTCACCACCAGCTTGCCACCTTGCACGGTGTAGCCGGTGGAGCCGACGTGCGAGCCGTTGGTCAGTGGGGCCACGCGGTCCAGCACGTTGCGGGCGTACTCGATGACCTTGGCGCCGCGCACCGGGTTGTAGCCCTTGCCGTCAGCGCTGAGTTTGGTCGCGCCTTTGGTCTCGGGCAGCACGTCGGTGCCGTACAGCGCGTCGTACAGCGAGCCCCAACGTGCGTTGGCGGCGTTCAGCGCGTAGCGGGCGTTCAGGATGGGCACCACCAGTTGCGGGCCAGCCTGCACGGCGAGCTCGGCGTCCACATTGGCGGTGTCGCTTTCAACCGAGGCGGGCACCGGCACCAGGTAGCCGATCTTGGTGAGGAAGGTGCGGTAGGCCTTCATGCTCTTGATGGGGCCGGGGTTGGCTTTGTGCCAAGCGTCCAGGTCGAGCTGCATGCGGTCACGCTCAGCCAACAGGGCGGTGTTTTTGGCACCCAGTTCGTGGGCAATGGCGTCAAAGCCTTTCCAGAAACCAGCGCTGGTGACGCCGGTGCCGGGCAGTACTTTGTCTTCAATAAATCGGTACAGGTTGGTGGCGACTTGCAGGCGGTGGGCTTGGGTGCGGGGTGTGGTGGTGATGGTCATGGTTTTTAACTTAGTCCAGGGCTGTAAAAATTCAAAGGAAAAATGGTGTTTCGAGGCGTGGGCTTACAGAGGCGCAAAAAAATCCAACACTGCAGTCAGCGTGTTGCCGGTGCGGGTGGGCTGCGTGCCCAGTTCTTCAAACGGCAGTTGGTAGCGGTTCACCCACAGCGTCTGGTAGCCGTACCAGGTGGCGGCCAGGGCGTCCCAGCTGTTG
This sequence comes from Comamonadaceae bacterium, assembly GCA_043757205.1. Classification (GTDB taxonomy): domain Bacteria; phylum Pseudomonadota; class Gammaproteobacteria; order Burkholderiales; family Burkholderiaceae_C; genus CANCDA01. The sequence goes on along the minus strand of JAYVPU010000165.1, from coordinate 20,759 downwards.
CAACTCACAAAGGCAATTTGGCTGGCCTTCAGCCCAGTGGCCTGCTCGCCCAGGGCATAGGCCTCGGGGTGGGTCTTGTACTTGCGCACCGCATCGACGCTGATGACGTGGTCCAACAGGCCCTCCAGCCCGGCACTGCGCACGGCAATGCCCAGCATGTCCGGGTCGCCGTTGGAGAGGATGCCGGTCACGATGCCTCGGTCTTTGAGCGCTTGCAGCACCGTTTTGTTTTCAGGAAAGGCGCTCAGGTGCCGATACTGGTTCATGAGCTGCGCCTCATGCGCGGCGTTGAGAGTGAGCTTGAGCCGTTGGCAGGCATAGCGCAAGCCGGCGCGGGTGAGCGCCCAAAAGGGTTGGTAATGCGCCCCGTGGTTGCTGGTGGTGACCAGCCGGGTGTATTCGATTTGTTTGTCGCGCCACAGCACGCTCAGGGCCTGACCGTGGCCGGGGAACAGTTGCTCGGCCAGCAGCCCTACGCTGTACACATCAAACAACGTGCCATAGGCGTCAAAAAGCACGGCCTGGGGCGCTGGTGATAGTGGCTGGAGGATTTTGTCCATGTCGCGACTCTATTTGATACTTTAAAAATGATTAATAAGATAATAATCTATTTATTGATTACAAAAAAGCATGCAATTCATGTATTGACTCTTTCCTTGACACAGATCAAACGGCCAGTGTGGAAACTTTTTAACAATGACAACTCGACTTCAAGGGGGTGGGATGTCCTTAAGCATGGCGAAGCCGTCACCAAACTGGGCGCAGAGCGCGGCTGAAGAAGACGAGCTGCTGGCCTGTCTGCTGATGCTGGCCAAAAGTCATGGTGAAAACCTGACCCGCGACGCCGCGCTGGCGGGGCTGCCTATTGAGAATGGCCGTCTGATGCCCTCCTTGTTCGCTCGAGCGGCGCACCGCGCGGGCCTGAGCAGCAAAGTTGTGCGCCAAGCCCTGCCCGCACTCAAGTCGGCCTTGTTCCCGGTGGTCTTGCTGCTGCATGACGAGCGTGCCTGTGTGTTGCTGTCGCGCTCCGCAGACGGTCAAACATGCAAGGTGGTGTACCCCGAGTTGGGCGATGCGCCGGTGGATGTGCCGTTAGTCAAGCTGCAAGCCCAATACAACGGTTACGCCATCTACGCCCGCCCGCGCCTGCACTTTGATGCGCGCAGCCCTGAGGTCAAGGCCGGTCGTCACGGCCACTGGTTTTGGAGCGTGATGGCCGAGAACCGCAAGCTCTACCGTGATGTGTTTCTCGCGGCTTTCCTGGCCAATTTGTTTGCCCTGGGCATGCCCATGTTCACCATGAACGTCTATGACCGGGTGGTGCCCAACCAAGCGTTTGACACGCTGTGGATTCTGGCCTCGGGCCTGCTGCTGATTTTGCTGAGCGACCTGTTGTTGCGCATCTTGCGGGGCCGCTTTGTCGATCTGGCCAGCAGCCGTGTCGATGTCAAACTCTCGGCCTACATCATGGAGCGCGTGCTGGGCACCCGCATGGAGCAGCGGCCCGTGTCGGCGGGCTCCTTCGCGGCCAATCTGCGGGCATTTGAGTCGGTGCGCGACTTCATCAGCTCGGCCACTGTGGTGGCCTTTATTGACCTGCCCTTTGCCCTGATCTTCATGGTCGTCATCGGCTGGATCGCCTGGCCCATGATGATTCCCCTGGCCGTCGGTGCCACGCTCATGCTGCTGTTCGCCCTGACCGTTCAGCACCGCATGCATGAGCTGGCCGAGACGACCTACCGCGCCGCAGCGCAGCGTAACGCCACACTGATTGAAGGTCTCGTCGGCTTTGAGACCGTCAAGGCGCTGGGCGCGGAAGCCCCGATCCAGCGCAAATGGGAAAAAAGTGCCGCCCTGCTGGCGCGCGTGGGCGTTCAATTGCGTCTGCTGTCGGCCCTGGCCAGCAACAGCTCGGCCTTTGTGCAGCAGGGCATCAACATGGTCATCATCATGCTGGGGGTTTACCTGATTGGCGAAAAGGAATTAACTCTGGGGGGCATGATTGCCTGCACCATGTTGGCCTCACGCGCCATGGCCCCGGTAGGTCAGGTGGCGGGCCTGCTGGTGCAGTACCACACAGCAGCCACCGCGCTCACCTCGCTCAATGAAATGATGAAACGCGAAGTGGAGCGGCCTGACGATGCCAGCTTCATCACCCGGGGCGTGCTGCACGGCGCTGTGGAGTTTCGTGATGTCAACTTTACCTACCCCGGGCAGGAAACGCCCGCCCTGCGCAACGTGTCTTTGAAAATCAAGCCGGGTGAGAAGGTGGCGATTTTGGGGCGCATCGGCTCGGGCAAGACCACCTTGCAAAAAATGATCTTGGGCTTGTATCGCCCCACCTCTGGTTCGGTCTTGATTGACGGTATCGACCAGCGCCAGTTGGACCCGGCCGAGTTGCGAAGGCAGACCGGCTACGTGCAGCAGGACGTGATGCTGTTTTACGGCACTCTGCGCGACAACATCACCATGGGCGCGCCGCAGGCCGATGACGCGGCCGTGCTCAAGGCCGCCGAGCTGGCTGGCATCCTCGACCTGGTCAACCACCATCCGCAGGGCTTTGACATGCTGGTGGGGGAGCGCGGCGAATCCCTCTCGGGCGGGCAGCGCCAGGGCGTGGCCATTGCGCGCGCGGTCATCAACGACCCGGCCATCGTGTTGCTGGATGAGCCCACCGCCGCCATGGACCACTCCAGCGAGGAAGAGGTGAAGCGTCGGCTCACTGAATTTGTACGTGGCAAAACCCTGGTGTTGGTGAGTCATCGCACCTCTCTGCTGGATTTGGTGGATCGCATCGTCGTAATGGATGCAGGGCGCATCATGGCCGACGGGCCGAAAGACCAGGTCATCATGGCCTTGCGCCAGGGTCGCGTAGGAAAGGCCGCCTGATGTCTGATCTGAATCAACAAGCGTTTGACGTGATGGGTCGCGCCGCAGCAGGTGGGGCCAAGGTGAGCAACCCGTTTTTCCGGCGCATGGTGGAAAAGGTCACGCCCAAGCGGGAGCATGAGTCCATCGACTGGGCCAGCGATGCCGATTGGGCCCAGTTGCAGCAAGAGCCGCTGCGCGCGCGCTGGCTCTTGCGCATCGCTGCGGTGGTGGTGGTGCTCTTGGTGATCTGGGCCGGTTTCTCCAAAATTGACGAGGTCACCCGGGGCGACGCCAAGGTCGTGCCCACCAGTCAGGTGCAAATTGTGCAAAGTGTGGATGGCGGCGTGGTGGAGGAACTTATGGTGCGCGAGGGGCAGATCGTGGAAGCCGGTCAGATCTTGGCACGGGTGGACCCGAAGCGCTTCATCTCCAGCCTGGGTGAGAGCAAGGTCAGCCAGTTGGCCATGCAGGCCAAAGTGCTGCGCTTGCAGGCGCTCACACGCGGCACGGCCTTTAACCCATCCCCGGAGCTGCTGCGCAGCGCGCCTGATGTGGTGGCGCAGGAGCGCCATCTGTACGAGTCCAGGCGCAGCGAAATCAGCGCGCAAATCGGCGTGGCGCAAAACCAGCTGGCCCAGCGTCAGCAAGAGTTGAATGAAATGAACGCACGCCGCGAGCAGGCCGTGCGCGGGCTGGAACTGGTGCAAAAGGAGTTGAACGCCACCCGCCCCATGGTGACCACCGGCGCGGTGTCAGAGGTGGAGGTGCTGCGCCTGGAGCGTGACGTGGCCCGCTTGCGCGGTGACCGCGATCAGGCCACGGCCCAAATCTCGCGCGTGCAGGCGGCCATTGCCGAGGCCGGACGCCGCATTGACGAAGTGCGCCTGACCGCCAGCAACCAAATGAGCGCCGAGTTGTCTGAGACCATGAGCAAGCTCTCGTCCCTGTCAGAGGGGGGCCGGGTGCTGGAAGATAAGGTGCTCAAGGCCGACATCAAGTCCCCCGTGCGCGGCACCATCAAACGACTGCTGGTGCCCACGGTAGGGGCGGTGGTGCAGCCGGGCAAGGAGTTGATTGAGGTGGTGCCGATAGATGACGCCTTGATTCTGGAAGCCCGCATCGCGCCCAAGGACATCGCCTTCTTGCGCCCCAACCAGGAGGCTGTCGTCAAGTTCACCGCCTACGACTTTGCCATTTACGGCGGGCTGGAGGCCGACGTGCAAAACATAAGCGCCGACTCGGTGGTGGACGAAAAAGGCAACGCCTTCTACATCGTGCGGGTGCGTACCCGCAAGCCCAGCCTGGGGCCGAATCTGCCCATCATCCCCGGCATGGTGGCGCAGGTGGACATTCTCACCGGCAAGAAAACCATCCTCTCCTACTTGCTCAAGCCGGTGCTGCGTGCCAAAGCCAACGCCTTGTCCGAGCGTTGAGAAGGTCTTGCCGTGAGCCAGCATCACTTCCTGACCAGCGCCGCCGCCAAGTCGCCGATTGCACCGTCGGAGCGTTGGTTGCTGGCCTTTCCGCAAGGGGAGTGGAGCAGCTGGACCCGTTTGCAAACCCTGCCGCTGATAGACGATCAGATCTGGGTCTCGACCGCCCACCCCGACTGGCTCGACAAGGTGGCCACACTGGTGCGGGTGCAGTCCACGCGCCATGTGATCGTGCTCAGCGCTGTTCCTTACGGGGCCGAGGGGCTGCGCGCCATCAACCAGGGCGCGCGCGGCTACTGCCACTTGCACGCCGTGCCCGACCTCTTGCGTGAGGTGGCGCAAGTGGTGCAGTTTGGCGGCCTGTGGGTCGGCCCTGAGTTGGTGGAGCGTATGGTGGCGGCCACGCGTGATTTGCTGGCGCGTGCCGGCCCAGGCGCGGCCCCGCCTGCGCCCGATTTGTCCGCGCTGTCGGCGCGCGAGGCGCAGGTGGCGCAAGCCGTGGCGGCTGGCAAGTCCAACAAGGAAGTGGCCGAGCAACTCTTCATCTCCGAGCGCACCGTCAAAGCCCATCTGGGCTCAGTGTTCGAAAAACTCGGCGTGCGTGACCGGGTGCAACTGGTGCTTCGCCTATCCTCGTCCACGGTGCCCCCAACCCCTAATCGCCACGCTCCACCATGACCCACAAGAACGACCCCCACCACCCCAATCCGCTGAGCGAAACCGATGCCGATTTGGCCCGCGTGACGGAAGACCTGATCGACATCCTGCTCAAGCGGGGCGTGATTCAGTTCACCGACCTGCCCGGCGCGGTGCAGACCAAACTGCTCCAGCGCCGTCAAACGCGCTCCGATTTCAGTCAGCACCTCAAACTGCTGGCTGACGATGGGGATCACGGCATGATTTGAGTCAATTTCCGAGGTGAAAACCGGTGCAAAACTGGACTTAAGTCCAATAGGCAAAGCCCGGTTGCCGGATTAACCTGAAGCCATCTTTTTTTTCATTCAGGGAGAGCACCATGGCCAAAATTGCTACCGTCGTCGCCGTTACCGGCAAAGCCTTCGCCATCGGCACAGACGGCAAGATGCGCGAAATCAAGGCGGGCGATGAGATCGACAATGACGAAATCGTTCAGACCGCCTCGGGTGCGCATGTGGAGTTGCAAATGCTCGACGGCCAGACCATCGCCGTGGCCCCGGAGCACGCCGTCAAGCTCGACGACAGCGTGACCGAGACGGAGCTGCGCCCCACCGCACAAGACAGCACCCTGCGACCAACCACGGCCGACACCGTCATCCAGGCCCTAGAGCGCGGGGGTGACCTCAGCACCGAACTCGATGCCACCGCCGCCGGCGCGGGTGGTGCGGGTGGCCCCCTGGGCGGCAACGCCGGTTTTGTGCGCCTGCTGCGCGTGAGCGAAGGGGTGGACCCCTTGGCTTATGACTACAGCTTTGTTGCGCCCGAGCCTGTGGTTGCGGAGCAGCCGCAAGGCGTGCTCGCGATCAACGAAGTTCCGCCAACGATCAGCGTCAGCGTGCAGGTGGTCACGCTGGTGGAGGGTCAACCGATCGAGGGACCTCCCGTCCAAATTCCCCCTGGCGGAGCGGTCACCCAGGGTTCGGTGACGGGTGTGGATGTGGTGGAAGGCTCCAGCGGTTTTGATCGCGCGGTTTCTTTCCAGATTCTTCTCGATCATCCCTCCAGCACCGACATCACGCTGACCTATACGCTGGTGCCGGGTACCGCAGACAACCCGTCCGACTACCACGACGGCACGATCACCGGCACGGTCACCATTCTGGCGGGCAATATCGGCGTTGTCATCACAGAGAACATCGTGGGCGACATCCTGGTCGAACCCGATGAAACCTTCTCGATTGTCTTGAGCAACCCGGTGGGCGCAACCTTGCTCAACGACACAGCGACCGTGACCATCGTGAACGATGACCACGCGCCGGTGGCCCTTGACGACAGCGCATCCATGGCAGCGGACGCGCTCACCGTCACAGGCAATGTGCTGGTAAATAGTAATAGTGACTACGATCAAGATGGGCAAACCTTGGCCGTGGCAGGCGGCGTCCCCATCACCTTGACCAATAGTTTTGGCACGATCGTCATCCAGACCAATGGCGATTTTGTTTTTACGCCGAACGCCGCCACTCAGGCTGCAGCGCTGGCTTTGGATGATGGACAAACCCTTGACATCACATTTGCCGATGCCTATCAGGCCACTGACAGCGCGAACCTCAGCAATTTCGCCAATGTGACGATCACCATCAACGGGGCAAATGAACCACCGACCATCACCGTCGATCCCGGCAATGGCGGCGAAGAAGGTAACCCCAACGACGTGGTGTATGAAGCGGGCTTGGTGCCCAATGGCTCGGGTGTCGGTCCGACCACCACCTTGGTGGGCGGAACTTTCTCGGTGGCCGACCCGGACGGACTGGGCGACATCAAGAGCGTCAGCATAGATGGCCATGTCATCGATATCGGTGTGTTGGGTACATCGGACCCCAGCAATGTGATCGTTGGCGCTAACGGAACATTGACCGTGACAGGCTATGACAGCGGTACGGGCGTAGCGACCTACACCTATCTGTTGACATCACCCACCACGGACCTGGCGGGCACGGAAACCAATGTCTTTACCCTGACCACTTCGGATGGAACGGTATCCTCATCCCCAGCCAGCATCACTATTGAAATCGTGGACGACACACCGTCGGCGTTGAATGATGGCCCCAGCGGCGTGGTCGAAGACGGTGCGAGCAGCCTCAGCGGCAACGTGCTGAGCAATGACAGCTCCGGAGCCGATACGTCGGCGGCCTTCACCGCTTGGGCTGCCGGTAATGCCGCCAACATCGCCACGCTCAACAGCTACGGTATGTTGACGCTGAACAACGACGGCACCTGGAGCTATGTGCTGGACAACAGCAAGGCGGCCACCCAGGCGTTGACCTCAGGCGACCATCTGAGCTTCGACCTGAACTACACCATGCAGGATGCTGACGGCGACCTCAGCAACGCCAAGCTCACCATCACGATAGACGGTAGCCATGACAGCGCGTCCGTGGTGACGGCCTCGAGTGAAAGCCCAGATGCGACGGTGTATGAATCGGGTCTGAACCCGAACGGCTCGAACGCAGCCGCCACGACTGAGACCGTCACCGGCAACTTCACCATCTCGGCCAGCGACGGCATCAGCAACGTGGTCATTGGTGGCACCAGCTTCTCACTGGCGCAGGTACAAGCCTTCAACGGCAGCCAGACCGTCAACACCGGCGAAGGCGTTCTGACCTTAACGGGTTACAGCGGCACGGCCAGCGGCGGCACGGTGAGTTACAGCTACACCTTGAGCGCCACCATCGACAACGACAGCAAGTCGCCCAGCGGCAACGACACGGTGGACGCGACCGGCTTTAACGACAGCGTGACCCTGACGGTCAACGGCATCGGCGGCACTACCGCCAGCGACTTCCTGGTGATCCGTGCTGTGGACGACACGCCCACTGCCACCAACGACGCAGGCGGCACAGTCACCGAAGACGGCGCTGGCAGCCTGAGCGGCAATGTGCTGAGCAACGACAGCGCCGGAGCGGATGCGGCCTCGGTCTTTACCAGCTGGGGGCCTGGAGACGCAGCGGCGATCACTGCACTCAACACCTACGGTACCTTGGTGCAAAACGCCAGCGGCACCTGGAGCTACGTGCTGGACAACAGCCTTGCAGCCACACAAGCGCTGACCAGCTCAAGCAACCTGAGCTACACCCTGCACTACACCATGCAAGACCAGGACGGCGACACCAGTGCGGCCACGTTGGTCATCAACATCACGGGGGCCAATGACACTCAAGGGGTGACGGTCAGCGCGGTTGGTGGGGCAACCACGACCGTGTACGAAACGGCCCTGCCACTGGGGGTCAACGAACTATCGAACCCGACGCTCAACAGCGACACCAGAGAAGTGGTCAGTGGCAGTTTCAGCGTCTCGGCCAGCGACGGTATCAGCAAGATCACGGTGCTGGGAACAGACTTCACGCTGGCGGCATTGCAGGCCATCCACACCTCGGGCATCCCATCGGCAGGACTGAGCACAGGCCAAGGCACACTGGTCATCACCAACTACGTCAGCGCAGATGACCATACCGCCACCATCAGCTACACCTACACCTTATCGACCAATGTATTGGCTCCACCGGCAGGGACGACCTTCTTTGACGACATCAACAACCTGATCACGGTCACAGGTGTGAGCGGCGCGACCTCGGCCGCAGCAGACTTGCAGATCCGCATCATGGACGATGCTCCAGTGGCCGCAGTCACCCCTGGCCATTTCCAAAACAGTACCGACACGGTGCTCAATGGAACTCTCGCCATCATTGGTGCAGACAGGAATGGTGCCGATGTCAATTTCACCAGCATCACGCCGCCCGCCGGCTTGAGCTCGGGTGGTGTTGCCTTGGTGTACACAACGAGTCCTGATGGTTCGACGATCACTGCCAATGCGGGTGTGGGAGGCCCAGTGGTATTCACGATGCATGCGAATGCGGATGGCACTTATGTGTTCACCCAAAGTGGGTTGCTGGATTTGTCGGTGCTTCAAACAGACTTGCAATCCAGCGTTGGGGCGGGTGGCCCTCAGCCGGCCTATTATTTCAACACCAACGGTGTATTCACGTCGGTCGAGAGTGCGGGTGACTGGGCGGTAAAAATTACCGGCAGTGACGATATCAACCCCAGCCAGCAGGGCATGGGAGTGCACAACAACCATCTCAGCACGGGTGAGTTCATGACGTTTGAATTCGACGATGAACATGCCAGTTCAGTGGGCGGGAGCGTGGGCAATCTGACTTACATCGCCAAAATTGGTGTCGAAGATTTGGGTGTTGGCGAAACCTTGATCTACACCGCTTTTTATGTGGGAGGCGGTAGCAGTGGTCCTGTGACCATTCTCTCCACCGATCTTGCGCCAGACGGCACCTTCCAGATCGCTGCACCTCTCGGCGGTTTTCTTGATTACGTCACGTTGATACCTGGTGCGAATACGGATGTTCGGATTACTTCGTTCACCGCTTTTACGTTGGACGACAGCATTACCAAAGACATCACTTTCGGTTACACCGCGATTGACGGCGATGGTGATTCGGTGAGTGGCTCGGTGATCATTACGGCGCAAAACAGCCACACTTTGACGGGTACTGCGGGCAATGACGCACTGGGTGGCGGTAGTGGCAACGACACCTTGCTTGGCGCTGGTGGTAACGACATTCTTACCGGCAGTACGGGTGATGACACGTTGACAGGTGGCACAGGTTCTGACACTTTTGTCTGGACTTTGAATGAGACGGGAGCTGACAAGATCACCGACTTCACGCTCGGGTTGGTCGCCAGTGGGGGGGATGTGCTGGATTTGCGTGACTTGCTAACGGGTGAGCACGCCAATGCGGCAAATTTGGATGCCTATCTGGACTTTTCTGCGAATGGCAGCGGTCAAACTGTTGTGTCGGTTCATCCCACGGGAAGTGGTGGCGTGACCCAAACCATCACGCTGGAGAGCGTTCAGTTGTCTGTGTTGCAGGCATCGGCAGGGGGTGCAACCGACTTGGCCATCATTACCAAGTTGCTGGCAGACGGGAATCTGAAGACCGACACATGATTCCTCACCTCACGGCCCGATTGTTCTGATCGGGTCTTGCTCCAAAAGGCGGTTCACACAGTTGAACTGCCTTTTTTATTGAGCTGCCCTACCCTAACCCCCACCATCGCCCTCTAATCCTTCATCAGCAAAAACAGGTGACACGGGTCGATCGCGCTGGGTTCAAACTCCCAGTTCTGGTACCACTGCCTGGCAGTCTCTTGAAGTGTCACGATGGTGATGACATGGTCACGATGACTTGACCAAGTCTTTGACGGTTGCCAGCGGCAGGTAAAGAAACAATGGGCTCTCAACCGTTGCACGAAAGCCATGGTGCGCATAGAACTCGGCCGCGCTTTCATCCTTTGCATCTACCACAAACGCATAGGCAGCAATTTCTGCGCTTGCAGCCCGGTGCAAGGCGTCGGCAAGCAACGCCGCGCCCAGGCCCTTGCCCTTGTAACTCTGATCCACAGCCAGACGCCCCATGCGCACAGCAGGCACATTCGGGTAGCGAGGCAGTTTCTTGGCCAGGTTCTCAGCCAGATCGGTCAACAAGATGCTTGCCGACGCCAGTGTGTAATACCCCGCCACCCGGCCATTGGCATCAAGTGCTGTGAAGCACGCGGTCACACGGCGCTTGATGTCCTGACTCACCTGAGTTTTAAAGTACCTGTCCAACGGCTCAACGCCACATTCGAATCCCGAACGGTCTGCGCCCGGATCAAGTGGAACAACAGAAAACCGGCTTGTCATCAAGCATTCAACAGTTTATTGGCCTTGGCAAATGCCCGCTTGAGTGCAGCATTGGGTTTGGCAGGTGCGATCAGGGCTTGGGCAAAGGCCGCCTGATCAGCCATGGTCATGCGTACATGATCAGCCTGCTCAATCGCCTGAGAGGCGGCAGACTGCAGCGCATGGATCACAAAATCGGTCATGGTGCGGCCTTGCATCTCTGCTGCACGCTTGACGACCACGTGCAAGTCGCGACTGATCCGAGCCTCTAATCTTGCAGACTGAGGCTTCATTGAGCTGGGCTTGATCGAGCGAGTGGTGGCAACAGTGGCTCTTGCAGTCATGATCTTTCTCCTGAACGATGAACGAATTGTACGGCAATTTGCCGGATTACGTCAACCAAGGACAATTACGCTAGCAACGCCAGCGAATTACAAACTCGCTTCAGGCGTGACTGGCTGCGAACAGCAGTGCCGCCGACCTTGGCCTGCATTCGGACCAGAACATCGTCAAAGGATGCGATTCCATCGACCATGCGCTGCGCCAGATCGGCATCGGCGCCGAGTTAGGCACATGGGGGTGATTTTGTAATTCATTTGCGCTACAATAATTTTCATGAAAACCGCCACCATTCCATCTATCCGGGTGCAGCCTGCCTTACGTGAGCAAGTTGAGTCCTCGCTGCAAGATGGCGAATCTCTGTCTGAATTCATCGAACAATCGGTGCGTATGGCAGTCCAACGCCGACGCGATCAGAGCGAGTTCATTGCGCGCGGCATAGCCTCCCTCGAGGCTGCACGGCAGGCACATGACTACGTCGATTCCGACACCGTCATCAATGGCTTGCAGCGCAAGTTGGAGGTCGCCAAGACGAAGCTCTCCAAGCGCCGCAAGTAATGGTTCGAGTTCGACTCACGCGGCAGGCCGATGCCGATTTGCAGCGTCTCTTTGACTTCATCATTGAGCGCGAACTGGCAAGCCCCAGTGGTGACCTTGAGATCGCAGAACGCGCTCTGGCGGCGATCCGCGCCGGAATCGATACGCTGCGTTCTTCTCCCTTCACCTGTCGCAAGGCGGGTGGTAGCCCGTTTCTGCGCGAGCTGATCATCGCCTTCGGCTCCACGGGGTACGTGGCACTGTTTGAGATCACCAGCGATCAAGAAGTAGTGATCGCGGCGGTTCGCCACCAACGGGAAGACGACTACTACTGACCGCCAACGAGATGCCACCGCAGCAAATCAACTGTGAGTGCGGCCCTGCATCGAAGATGCCGTTCATGGCCAGCCCGACGCTGGTGAAGCCAAGGTGGGTGATCTGGTCGGCATCCAGGTCTATAAATTCCGTATGGGCAATCTGCTGTGCCTGCTGGCCTACCGCGTGCTGGATGAGCGCACGCTTAAACTTTTGGTACTGGGTCCGCACAAGAATTTCTACCGCGATCTCAAGCGCACTGGGCATTGACTGGGCATCAAATTCAACGCCTGTCCACCCCCGCCCCCACCATCGCCCTCAAATCCTTCATAAGCAAAAACAGGTGAAACGGGTCGGTCGCGCTGGGTTCAAACTCCCAGTTCAAATACCACTGTCTGGCCGTCTCGTCTTTGGCATGCACCAGCAGTGCGCGAATGCCTGCAATGTCGGCGGCCTGTGCCGTGCGCAGTAGGGCATCTTTGAGTAATGCTGTGCCCAGCCCCTGGTCTTGGTGGGTGAGGTCAATCGCCAGTCGGGCCAGGATCATGACGGGAACCGGGTGCTGGGCCATGCCTTTTGTGAGCCGAGGTGTTGCGGTGCGCGGCTCAACGCTGCCCACTGCAAGACTGTAAAAGCCCACGACGGCCCCATCCGCACAGAAAACATAGGTTTGAGCGCTGTTTGCTTTTTGATTGATCAGCGCGAATCGGTGTAGAAACTGATTAAGCGCGGTGTTGCCGCAATCAAAAGCGGCCAAAGTGTCGGAGCCCAGAAGTTTGCGCACGGGCTCATAGCGTGCCGGGTTCAACCCAGTGCCCCTGGCGTGGCCAGCAGCTTTTTGAGTTTGGGTTTGGGTGTGGTGGGTTGATCCAGCGCCTCTTGGAACGCTCGCCATTTTTCTGGTGCCAGCTCAAAGCGCGAGCGATCCGCCAGCGTTTGGTTGGCCGCGACGATGCCCGCGTCGAGCAAAAACTCGCTGACGTTTTTGTGGGCCGCACGAGCTGCCTCTTGCAGCAGTTGCTTGACGGGGGTGCTGGCACGCACGTCGATTCGCTCAGATTTTGAATGCACGGCAAGCGTCATGGTTTGCTCCTTGGTAAAATCACTTTCGCGGCTTGATGTCCTGACATTGTACCGACGGTTGTATTTTTCGGGTGGCGATTTCCCAGTGTCAACGCTTGTCCACCCCTAGCCAATCCGCCGCCCCCGTCAGCTCCGCATCAAAGCCATGGCGCGTGCTGCCGTACAGGTGCATGACCTTGTGCACATAGGCCTGCGTTTCTGCGAAGGGGGGAATGCCCCGGTGTCGGTCCACGCGCTTCTCCCCAGCGTTATAGGCCGCCAGCACGTAGGCGATGTTGCCCCGGTAATAGGCCAAGAGCCAGCGCAGATAGGCCATGCCACCGCGCAGGTTCTGGGTGGCGTTGTAGGCGTTGTGCACGTTGAAGCGCCGGGCCGTGTCGGGGATGAGTTGCATCAGACCCATGGCGGCTTTGGGGGAGAGGGCAGCCTGCTCGAAGTTGGACTCCGCCGCGATGACGGACAGCACCAGCTTGGGGTCCAGTGCGTACCAGCTGCTCATCTGGGTGGTCAGGGCAATCAGCCAATGCTTGTGGGCGGGCAGGGTCAGTAGGAGACGGTCCAGATGGGCGGAGACGTTGGGCGGCGGTGGGGGCGGGGGAGGCTTGTCGGGCATCTCGCCGGTGCTGATGCAGGTGGGTAATTCGGATGAACTCAGTTGGATGGTGTCGAGCATCTTGCCCGCCTCGGCGTGGCCTTGGGCCGCTGCCTGGGAAAACAAGGCCGCAGCCAGGGCGCGGCTGGCGGGAACGCCTTTGCCAAAGGCGTGGAGCATGCCCAGGCGGTACTGGGCTTGCAGGCTGCCCAGTCGCGCGGCCTGGCAGTAGCGCACGGCGGCCTGCCATTGCTTGTCTTCGATGCCGGGGCCTGATTCAGGTGCGGACTCTGCTGCGGCTTCCAATTGATCGGCCTGTTGCATCAATTGGCGAATTGCCAGGGGTTCGTGTTCCAGCAGGGTCGGGTCGGCGGCCCAGGCCATGGAGGTGTAGGCCAAAAAGACCAACGCCGTGATCGATTGAAGAGGCCAGGGCTTGAAGCAAGGCATGAGCTTGACTCTCTTAAAACTGCGCCATTTTTTGTAGGGCAATCATTTCACCCCCGGCCCGGTCACCCCATCAAAGCCCAGGCGACTCAGCAGGGGCAGGTCGTCTGCCTGCTCCACGCCCAGCGCGATGACGGCAATGCCCAGCACGTGGGCCATGGTACACAGGCCGCGCAGCAGCTCCTGGTTGCCCGTGTTGTTGCCGATGTCGTGTCCGTAGCTGGGGTGAACCTTGATGTAGTCCAGCCCCAAGTCGGCGAGCTGGCCGCTTTGGGCAAAGCGCAGGTCCAGGTTTTCAATGCCGACGCGGCAGCCCTGGGCTTTGAGCAGGCGCGCCAGGTCGCGGAAGGCATCGAAGTGATGGAACACACCGTATTCGGGTACTTCAAACAGTAAGCGCGGGCACAGAGCGGGCTGGCCTTGCAGCAAGGCGCGCAGGGCATGGCGGAAGCCAAAGTCTTCGATAGTTTCGGCCGACAGGTTGACGGCCACCTCGCCCGTGTTGTTTTGCAGCTGCGTCAGAGCGAGTTGGACAACCGCCAGATCAATCGCGGCGGACAGGCCCAGCGTGGCGGCCATGGGCATGAAGTCACCCGCACCCAGCGGTTCGCCCGCCGCATCCAGCCGCAGGCGAACCAGAGCTTCCTGGTGCAGGGGCGTGCCACTGGCGGGGATGAGCACTGGATAGAAATGTAGGTGCAGGCGTTCGCCCGTTAAGGCTTCGTGCAGCAGGGTGCGCCACTGCTCGGCCGGTAGATTGAGTCGGCCGCTGCCATCTTCTACCGCGTGCCAGTTATTGGGGCCGCGTGCCTGGGCTTGGGCCAGGGCCAGATCGGCGCGGGTGAAGAGGTCAGCCACACTTTGATGACGGTGGTAGCCGACAGCGGCGACATGGAAGAGATCGGGCAGGTCATTTTCCCAATGAGGCAGCCAGTTGGACATGAGGCGTGTATGAAGGTCCTGCGCGGCCTCCACGGGTGAAAAAAAGCTGGGACAGATGATGGCGAATTCATCGCCTTTCATGCGCCCGGCCCGCTGGTTGACTTTGCCATTGCCACTGTCAAACAGCACCTGGCCGAGTTGCCGCAGCAGCTCGTCCGCGCGCTGGTGGCCGAGTCGGGCGTTGATGTCATTCAACTGGGTCAGGCGCACCATGACCAGGCTGCCCTCCGAGCTGGCGGCCTCGTTGCTAAGCAAGGCGCGCAGATTGGACAGGAGGTGCTCTCGGCTGGACAAGCCGGTGACGGTGTCGTGGTTGATTTTTTTCCGCAAGGCTTCCAGTCGCGCCGCTTCTTCGTCAAACATGCCTTTGAGTCGGCCCACCATGTCGTTCATGGCGTGCGTTACGGCGCGCAGCTCGCGCGTGCGCGGCTCGGCAATGGTGAGGAAGCGCCGTTGCACGATGGCTTCGGCTTGCGAGACGACGTTGCTCAGGGGTCGGGTGATGATACGCAGGGCCAGGCGGCCCAACACACCCGTCACCAAACTGCCCAGCACAAACCACAGCAACAGGCTGAGCGTGCCGTCCCACAGGCTCTTGTAGGCGTATTGATCGTGACTGGCCAGCGTGAGCGTGCCATATTGTTTCCAGCCGTCCTGGATCAGCGCGCGGCCCGGTTCAGCGTGGATGGGAATGAGATGGGCGAACCACAGGGGTGCACCTTCAAGTTGACCTTCATAGCGTTTTTCGACGAGGGTTTGCCCAGTGGGCGAGGCGATACGGATAAAGCGGTAGTGGCCTGCATCAAACTGCGCGGCCACTTGCAGCTCGACCGTCACCGGGTCTTTGTCCAGCTGGGTGAGAGAGAGCGCCAGCGCGGTGGCGTTGTCGATGTTCTTGAGCTGGAGTTGCTGCTCCAGGTAGTGCCGCGCGGACAGGACGCTGACCACCAGGCTGACGCCAAAGGCCGCCGCCATGACCAAGGCAATGGCGATCCAGAGTTGCTTAATGAGGGACATGGTGCAGGCTCTCCCGGGTGAAGAATGGCAGGTGGGTGTGCAATTTACAAACCCTCCTGTTTCATGCGCTCCAATACGCTGCGCCAGCGCGACAGGCGGGCCGTGGGATCAGCGGCCGAGGCGCTGGTGCCGGGCAGCCACAGCCCTTCGTTGTTGAAGCTGAAGACGGGTGTCAGATCCGAACGCTGGGCGGCCGGGCGGATGCTGCCGATCAGGTTGTCCAGAATCAACGGCTCTTGCGTGGGCTCGGCGTAGTAGCCCAGCACCATATGGGCCTGGCTTTGCCTGCTGCTGGGGCCGCCGAACCGCGCACGCACATAGATCATGCGCAGTTTGTTGTTGGGTACGCCCAGCAGCAGCAGCGACATGTATTTGGAGATGGAGAAGTCTTCACAGTCGCCCGCGCCCCGGCCCATGAATTCCAGTGGCGAAGCCCAGTAGTCGGCTTGCTGCCAGACCACGATGTCGTCTTCAAAGAGGATGCGTCGGTTAAAGAAAGTATTGACGACTTCGAGTTTTTCCGGCTCGCTCAGTTGGCGTGCTTCCTCCAGCATGCGCCGCCAGGCCATGACGGTGTTGGCGGCCTGTGACCCGTAACGCTCCAGGGCCAGGGCCTGGGTTTTGTCCAGATTGGGGGCGGCGAGCGAGCCACCCAGCAAGCAGCCCAGCAGCAGCACGCGACGCATCCACGCAACGAGGTGCGGCGTTTGGTGGGCCCAGCTCCTCAACGCGTGCATGAGCCCTACTGTAGGGCTAGATCTGATCTATATCAACTCCAGATCAATTAGCCATTGCCCGGAATTGGGCGGGTTTGTATAAACATTTCAAGCCATTGCAAGTGCTTGGCCCGGCTGACTTTCGCCGCTGAGGCGATTGTTTTTTTAACCATCGGTGGCGTGCGGGTTTGCGTGCGTCGTCCATTGAGGGGGTTGATCTCATGAACAACAAGTTCAAACACATGACGGCGGTGGCCCTGGCCGTGACGGTATTAGGATGCGCGGGCGTGACTGCACAAAGCCTGCCCGAGCCTCTGGTGAACGCCGCGCGCAAGGCGGTGGTCACCAATCCAGAAGTGCAGGCGCGATGGCACAATTTCACCGCCGCCGACAACGAGCGTAATGTCGCGCGGGGTGGTTACTTTCCCCGAGCCGATTTGACCGCCCAGACGGGACGCAATTGGCTCCATCGCCCTGATATTGGTTCGCAGGACTATGGCCGCAATGGTGTTGGCCTGACCCTGAGTCAGATGTTGTTTGATGGGTTCTTTACAAAAAATGAGGTTCACCGCTTGGGCTACGCCAAGCTAACCCGCTATTACGAGTTGGTCGAAATCTCGGAAACCACCGCCCTGGAGGCTCTGCGTGCCTATGCCGATGTGACGCGTCAGGCCGAGCTGGTGGAGCAGGCCAAGCTCAACTACACCGAGCACAAGGCGACCAGCCAGCTGATTGAGGAGCGCACCGACGCAGGGGTGAGTCGCCGCGTGGATCTGGAGCAAGCCACCGGTCGTCTGGCGCTGGCCGAGTCCAATCTGTTGACCGAAATCTCCAACCTGCATGATGTGTCAGCCCGGTATCTGCGCATCGTCGGTGAGCGCCCGGCGCAGGGTTTGCCAGGTCTGCCGGAAAAGCTCATGCTGAATGGCATGCCCGCCTCGGCGCTGGAGTCCATGAACCAGGGCCTGGTGGCCAGCCCCACCATCAACGCGGCCTATGAAAACGTGCGGGCCGCCAAGGCCCAGGTTGAATCGAACAAGGCGGCCTACTATCCGCGCTTTGATGCGCGCGCGGGGCAGTCTTTTGATCTGAATGGCAATCAGGTGATTTACGGTGATTCGCGCAATGCCTTCATCGAGTTGCTCATGACTTACAACCTGTTCCGTGGGGGCTCAGACAAAGCCCGTGAGAAACAGGGTATCGAGCTGCAATACCAGGCCCGTGATTTGCAGGAGAAAGCCTGCCGTGACGTGCGTCAGACGCTGGCCATCGCCTACAACGACATGCAGCGACTGACCGAACAGCTCACCTACCTGGAGCAGCACCGCCTCTCCACCGAGAAGGCCCGTCAGGCGTATCGCCAGCAGTTTGAGATTGGCCAGCGCACTTTGCTGGACATGCTCAATACGCAAAACGAATATTTTGAAGCGAGTCGTGCCCATATCAATGCCCGCTACAACCATGTGATTGCACAGGCGCGTACGCTCTCCAGCATGGGGCGTCTGAACGCTGCACTGGGCGTGAGCCGCCCAGACCAACCCACGGCCACCGATGCGGGACAAGACCGGGGCGAGTTGCCGCCCGAAGAGTTGTGCCCGTTTGAGGCACCCGCCATGCTGATGGTGGACAAGACCATGCCGCCGCGCGCACCGCGCGTCATGCCAGCGCCCGTCGCACCCAAAGCGGCCATACCTGCCAAGACCACACTGTCTTCAGACGCCTTGTTTGATTTTGACAAGGCCGTGCTCAAGCCCGAAGGCAAACAGAACCTGGACGAGTTGATCAAGCAAATCAAGGAAGGCAATTTGGACGTGGCCATTGCAGTGGGTCACACCGATTCGGTGGGTACCGTCGAGTACAACCAGCGTTTGTCGGTGGCGCGCGCTACTTCGGTCAAGGCCTATATGGTGAGTCAGGGGATTCCGAGCAACCTCATCAGGGTGGAGGGCAAGGGCAAGAGTGAGCCCGTGGCCGACAACGCCACCGCTGAAGGGCGATCCAAAAACCGCCGCGTTGAGATTTTCGTCACCGAGGTGTTCGACGCCAAGAAATGAACGTGGGGCGATCGTTCAGTCGGCGTAAACACCGGCTGAGCGGATCACCGGCCCCCATTTCTGGGTCTCCGATTGGAGCCAACTTCTCAGACCCTCAGGGGTCTGTTTGGCGTCTGGCACGATCTCGGCACCGAGATCGATCATGCGGTTGGCAAAGGACGGGTCTTTCAAGGCGGTGCGCAGGGCGGCGTTGAACTTCTCGATCACGGCAGGGGGCGTGCCCTTGGGCGCATAGACGCCGTGCCAGACGATGACCTCAAAGTCCTTCAGGCCGCCTTCACTCAGGGTGGGTGCATCGGGCAGCGCGCGGATGCGCTCTTTGGTGGTCACGCCATAGAACTTGACGGTGCCGGCTTTGATGTGTTGAGTGGTTTGTGTGGTCTGGTCGCACAGCAAATCCACCTGGCCACCCAACAACGCGTTGAGCGCCGGTGCGGTGCCCGAGAAAGGCACGGTGGTCACATCAGTGCCCAGGGCTTTTTGAAACAGCATGCCGCACAGATGAGACACGGCCCCCAGGCCCGCATTAGCCAGGTTGATTTTGTTCGCATTAGCTTTGACGTAAGCCATGAGTTCTTGCAGATTTTTGGCGGGTAAGTCTTTGCGGCCCAGCAGAGTCATGGGCACGTCCACGACCTGACCAACATATTCAAAATCTGTCAACGGGTTAAAGGCCAGTTTGCGGTACAGTGCAGGCGCGGTGGAC
The DNA here is from genome assembly GCA_043757205.1 of Comamonadaceae bacterium. Taxonomy (GTDB): domain Bacteria; phylum Pseudomonadota; class Gammaproteobacteria; order Burkholderiales; family Burkholderiaceae_C; genus CANCDA01. Next base: position 1,337 of record JAYVPU010000165.1, on the reverse strand, counting down.
ATGCCGTTGTGGTGGATCAAAAACGTGTAGCCATCGGGCGCGGCTTTTGACACGTAACCGGCAGCCAGTGTGCCGCCTGCGCCCAATTTGTTTTCGACCAACACGGTTTGCCCCAGGGGCTTGGCCATGGCAGCGGCCAAAGTTCGGGCCACGATGTCGGTGGGGCCACCGGCGGCAAAGGGCACGATCAGGCTGATGGGCTTGGCAGGGTAGGTCTGGGCGAGGGCGCTGCCCGAACCCACGGCCAAGCTGGTCACCAGCGTGGCGGCGAGTGCGACAGAGCGAAAGAGAGGGGTGTGATGGCGCATGGTCGATGATCCTGTGGAGGCGATAAAGAAGAAGTTGCATCCTCATTCAAGCGGGTACAAACCGCATGGGGATTTACCCTTTGATTTCCGCTTGAAATGCGGGGGTGGCAGTCATTACACTTGAACCCACGATGAACGGTGGCTCCCCAACTCCTTTCGCGCAGCAGTTGGTTGAGTTGCGCACTTACCTGCTGAAGTTCGCGCGGCTTCAGTTGCGTAACGAAGCGTGGGCGGAAGATGCGGTGTCAGAAACCGTGCTGGCGGCCTTGGCCAAGCCGCAGTCCTTCAGCCAGCGCGCGCAACTGAAAACCTGGCTGGTCGGCATTCTCAAACACAAAATCATTGACAGCCTGCGCCTGCATGGGCGTGAATTCAGCTCCTCGCCATCAGGGGATGACGAGGAAGGCGATCTGTTGGAGGCGTTGACTTTCACCGCCGATGGCCACTTCGTGCAAGCACCAGCAGACTGGGGCAACCCCGAGCAAACCTTAGGCAGCCACCAATTCTTTGAAGTACTGGAAGCCTGCGCCGACCAACTGCCCGCCACGCAAGGACGTTTGTTTTTGATGCGCGAGTGGTTGGAGTTGTCGAGCGAAGACATCTGTAAGGAATTGGCGTTGACACCGACCAACTTTTACGTGCAGCTTCACCGTGCTCGCTTGCGTTTGCGCGAGTGCTTGGAGTTGAACTGGTTCGCCAATCCCCATTCGCCATCGCAAACGCTATGAAATCATCCCTGCCGATCATGCGCACCTGCAAAGAGGCCGCGGCCCTGTTGTTGACACGCGAAGACCAGAACCTGCGAATGCGAGAACGTCTGGCGCTACGCTTGCACCTGGCCATTTGTGCCGCTTGTCCCCGCTTTGAGCGGCAGTTGCTCACCATGCGCAGTGCGATGAAGCAGTGGCGCAACTATGAGGATGATGCGCCTTACTCACCGGTCAGTAATTAAGCGTACAAATGCGGGAACTTTGCTGTTCGAGCTTTATCCTACGTGGCATGAAACGAGATGGACGCAAATTGGCCCAC
>JAYVPU010000164.1:0-23484 GCA_043757205.1 Comamonadaceae bacterium | reverse complement strand
ACTGCTCCGCAGTGGCCATGGCGACTGTCGCTGTCTATAACCGGTTTGGCATGCCGGCGGTGGTCTGGGGTGCCGTCCTGCCCGATGTCACCTACGCCAATGACTTCAAGGAAATCCACCGCGTCAACGGAACCATGATCAACCAGAACCAGGTCGCGGCCAAGTTCATGACGGGTCTGGGCTACAAGAAGTGGGCGATCATCCACGACTCCACGGATTACGGCAAAGGCCACAACAAGTATTTCAGTGAAGACCTCAAGAAGAGTGGTGGCAGCATCTTGGGCACCTTCGGTGTCACGGCAGACCAGCAGGATTTCACGACGGAGTTGACCAAGATCCGTGAACTCAAGCCTGACGTGATCTACTTCGGCGGCTTGACGCCGCTGGGGGTGCGCATTCGCACCCAAATGGAGAAACTGGGTATCAAGGCCCAACTCCAGGGGACTTCCGGCATCAAGTCGGACGCCTACATCAGCGGTGCGGGCAAGGAGCTGGCGGAAGGCACACTGTCCTTCATTGAGGGCGCGCCTTGGGAAAAGCTGCCCGGTGGTCTGTTCTTTATCGGCAAATATTCGCAGCAAAAATATGGCGAAGCGGCCGAGGCCTATGGCCCCTTCGCCTTTGCGGCCGCCAACCTGATCATGGATGCGGTCGAGAAGGTCGGCCCAGATCGCAAAAAGGTGCTTGAAGTCCTCAACAAGACCAAGGATGTCGAAACCATTATTGGCAAGGTCACCTTCGACGATCATCGTCAAAATATCGTCCCGCTGATCACCAAGTACGTCGTTGAAAACGGCGCCTGGGTGACCTGGGAAGACAGCAGCTACGGCCGGGGCAAGCGCAAGCTCGCCGGCCTGTAAAGCGGCATGACCCGCCCGCGCCCGGTGCGCGGGTGGATGGATTCCACCTGTTCTGGAATGGGCGATGAGCGAAATCGGTCAATACATATTCAACGGCTTGATGCTGGGCATGATCTATGCCATGGTCGCCGTCGGCTTCACCTTGTTTTTCGGTGTGCTGGATGTCATCAAGTTTTCCCACGGCGACACCTTGATGGTCGGGGCCTTTGCGGGCCTGACCGCGTCGATCGCGATGGTGAAGCTGGAGATTGCGTCGCCCGGTCTGCAACTGATTGCCGTCGTGCTTTTTGCGGTCGGACTTACCGGGCTTCTGGGTGCTGCCATCGCCAAGTTCCTGATCTTGCCCTTGCACAAGGCGCCCCCTTTGAACACCTTGCTGGCGACCCTGATGCTGGGAACGGTGATCCGCGAGTCGGTGCGACTTTTCTATCCGGATGGCTCCAACTCCAAGCCATTCCCTGCGCTGTTGCCCACGTCGTCGATCGAAGTCGGCCCGCTTTTCTTGCGGGTCGATAACCTGATCCTGTTTATCAGCGGATTGCTGGCCATTGCGGGCGTTCACTTTCTCATCACGCGGACCAAGCTGGGGATGGCGATTCGTGCCGTGGCCCAAGACGGGGAAACAGCGCGCCTGATGGGCATCAATTTTGAGGCGGTTGTCCTGTTCACCTTTGCGCTCGGCTCGGGGCTGGCGGCATTGGCCGGGGTTATGAATGGCTTGTACTACAACGAAGTCAATTTCAGTGTCGGCCTCCTGCTTGGGGTGATCGGCTTTGCCGCAGCCATCCTGGGTGGGCTCGGAAATATGTATGGCGCCATCATCGGTGGCTTCCTGTTTGCGACGCTCCAAGTCCTGGGCGGCGCGCTGCTGCCAGCGCTGGTGCCCGATATTCCCAGTGCCTACAAGGATGTTTTTGCTTTCGCGGTCGTCATCATTCTGATGGCCTGGAAGCCGACTGGGCTGATTGCAGAAAAATCAAGTGAGCGCGTTTAAGACCATGAAACAAGCAGACCCAAAGCCGTCGAACCCGCCTTGGCTACTGATCCTTGCCGCGCTGGCCCTGACGACCTATGTGTGGATGTTTCTCCATGCCGAGTCCCAAGTTGCCGTGGCCATCATGCTGGTCGTGGCCAGCGTCCTGCTTGTGCTGAGCCGCCGACTGGGTGTAACCCGACTGATTGAAGCGGCTGCACGCGCGCGACCCGGCCTTTCCAGCGCCCTGGCGGTGCTGTCGGGGCTGGCACTGATCGCGGCCTTCCACAACTCGCACTTCGTCCTGCTGATGCTCTGCGCCGTGCTGCTGTTCTCAACCGCGTGCCTGGGCCTGACCGTGCAGATGGGTTACGCCGGTGTTGCCAATTTTGCGGGTGCCGCGTTTTTCGGAATTGGCAGCTATGCGACGACCGTCATGGCGACGCATACGAGCGTCCCCCATCTGCTGGTGCTTGTCATTTCCGGCTTGATTGCGGCGGCCATCGGCTCGGTGTTGATCCTGCCGGTGCTGCGGACCCGGGGTCACTACGCAGCCCTGGTCACGATTGCCTTCGGCATTCTTTTTAAAACCTTCATCGAAGTCAACGACGTGCTTGGCGGTCCGCAAGGCTTGCAGGTACCGGGCATGAAGTTGTTCGGGTTTGCTCTGAATGAAGGCATCCGCGTGCCCGGCGTGGAAATTTCGTTCTATGTCGCCTACGCCTTGCTAAGCCTGTTGGTTTTTGCGGGCGTCTATGCCCTGGTGAGCGCGCTGGAGCGATCATGGATTGGCCTGAGCATGGACGTCATTCGGACCGACGAGACGGCAGCCTCCACCTTCGGCTTGCACATTGCCCGCTGGAAGGTCATTGCATTCACGATGGGCAATTTTTTCGCAGGCATTGCCGGGGGCCTGTACGGCATGGTCTCCGGATTTGTGGCGCCCAACAACTTCACTTTTTCCGACTCCTTGTTATTGCTGTCCATCGTGATTCTGGGGGGGCTTGGCAACATTGCGGGCCTGATACCGGCGGCCTTGATCGTCCTGGTTCTGCCCGAAAAACTCCAGTTCATCCAGGAATACCGCTTCCTGCTGTTTGCCGCTTTGGTGATCGTCATTCTGCTGTTCAGGCCGCAAGGGCTGTTACCCCGCAAGACCAGAATCTTCTTCGGCGGGGGGGGCTCCAAATGAGCCACAAAAACCTCATCGAGGTTGAGAACCTCACCATGCGCTTCGGTGGGTTGACCGCACTCGACGAGCTCAACATGTCGGTGCGCGAGGGTGAGCTCCTGGGTCTGCTGGGGCCCAACGGCTCGGGCAAGACCACCTTCTTCAACGTCTTGACAGGTCTGTACAAGGCGACGAGTGGGCGCATCACCTACGGCGCAGAGGATGTCATTGGCAAGACGCCGCAGGCGATCTACCGCAGTGGCGTGGCGCGTACCTTTCAGCGTTCACGACTGTCGCTCTCGCTCACCGTTTTTGACAACATCGTGATTGGTGACTATCAACACATGCAGCATAGGCTGGTCTTCAACCTGCTGCGCAGGAAGGCCTTTCGCGCCGAATATGAAGCCTATGTGGAGAAGGTCAGGGATCTGCTGAAGATCTTCAGCCCACCCCTGGTCGAGCGTCTCTTTGAGCCTGTCGATACCTTCTCGATGATCGACCGGCGACGGATTGAGGTGTGCCGTGCCCTGATGAGCCAACCGCGTTTGCTCTTGCTGGACGAGCCCTCGGCAGGCATGACGCACGACGAGACCGACGAGTTGATGCAGGACATCCTCCAGGTCCGCAGAACCATGACCAACTTGTCGGTGGTATTGATCGAGCATGAAATGAACGTGATCGAACGTGTCACCGAGCGCTGCGTCGTGCTGAACTATGGGAAGAAAATCGCCGAGGGAACCTATGCACAGATCACGGCCGACCCGAACGTACAGACGGCCTATCTGGGGGAAGCTGAATGAGCCAATTGTCCGTCCGCCACCTCTCCACAGGCTATGACAAGGTCAATGTGCTGCATGACCTGTCGATCGAGGTCGAGCCGGGCAAGATCACCTGCATCCTGGGTGCCAACGGCGCTGGCAAGAGCACCTTGATCCGCGCCATCCTCGGCCTCACGCCGGCCCGCGCGGGTGAGATTTGGTGGCAGGGGCGAAACATCACCGCTGAAAAGACCCACAGAATCATTGCCAGCGGTATTGCCTGCATCCCGGAAGGGCGCAAGGTCTTTCCGCGCATGACGGTGCTGGAGAACCTGACGCTCGGGGCCTACCTGGAGCCTGATTCCAACCAGGTGCGTCGTCACCTCGATAAGGTCTTCGAGGTCTTCCCGCAACTGAAGGCGCGTGCCGCGCAGCTTGCCGGGACCATGTCCGGTGGCGAACAGGCCATGGTCTCGATTGGCCGCGGGCTCATGGCTGATCCGAAGCTCCTTGTCATCGACGAACCCTCACTCGGCCTGTCACCGCTGTACGTGAAAGAAAATTTCCGCGTGATCAAGCACATCAACGAACTCGGCATCAGCGTGTTGCTGGTGGAGCAGAACGCACGGCAGACCTTGGCGATTTCGCACTATGGCTACGTGCTCTCGCAAGGCCGGGTGGTGGCGCAGGGCTCGGCCCGTGAGCTGTCCGAAAACGACGAAGTCCGTTCCGCCTATTTTGGTTGAGGTGACCCCATGAGTGATAACCCCATGCGTGATATTTTGAGCACGACAACGCAGGTCGATGAACCCGCGTTTTCCCGCCAGCCAGCGCTTGCCGCCCAAGACCATGTCAACAGTGAGCGGCTGAAACTTGCCATCGCGGAACTGGCCCGCTTCGGCGGGCGCGACGATGGTGGCGTCTCGCGCGAGACACTGACCGATATTGACCTGCAAGCCCGTCGCCATCTGATTGACCGCGCGCGCGCCCTGGGATGCACGGTTGAGGTTGACGCCTGCGCCAACCTGTTCTTTCGACGTCCGGGCAAAGCCGACTTGCCGCCGGTTCTGACGGGCAGCCATGCCGATACCCAGCCGGTCGGCGGCAAGCTCGATGGCGCTTATGGCGTGGTGGCCGGCCTTGAGCTCATCCAGGCGCTGAACGACGCTGGCATCCAGACCGAGCGGCCGGTCGAGGTGGTGGCCTGGACGAACGAAGAAGGCAGCCGCTTTAGCCCCGGCTGCATGGGTTCTAGCGCGTTTGTGGATCCGGCGCGCCTGCTTGGCTTTCGCAGCGCCGTCGATGGCCATCAGGTTTCCTTCGGAGCGGCCGTTGACCGTGCGCTAGAGGCCATTCCCGACGTGCCCAGGCGTGCACTCAAGCTGCCACTCACGGCCTACATCGAGCTGCATATCGAGCAGGGGCCGGTGTTGGAGGGGGTCGGGCTTGCGCTGGGCGTGGTCACCGGAATTCAAAGCGTGCGTTGGTACCGCGTGAATGCATCCGGTCAGTCGGCCCATGCGGGGACCACCCCGATGGAGGTTCGTGCTGACGCGATGGCGGCCTGCGTCCAGCTGGCACACCGGATCTATGCCGAGGCGCAGAAGTTATCCGCCAGCCAGCTGCGACTCACGCTGGGTCGATGGGTGGTCAGCCCCAATTCCGTCAACACCATCCCTGGCGAAGTGGAGTTCACCATCGACGTGCGCTGTGTTGACGAACAAGTGCTGGCGCAGTTTGACACGACACTCAAGCAAATCATCCATGGACACGCCTGGCGCGGACAACTGAAGCTGGCGTGCTTCTTTGAACGGCAGCCAACGCGATTTCCGGCTGAGATGTTGACGCTGGTCGAAGAGGCTTGTGTTCACGCCAGTCGCCTCGCTTCGAGGCCCGCACCCATGCGATTGACATCAGGGGCCTTCCATGACGCCATGTACCTGGCGGATCATTGCCCTACCGCGATGATCTTTGTACCGAGCAAAGGCGGGCTGAGCCACAACGCGGCAGAAGAGACAGATCATGCGGACTTGGTCCTGGGTGCACAGGCACTGGCCTATGCGGTCACCCGACTGGCGTCGGCCTGAATTGTTGGGCAGAGAGGCGGGGGCAGTCGTGCCACATCCCTCCAAGTAACAAGGGCTCAAGCATTGCTGTTTTGCAAGGGCGCCCTCTCACCCCAACGCCGCAAGTTCTCCAGAAACATCGCCGCCACACGCTGCGCGTTGCCGTCGGAATGGCCTGCGGTGTGGGGGGTGACGATGACGTTATTCATCGTCCACAGCGGTGATTCGGTGGACAAGGGTTCATGCTCGAACACATCAAGGTAGGCGCTGCCCAACTGGCCTGAGCGCAGCGCATCAATCACGTCTTGCTCCACCACCACTTCGCCACGCGCCACGTTGATGAGGCCTGCGCCTTGGGGCATCAAGGCCAATGCGCGGGCATCGACCAGACGGCGGGTTTGGTCGGTGAGCGGGCAGGCCAGAATCAGCCAATCGGCTTGGGACAGCACCGTGACGAAGTCCTTGAAGCTGACCATCCGCACGCCGTCCTCGCTGGGCTCGGGCGATGAATGTCGAATCACGATCAGCTTCATGCCCAGCAGGCGCAAGAAATCGGCGATGCGCTGGCCTATCGGCCCCCAGCCGACCAAGACCACGGTCTGCCCAGCGAGGTCTCGCGGTGCTTGGCTCCCCAGCAATGGTGCCCAACGGCGCTCACGTTGCGCCGCCATCAGTTGCGGAAATTTGCGCGCCAAGGCCAGCAGCCCCGCCAAGGCCATTTGCGCCACCACTTCCGCATTCGCCCCGGAGGAGGTGTGAACTTGCACGCCGCGCGCGCGCAAGTCCAAGTACACCTGACGATCAGCGCCCGCCGAATGGATGTGCACCCATTGCAGTGGGAGCGACTCGCGCAAGACGGTGTAGCAGGCTTGCAGCGCTGGGGCCAGCTCATGCTTGGTGGAGCGGCCGGTCACGTCGCGTGAGATGAAGGCGATGTCGATGTCTCTGCGGCCACTGGCCACGGCGGACTCGATGCTGACCAGCTCGAAGGGGCGATCACCCATCACGTCGGCGATGGCGCTTTGCAACCGGCCCCGCGCCAGATCGGACAGGAGAATGCGCACCGGGTGCTTCACTGAAGTCATCACCGTCACGCTCATTCCGCCTTGGCCCCAGACTCACGCACGATCACCTGCCACTTGTCATGCTCGCGCTGCACAAACTGGCCCAACTGCGCGGGCGTGCCGCCCACCGGATCGGCCCCCTGCGCGATCATTTGCTGCTCGATCGTCGGGATCAGCAACACCTCGTTGACGGCCTTGTTGATTTGCGCAATCACTTCAGGCGGCGTGCCCTTGGGGGCGAAGAAACCGAACCAGGAGCCGGCCTCAAAACCGGCAAAGCCCTTCTCTGCAACGGTGGGCACCTCGGGCAGGGAACGCGAGCGCTTCAAGCTGCTCACCGCAATGGCGCGCAGCTTGCCTGCTGCGATGTGCGGCATGACCGAGGGTATGGTGGCAAACATGAACTGCAAGCGCCCGGCCAGCAAGTCGCGCAACGCCTCCGCGCCCTTGTACGCGACGTGCGTGGCCTGGACACCGGCGCGTTGGCCCAGCATGTAGCCCGCCAGGTGGGATGAGGTGCCGATGCCGGTGGAGCCGTAGTTCAGCTCGCCCGGATGGGCCTTGGCATAGGCAATGAACTCGTCCATGGTCTTCACCGGCAGCGAGGGGTGTACCACCAACACATTGGGCACATCGGCAATCTGCACCATGGGCACCAGATCGGTCAAGGGGTTGTAGGGCAGCTTGCCGTAGAGCGTGGCATTGACGGCCATCGGGCCGACCGAGTTGACGATCAGCGTGTAGCCATCGGGCGCGGCGCGCACCACCAGCTCGGTGCCGATATTGCCGCCACCGCCGGGCTTGTTGTCGATGAGAAAAGGTTGCTTGAGTTTTTCTGTCAACTGCTGCGCCACCAACCTGGAGAGCATGTCGGTGGTGCCACCTGCGGTGAAGGCGACGACCACGCGCACGGGTTTGGCGGGATAGGCTTGGGCGCTAGCGGCGCTGGCTGCCAAAGCCAAAGTCAAGGCCAGGGCGCGTGAAATCCAGATACGGTGCTTCATGTTTTGTCGCTCGTTGGAGGGCTTGCAAAAGATAACAGGGGCGTCAGCTCGTCGCCCTCGTCTTTGAGGGCTATGCCCGAGCGCTGGCGCTGCCGCGACGCGCTGAGCAATTGATGCAGCTTGGCTGCCGCCGCGTCCACCGACAGGCCCGCCGGGCGCACATTGGAAATGCAGTTGCGGCTGGCGTCGCTCAGGCCGACTTTCGGTGCCCAGCTCAGGTACAGGCCCAGGCTGTCGGGCGAACTCAAACCGGGGCGCTCGCCGATCAGCACCACCACGGCCCTGGCCCGCAGCGCCTGGCCGACCTCGTCGCCCACCGCCACCCGACCCTGCTCGACCACCACCACCGGGGCCACGGACCAGGTTTGCGCGGCATCGTTCTTCAAACGCGTCAGCGTGGCGGCCAGCACGGCCACGGCGCTGTTGTGCACCGCCCGTGCCGACAGGCCGTCGGCGATGACAAAGGCCAGGTCGAACGGCGCGGGTTCTGGCTCACCCCTGTGCGCTTGCCGATCCGTCAGCGTCTGGCGCGAACGCTGATCCAGCCGCCGTCCCGCATCGGGCCGCTGCAAGTAGCAACTGCGATTCGTCGCCGCGCTGTGCAGCAGCCAGGTTTCCAAGCCCAGCGCCAGCAGTGAAGTCACCATCCCCAAGGCGTCCAAGGGCAGGTGCACGGCGTCGCGCGCCTGCGCGTGGGCCAGTTGAAACGCCAGGTGTTCGGCAGTCGGCAGGCTGTGCCCGGCGCGGCCCAAGGCAATGCGCGCGTCGGTGTAGCGGCGTAGCGCTGACCAGGGCGAGGGGGTGACGCCCACTGACGCGGACGCGGAGGCCCCCATGGTCAGCTCCGGTGACGGTTTCGCGCTCATCCGCCGCGCTCCAGTTGCTTGAGCGCGGCCGCAAACGGCGCGGGCAGGGCATCGGCCAGGCGCAAACTGTCGCCCGGCTCGAACACGCCCATGCTGCGCAGCCAAGCCTCAAACTCCGGCGCCGGGCGCAGGCCCAGCAGTTGGCGCATCACCAGCGCGTCGTGAAACGAGGTGCTTTGGTAGTTCAGCATGATGTCGTCAGCCCCGGGCACGCCCATGATGAAGTTGCAGCCTGCGGTGCACAGCAGGGTGAGCAGCGCATCCATGTCGTCGCTGTCGGCCTCGGCGTGGTTGGTGTAGCAAACATCGACGCCCATGGGCAGGCCCAGGAGCTTGGCGCAGAAATGGTCTTCCAGCCCGGCACGCAGGATCTGTTTGCCGTCAAACAAATATTCCGGCCCGATAAAGCCGACCACGCTGTTCACCAGCAGCGGCTTGAAGTGGCGTGCCACCGCATAGGCCCGCGCCTCAATGGTTTGCTGGTCGCAGCCGTGATGCGCGTTGGCCGAGAGTGCGCTGCCCTGACCGGTCTCAAAATACATCACGTGCTCACCACGCTGACCATCCGCAAACACAGCGCCACGTTGCAGTGCCAGCGCCGCCGCGCGCGCCTCGGCCAGCAGCGCCAGGTCAATGCCAAAGCTGCGGTTCGCGCCCTCGGTGCCCGCGATGGACTGGAACACCAGGTCCACCGGTGCGCCACGCTCCATCGCTTGCAAGGTGTTGGTCACATGCGTCAACACGCAGGACTGGGTCGGAATGGCGTAGCGCGCAATCACCTCGTCCAACAGCTGCAACAGGCGCACCACCTGCGTCACGTTGTCGGTGGCCGGGTTGATGCCGATCACTGCGTCGCCACTGCCCATCAACAGCCCGTCGAGCACGCTGGCCGCAATGCCCGCTGCGTCGTCGGTCGGGTGGTTCGGTTGCAGCCGCGTGGCCAGACGACCGCTCAGGCCCAACGTGCCGCGAAAGCGCGTGACGACCTGGCATTTGCGCGCGATCAGCACCAGGTCTTGCACGCGGCACAGCTTGCTCACGGCGGCCACCATCTCGGGTGTCAGGCCGGGGCCCAGTGCGGCCAGGGTTTCGCTATTGGCCGCGTCACCCAGCAACCAGTTGCGAAAGTCGCCCACGGTGAGGTGGCTCACCGGTGCGAAGGCGGCAACGTCATGCGTGTCGATGATGAGACGGGTGACCTCGTCATCCTCATAGGGCACGACCGTCTCGTTCAAGAAGCTGCGCAGCGGCAAATCCGCCAAGGCCATTTGCGCGGCGACACGCTCCTGGGCATTGGCTGCGGCCACCCCGGCCAGTTGGTCGCCAGAGCGCAGCGGCGAGGCGCGGGCCAGCAGCGTGCGCAGGTCGGCGAAGCGGTAGGTATGGGCGGCCAGGGTGTGGGCGTAGGTCATGGACTGGTCCGCAGTGGCCTGGCCTGTCCAATACCGATTAGCGCTTGACCGCCAGGATGACCCCGCTGGCCCAAGACAGCTTGGAGAGTCGGAAATCATCGCGTTGCTCAAGTGTTGAAATGAGCTGAGCTACTTTCTCGGCGTGCCCTTGCGGCCAATTGGGCTGCGGCAACATGTCGTCAATGACGTACAAGCCGCAGGGACTGACAAGGGCCAACGCTTCTTCAAGAAGGCGATATTTTCCGGACCAGGTATCGGCAAAAATGAAGTCAAACTGTTGACCGCTCAGTGAGCGAAGGAATTCATCGCCATCGGCGCAAACCACCGTCAGCCGAGCGTCTTGGCCCAAGTTGTTTTTAAGAATGGACAACAGGCTTTCATCGTTATCGACGGTGGTGAGGCGCGAGGCTTTATCCATCCCGTCGAGCAGCCACGCGGTGGACAGCCCCGTGCCCGAGCCCAGTTCAAGAAAGCGGCCACCTGGCTTTAATGCCGCCAAGGTACGCAGCAATGAACACGTGAGGGGATCAGACGCCATCGTGAAACCAGCGGCGAGCGTATCGGTCCAGATGGCCTGGATGGCTTGGGGTTCGTTGAGATTTGAGAGGTCGTTCATACGGGTTGCAAGTCTGTGCTCAGGTCTTGTAGCTCGGGTCCGTGCGGTCCAGCTTGCGCAGCAGCGCGGGCCACTCCATCAGGCCGTAGGGGCGGCGCGTGCTGGGTTGGTAGTTGTTCCAGGTTTCTTCCAGAATCGGCGCGGGCACTTTTACGAATGGCGTGTTGCAGGCCATGGCGGCAAGTTGCGAGTGGCAGGCCAGCTCGATGCGGTGCATCCAGTTGAAAGCTTCGCCGATGGAGCGGCCCACCGTCAACGCACCGTGGTTACGCAGGATCAGCGCCTCGCCCTGGCCCAGGTCGGCTAACAGCGAAGCTTTCTCTTTCGAGTCCAGCACCACGCCTTGGTAGTCGTGGTACGCAATCTTGAGAAAGCGCATGGCGGTTTGCGTGAGTGGCAGCAAACCGCATTCCAGAGAAGACACCGCCATCGACGCCCAGCTGTGCGTATGGATGACGCAAGCCACTTCGGGCCGCGCCTCGTGAATCGCGCTGTGGATCACGTAGCCCGCCTTGTTGATGCCGTAGTTCAGGTCGCCAAAATCAGGCTGGCTCAGGATATTGCCCGCCAGGTCAATCTTGATCAGGCTGGACGCTGTGATCTCTTCGTACATCATGCCGTAGGCGTTGATGAGGAACGCCCCCGGCTCGCCCGGCACATGGGCCGAGACGTGGTTGGCCATCATGTCGGACATGCCGTAGATGGCCACCAGGCGATAGCACGCGGCCAGATCGACCCGCGCCTGCCACTCAGCAGGGGTACAGCGCCCCTGCATGGATTCGATTTGCAAATAACCGTCTTTGACCATGGTCAGTCTCCTAGTTTCAATTGACTTGGCAAGCGTTTTTCAATGGCCCATTTCAGCAGCGCCGCGCTGCGGAAAATCCCGTGCGCAAACTTGCCGTAGGGCAGCGTCAGGAACAAGGCCATCACCACACCCAGGTGCAGGGCCAGCATGGCGGGCAGGGCGGCCGTGCCACCGGCCAACCACAGGCCCAGGCCGCTGGCGCTGACGAGGAACAGCAACGCGATGAAGCCGCGATCCATGGGCTTTTGCGCGGCGTCGCCGTGCATCGGGTGACGATGCAAATTGAGCCATAGCAGACCGACCGTTCCCACCACCAAGCTGATGCCACCCACCACACCCAGCATCTTCGGGACACTGGGCAAAGCATAAGGCGCGACCCAACCAAAGACGTAGTGGTACACCGTGGCCAAGCTGGTGGCGGCAAAGCACAGCATGAAGCCGTAGAAGGTGGCGTGATGGAAGCGGCGACGCCATAGCGTCCAGGCATCGTCCTCGTTGTTGCAGCCTTCGCCGTGGCCGCCGTCAAGGTACTTGAGCGTCAAGGCGCTGCCGGTGGCCTCAGACACGGCGGCGGGGTGGATGACATCGCCCGGCGACACCTCGCGCCAGAAACGCCGCACGCCCAGGGTCAAAGCCAGCACCGCAAACGCGAACACCGGCAAGAACAGCGACACCAGCAGGTTGTGCGGGAAGATGGTGTAGAAATTCACCGTCGGTGGCAGGCGGAACAAGGCGTCTTTGAGGAACAGCGTCAGCAGCAAGAAGAACACCAGCGCGCCCGCCACCACCAGCGACAGCTTCAAACCGTGGCGTTGGTACATCGAGCCCAGTGCCGGTGGCCAGGCGTAGTCGGCATAGGTCTGCACGCGCACTTTGGCCATGCTTTGGGGCACGTTCACTGCAAACTCATGCGGCGGCGCGTACTGGCAGGCATGCAGGCAAGCGCCGCAGTTGTGGCACAGGTTGGCCAGGTAGTGGATGTCGGCCTTGCCAAAAGACAGGCGGCGCGTCATGGCCGGGAAGACGGCGCAAAAGCCTTCGCAGTAGCGGCAGGCGTTGCAGATTTGGAGTTGACGGGCGACTTCGGCCTCGGCCCCGCTCAGCAGCGTTTCACCCACCATTTCACCATTCGCCAGCGCCTTGGCGTCGCGCGTGAGTGCTTCAAGCTGTTGCAAAATTTGCTCCTGATTTCTGTGCTGTTTTCATTGCTGATTTAGCAGCCTGTGTACCGGCGATGCGGCCAAAGGCCATGCCAATCGTGATGCCGACCCCGGCCATATAACCCTGGCCCAGCACATTGCCCGCCATCATCTCGCCCGCCACAAACAGGTTGTCGCTGGGCTGGTCTTTAAAGTGCACGGCAGCTTGCTCGTTGACCTTGAGCCCGAGGTAGGTGAAGGTGATGCCGGGCCGCACCGCGTAGCCGTAAAACGGCGCGGTGTCGATGGGCCGCGCCCAATGGGTTTTGGCTGGCGTGAGGTTTTCGGTGTGGCAGTCGTCCAGCACGGTGTGGTCAAACGTGCCCTCGCGGCAGGCGGCGTTGTATTCGTTCATGGTCTGCATGAAGGTGGCCACGTCTAGGCCGAGTTTTTGCGCCAACTCGGGCAGGCTGTCGGCCTTGACGCCTTCAAACACCGGCGGCATGAAACGGCCCACCGCTTTGGCGTCAATGATGGAGTAACCAATCTGCCCCGGCTGGTGCGCTACCAAGCGGCCCCAGATGGCGTAACGCTTGGGCCAGAAGTCTTCGCCTTCGTCGTAAAAACGCGCGGCGTGTTTGTTGACCACCACGCCGAGCGACACGCAATCAAGCCGGGTGCAAATGCCGCCGTCGTACAGCGGCGAGCGCGCGTCAATCGCCACCATGTGGGCTTGCGTGGGGTCGCCAATCGAATCCGCGCCTTGGTCCAGCAGGTTCTTGAGCAACACGCCCTGGTTGTAGCGCGTGCCGCGCACCAGAAAGTTGTCCGCCGTCCACTCGCCCAGCGCGTTCTGGCCCCAGGCCTCACGCACCCAGGCCAGGTTGGACTCAAAGCCTCCGGCGGCCATCACGCAGGCTTTGGCCTCGATTCGTTCGTTTCCCACATAAGCCGCAACAAACTTGCCGTCTTTCAACTCCAGCCGGTCCACCGGGCTGTTGTAGCGAATCTGCACGCCAATGGCTTCAGCGCTGCGAAAGTAGGCGTTAACCAGCGCCTTGCCGCCGCCCATGAAGGTGGCGTTGGTGCGGCTCAAATGCAGCGTGCCTGACAGGGCGGGCTGAAACTTCACGCCGTGCTTGCGCATCCAGTCGCGGCAAGAGCTCGACGCACGAATCGCCAGCCGCCCGAGCGACTCATTGGTCTTGCCCGCTGTGACCTTGAGCAGGTCTTGCCAGAACTCTTCTTCCGGGTAGGCCTCGGTCAACACGTCTTGCGGCGCGTCGTGCATGCAGCGGATGTTGCGCGTGTGGCTGGAGTTGCCGCCGCGCCACTCCTTCGGGGCCGATTCGAGCAGCAGCACGCTGGCCCCCGCTTCGCGCGCCATCAGCGCCGCGCACAGGGCGGCGTTGCCGCCACCGATCACTAAAACGTCCACTGTCATTGTTTCCACTTTCTATTGCTCTGCCACTGTGAGATACGAACCGTTCGGGCTGAGCTTGTCGAAGGGCTTCGACAAGCTCAGCCCGAACGGAGATTTAGTCTTCATCAAGCCGGATCGATCAAGTATCAGTCGGGCTTGATGCCCGCCCGGTTAACGATATCGCTCCAAATCTTTTGCTCACGCCGAATGAAGGCTGCAAACTCAGTTGACGGCCCACCGCCGCCCACCGCATTGTCGGTAGCGAAGCGCTCGGTCACGGCGCTGGACTTGAGGGCTTTGAACGACTCTTCTTGCAGCCGTTTAACCACATCCGCCGGTGTGCCCGCAGGCACGAGCATGCCGTACCACTGCGAGGTCTCAAAGTCTTTGAAGCCCAACTCCGCCACCGTGGGCACATCCGGCAAAGCGGCGATGCGGTGTTGCGTGCCGACCGCAATCGCCCGCAGCTTGCCGCTGCGAATGTGCGCGCCCAAAGCGGGCATACCAGCCGAGCTGGCCTGGGTGCGGCCCGCCAACAAATCGGTGAGCTGCGGGCCTGTGCCTCGGTAGGGGATGTGGGTGATGAACATGCCCGTCACTAGCTTGAGGTACTCCATCGCCAAGTGCCCCGCGCTGGCGTTACCGGCCGAGCCGTAGTTGAGCTGGCCAGGGTGCTTCTTCACGTAATCGACGAACTCGCGGAAGTTCTTCGCGGGCACATCGGGGTGGATGACGAACACATTGGGCACCTTGGCCAGCAGCGTGACGGGGATGAAGTCCCGGTTCACGTTATAGGGCTGGTTTTTGAGCATGTAGGGGTTGACGGCCAGCGTGCCCACATGGCCCAGGATGAGGGTGTGACCATCGGGCACGGCCTTGGCCACCTCTTGCATGGCGGGTACGCCTGCACCGCCGGGTTTGTTTTCGACATAGACCGTTTGGCCGAGTTGCTTGCCAAGTTCAGCCGCCACACTGCGCGCCACGATCTCGCTGGTGCCGCCGGGGGCGAAGGGCACGACGAAGCGGATCGGCCGGGATGGCCAACTTTGCGCACGAATTGTGGGTGTGGCCAGCGAGGATAGTGCGCAAGCAGCTATTGAAAGCGTAGCGCGTCGGGTGACGATTGGGTTCATGGCTTCTTGTTTCCCATCTGTTTTTCCAGCATTGTCCACTTGTCGAGCTCGGTCTGGATGAATCGTCCAAAGGCTTCGCCGCTAAGGTTAGCGGGTTCGGCACCACTGGCCAGCATGGTTTTCTCAATCGCGGGGTCGCGCAAGGCCGCGCCCACATCGGCGCTCAATTTGGCCAGCACCGCCTTGGGTGTGGCCACGGGGGCCAGCAGGCCAAACCAACCTACCGCCGCATAACCGGGCAGGCCGGATTCGGCCACCGTGGGCAGCTCGGGCGCGGCCTTGGCACGGCTGGCGCTGGTGACGGCCAACGCTTGCACTTTACCGGCCTTGGCGTGGGGCAGCACGGTCTGGCCGGGGGCGAACATCAGGTCAATCGTGCCACCCAGCAAATCGCTCACGGCTTGGCCGGTGCCTTTGTAGGGCACGTGCAACATGTCCACACCCGCAAGCTGCTTGAACAGCTCCACCGTGAGGTGCGAGGCCGAACCTTCGCCCGAAGATCCGAAGCTGAGTTTGCCCGGTTGCGCCTTGGCCAGCGCGATGAGTTC
Source organism: Comamonadaceae bacterium (assembly GCA_043757205.1). Taxonomy (GTDB): domain Bacteria; phylum Pseudomonadota; class Gammaproteobacteria; order Burkholderiales; family Burkholderiaceae_C; genus CANCDA01. Next base: position 7,643 of record JAYVPU010000164.1, on the reverse strand, counting down.
GGCGATGTTTTTCACGCCGAGCTTGGGGTTGACGGCCACCACATAGGGTGAGGCCGACACCAGCGCGATGGGGGCGAACTGCTTGACGTTGTCGGCGTCCAGCGAGGCGGTGGAGCTCATCATGAGCGTGTAGCCGTCGAGTGCGGATTTGGCGACGAAGGCCGCGCCGATGTGGCCGCTGGCACCGGGGCGATTTTCGACGATGACCTGCTGTTTCCACACGTTGCCCAGGTGCGTGGCCAGGATGCGGGCCAGCGTGTCGGCCCCGCCCGCTGGCGGGAAGGGCACGACGATGGTGACGGGCTTGGCGGGGAAGGTTTGTGCTTGCGCGAGCGAGCTGAGGCTCAAGCCCAAGCTCAATGCCGCAGCACCCGCGAAGGCGCAGGCACGATGAAACATGGGCACCATGCTTAAGCCCGCGCCGCCACGACCGTGTTGCGCAGCAACATAGGCGGGTTCTCAAACGCGCACTCCACGCTATCGCCGTTCTTCAAATACAGATCAGCCGCATTGGGCTTGCCCACGGCCACGCCGCCGGGTGCACCGGTGGAGAACATATCACCCGGCATCAGCGGCACCAGGCGCGAGAAGTGCTCGATGATGCGCGGCAGTTTCCAAATTTGGTCGCTGGTGTTGACGCGCATTCGCTGCTCGCCATTCACGCTGCAGGTGACCCAGATGTTGTAGGGGTCGGGCACTTCGTCCATGGTGATGATGTAGGGGCCAAGCGGGCCAAAGCCGGGCGCGTTTTTGGCGGTCCAAAAGCGTGAGCCGGAGGCGACTTCGCGCTTTTGCGTGTCGCGGCAGGTCAGGTCGTTCAGGATGGTGATGCCAGCGACGTGCTCCCAGGCGTTGTCCGCCGTCACCTGGTAGGCGGCCTTGCCAATGACGAAGACCAGTTCGGGCTCGTAGTCCAGATGGCTCACGGTGGGCGGGCGCTCCACGGCGGTGTCGTGGCCGGTCAGGCAAGCATTGAGCTTGATGAAGCCGGTCGGCTCATTGGGCATCTCCTTGATGAGGTCGGTGCGCTTGAGTTCTTCCAGATGGGCGCGGTAGTTCTTGCCGACGCACAGGAATTTGTTGGCGTCTTGAATCGGTGGCAGGAAGTGGGTGTCAGTCAGCGCGTGGCTGCACTGCGCCAGAGCGGCCGGGTTGGCTTGGGCGGCTTCCAGCAGGCCTTTGGCACGGGTCAGACCCGCAGCGCCTTGCTCCAGCAGCGTTTTCATGGTTGCGGGGAAAGCTGCTGCTGAGGGTTCCAGCAGCGCGGCCGCTTGGGCCAAGTCTATTAGGCGCTCCCCGCACAAGACGCCCACTATGGCGCGATCCGCTTGGGACGGTGTTGAAAAAGTAGCGAGTCTCATGATTTATCCAGTTCAAAGAAGTCAGCTCAAAAACCAAAGAGGGCAGCCGGGTTGTCGGCCAGGATTTTTTGTCGCGTCGCCGCATCAGGTGCCCAGTCGGCCAGCAGATTGAAGAGCTGCACCGAGCCCACTTTGTCGGCGAACGACAGGTGCGGGTAGTCGCTGCCCCAGATCAGGCGGTCCGGCGCGGCTTCGATCAGGGCTTGCGCCATGGGTGTGACATCGGCAAACGTGGGGGCCGTGCCCATGCGGTAGGTGCCGGTGAACTTGACCCAGCAGCGTCCGTTGCCGTGGCGCAGCAAATTCAGCAGGGCTTGAAAGCCCTCTTGCTGTGGCCCTTGCGCGGCCAGAAACATGCCCATGTGGGCCAGGCTGTAATCGACTTTGAGCGCGGCAAAGGTGGGCATCATTTGATGCGTCAACCAGCCGGGCAAGAGGAAGTCCAGGTGCCAGCCGCGTTCAGCGCAGCGGGCATCGAGTTTTTGAATGCGGGGCTGCATGGCTTGGCACAGGCCGTCGTCGCGCGGGTGGATGGGCGAGACGTTGATGCGCACACCGCGCACGCCCAGCGCATGAAGCTGGTCCAGCTCGGCATCGGCAATGTCTTCGTGCACATCGACGATGCCCCGGCAGCGCGCCGGGCCGATCTCGCGCATAGCGTCCAGCATGCAGGTGTTGTCACGGCCATAGGCCGAGGGTTGCACGAACACGAAGCGCTCGAAGCCCAGCAGCTTGGCCAGCTCCAAGTACTCGGCCAGCGGCGCGTGCGGCGGCTTGTAGCGCAGATTGGCTTCATAGGGGTAAGCGCCTTCGGGGCCGAACACATGAAAGTGCGCGTCGCAGGCCAGGGGCGGGGACGTGACAGCGGGTGGGGCTTCGTGAGCGAGGGACACAGTGATTTCCTTGAGTAATCGTAATTCGGCGTGATGCGACGTGATGGGCCGTTATTCCGGCTTGACCCTGGCGCGGGTGATCACACCTTTCCAGACGCGGGTTTCATCCACCACCCGTTTGCTGAACTCGGCAGGCGTGCTGGCCACGGCGCGTGCACCCGCCGCTGTGAAAGCATCGATGACTTTGGGCTGCTGCACAGCCCGCGCCACGCCTTGCTGCAAACGGGTGAGCACCGGCGCGGGCACGCCCGCAGGGGCCATCAGACCAAACCAATAACTCATGTTGAAGTCAGGGAAACCCGCTTCGGCAAAGGTAGGCACGCCGGGCAACAAGGGGTGACGCTCTTTGCCCGTCACGGCCAAACCGCGCACCTTGCCGCCCCGAATGTGCCCGGCGGATGAGCCCGCGCTGGCGATGACGGTGTCGATGTGGCCGGCAATCAAATCGACAAAGGCGGCTGCGATGCCTTTGTAGGGCACATGGGTCGCCTCGACCTGCGCGTCCGCGTAAAACAACTCCATGCCCAGGTGGGCCGATGAGCCTTGACCGCCGGAGCCATAGGTCAACTTCTTGGGTTGCTGGCGGGCAAAGTCCACCAGCTCTTTCAAGCTCTTGGAGGGTAGGTCTTGCCGCAGATCCTGACGCACCATGAGCACCGCCGGTGACTCGGCCACGGTGCTGATTTTGACGATGTCTTTGACCGGGTCGTAGGGCAGCTTGTCGTACAGCGCGGCGGAGATGGCGAAAGAGTTGTCGGTGACCAAGAGCGTGTAGCCATCAGGCGCGGCCTTCGCCACGATGTCCGTGCCCAGGGTGCTGCCCGCGCCGCCACGCGATTCGACGATAAAGGGCTGGCCCAGCTCGCTGGATAGCTCTTGCGCGATGGCGCGTGCAGCCGTGTCGGTGAAGGAGCCTGCGGCGAAGGGCACGATGATGCGCACGGGTTTGTTGGGCCAAGGGGCTTGGGCCTGTGCGGTGAACGTGAGCGCACAGGTCAGCGCAAGCAAGGCCGGGCGAATGAGTTTTGAAACCATCAGGAATTCCTTTGCAGCGTGAGAACTTGCCGCACGCGCCACGCGGTGGCTTGAATGGACGACAGCACCGGGCGCGAGAACTCAGCACTCAGCTCACCCAAGATGTCAAAGGTCGGCAGTTGAGAGCAGGCGATGAACAGCGCGTCGCAGTCTTGCTGCATGGTGGCGCGCGCCATGCGGGCCACATCGTCGGCGGTAATCTTGGCCAGCTCGTCCACATTGGCGGCGTACAGGCTGTTGAAGGCGGCGACTTCAACGCCGCTCGCGGTCAAAAACAATTTGAGTTGGTCGTTCACCAAGTCCTGATAAGGCGTGACCAGCGCAATTCTGCGGGCCTGCGCCGCCTTCAAGGCCAGCACCATGGCCTGCGCCGTGGTGATCACCGGCTTGCCTACCACCTGTGTGAGTTCGCGTGCCAACTCGGCGTCTCCCACCGGCCCTGCAAGAAAGCTGGCCGCCGTGCAGCCATAGGCCAGCATGTCGATGGGCTGGCCCGCCAGCGTGGCCGCGAGTTCTAGCGCTTGTTGTTTGTAGGCGGGGATGGTCTCGCGTGTCAGCAGGCCCTGGCCGCGAGGAATCTTGAGCGTCGTTACCCGCGTGCCGCTGGGCAAGCCCGCACGCAGCTCGCCCTCCATCGTGGTGTTGTTGATGGGCACCATGAGCGCGACATGCCAGGGGTTCGTCATGGGTTTCGGGTCTAATCTTTGGAAATTCATTTTAGAGGAGCAAATAATGAGTTTTCTTCACAGCCTGCCCCGCCAACTGACCACTGCCCTGCTGCTCACCTGCATCAGCGCAACAGCCTTCGCGCAAAGCTTCCCGAACAAACCGGTGCGCATTGTCATCGGCTTTCCCGCCGGTGGCGCGATTGACCTGGTGGGCCGCATCATCGCGCCAAAACTGTCTGAGGCGCTCGGCCAGCCGGTGGTGGTGGACAACCGACCCGGCGCCAATGGCGCGCTGGGCCTGGACGTCGTGGCCAAAGCCGCGCCCGATGGACACACGATGTTTCTGGGCACGCTGGGCAACCTGAGCATCAACCCCTCGCTCTACCCCAATCCGCAGCTCAATATTGACAAACAGTTCACACCGCTGATGCTGTTGACTTCTGTCGCTTTTGTTTTGTATGCCAACCCGGCGCTGCCCGTTACTTCAGTGGCCGAGCTGGTGGCCTACGGCAAGGCCAACCCGGACAAGTTAAATTACTCGTCCAGCGGCAAAGGCGGCTTGCCGCATCTGGCGGGCGAGCTGTTCAGCAACGCGGTGGGCGTGAAGATGACGCATGTGGCCTACAAGGGCAGCGCGCCCAGCATCAACGACGTGATGGGCGGGCAAGTGCAGTTCACGTTTGAGTCCGCCGCGATTGGCTTGCAACACCTCAAGACCGGTCGCCTGCGCGCGCTGGCCAGCACCGGCTTGAAGCGCCCCGCGTTCTTGCCTGATGTGTCCACCGTGGCCGAGACCCTGCCCGGCTTTGAGGTGGTGAACTGGTTTGGTCTGGTCTTGCCTGCGGGCACGCCGCGTGAGGTGATTGCGCGCCTGAACGGCGAGATCAACAAGGTGTTGGCGCTGCCCGAGGTGCGTGAGAAGCTGATTGCCCAGGGCACCGACCCGGTGGGCGGCACGCCTGAAGCCTTTGGTGCGTTCATCCAATCCGAAACCAGCAAATGGGCCCGCATCATCCGCCAGGGCAATATCACGCCGGATTGAAATTACGCCGCCTGGGTCGCTGCCCGCGCGGCCAGCTTTTGCCGGGCGTAGGGCACCAGCCCGCCCATGCGCAAAATCTCCAACGCGGTGGCGGACAAGGGCGTGGTTTTGAGTGTCTGCCCGGTCGTGAGGTTGCGGATGACCGAGTGCTGTAGGTCCACCTCCAAGGCATGACCGGTTTGAACCGCCACAGAAACACCTTCGCACACCAAAATCGGGAAGCCATTGTTGATGGCGTTACGCAGAAAGTAGCGCGCGAATGAGTCGGCGATCACCAGCTGGATGCCCGCACCCCGCAGCGCGAACACCGGGCCTTCCACCGTCTTGCCACCACCGCCAAAGTTGTGGCCCGCCACCACGATGCCGTACTCACCCGCAATCGCTTTGGCGGCGAAACTCGGGTCCATATCCGCAAACGCCACTCGTGCCAGTTCATCATCCGACAAGCCGCTGGAGCTTTTGAAACGCGTGGGCATGATGTCCAGCGCCTTGACGTCGTCCCCCACGCGGTAGGCGCAGGCCTTGATTTCAGTGCGCATGGCTCAACTCCTTGTGTGCTGTGACCAGCGTGCGCGGGTCGGTGATAACACCGCGAATCGCCGAGGCAGCCACCGTCTCGGGCGAGCCCAGGTACACAAACGATTCGCCACTGCCCATGCGCCCCTTCATATTGCGGTTGCCCGAGCTGATGCAGACCTCACCCGCGCCGAGCACGCCGCTGTGCTCACCCATGCAGGGGCCGCAGCCGGGCGGGAACACCAGGGCACCTGCCTCAACCAAGGTAGCCAGATGACCGGCTTTCATGGCGCGCTGGTAAATTTCTTTGGAGGCGGGCACGACGATGAGGCGCACACCGGGGGCCACGCTGTGGCCTGCCACGATGGCCGCCGCTGCCGCCAGGTCTTCAAAGCGCCCATTGGTGCAGGTGCCGATGAAGGCTTCGTTGATGGGCTGGCCCGCTTGCGATGTCACACTGTGGATGTTGTCCAACGCGTGGGGGCAAGCCAACAGCGGCGCGAGTGCGGCCAGATCAACCTCAATCACCGACTCATAAGTGCAACCCGGGTCACTGTGCACCGGCGTGAAAGCGCGCTGCGCCCGCTCGTTGGCATAGGCCAGGGTGACGGCATCGGCCTCGATGATGGCCGACTTGGCCCCCATGTCGGAGCAATAGTTGGTCAGGGTAAAGCGCGCGTCCATGGACAGCGCAGCCAGGCCGGGGCCACCGATTTCAATCGTTTTATAGATGGCTTTTTTCTCGTAGCCGAGCAGACTCATCAGGTGCAGCGCCACGTCTTTGGTGCTCACACCGGCTTGTAAGCTGCCATGCAAATTCACGCGAATGGTGGCGGGCACGACCAACCAGATTTCACCGAGTGCTGCCGCCACCGCCGCATCGGTCTGACCCACACCAATCACCACCGCGCCCATGGCCCCGCCGGTGGGCGTGTGGGACTCGTTCATGATGACCAGCTCACCCGGCAAGACCAGGCCGCGCTCGGGCATCACCACGTGCATGATGCCGCTGCCCACATCAAACAAATTTTTCACCTCAAACTTCTTGGCCGCCACCCGAATCGCCGCGTGCACATCGGCAATCGCCACGCTCTGCGCCGGGCTGTGGTGGTCCAGCGTGAAGGCCACGCGCGAGGTGTCAAACAAGGCCTCGCTGCCCAGCGCGTCTATGGTGTTGAACACCAGCTTGCCTTGCAAGTCCATGCTGGCGACCTGGTCCACCTGGCAGTCGAGAAACTGGCCGGGTTGAACCGACGCCAGCCCGGCGGCGCGGGCGAGGATTTTTTCGGTGATGGTCATGGCCATGGGGGATCCTAATCAGTTGGGGACAGAGCTGGCGCACTGTGTGTCGCTGCGGACTGTCCCACAAGGTTTCACTCTGCGGTGATATTGGCTTCTTTGATCGCAGCGGCCCATTTGACCGAATCGGTCTTGATCAATGCGCCAAACTGCGCTGCCGTGCCGCTGCCCGGCTCGATGCCCAGGGTTTGAAATTTGGCGCGAATCTCGGGGTTTTGCAAGACCTTGGCCACGTCGGCCTCCAACTTGTCCAGCACATCTTTGGGCGTGGCCGCAGGGGCGACCAGACCAAACCAGTTGCTGAAGCGGTAGTCGGGCAACCCAGCCTCGCTCATGGTCGGCACATCGGGCAACAAAGTGGAGCGCTTGGCCCCCAGCATGGCCAGCGCCTTGAGCTTGCCCGCGCGCACATGGGGGAGCACTTGCGAGGCGGCGTCAAAGTCCAGCATGACTTGGCCCGCAAGCACGGCGTTCACCGCATCGGCACTGCCTTTGTAGGGCACGAAGGCCAGCTTGACACCTGCGGCTCGGTTAAACAGGGCAGCAGCCAGGTGCGGTGCACCGCCGATGCCCGAGTTGGAGCTGGTGATCTCGTCGGGCTTGGCCTTGGCCGCGGCCATCAACTCTTTGACGTCCTTGAACGGGGCCGTGGGCTGTGTCACCAGCACAAAGTCCACCGTCGCAGTTTGCATGACGGGCGCAAAGTCACGCACCGGATCGGTCTTCATCTTGGGGTAGAGGTGCTGGTTGACCGTCAGGTTGCCCGCCGTGGCCATCAGCAGCGTGTAGCCATCGGGCGCGGCCTTGGCCACTTGCTCCGAGCCCAGCA